>NZ_WQFQ01000019.1:0-13471 GCF_013034245.1 Ruegeria sp. HKCCA4812 | reverse complement strand
CTCCGTTCAGCGCATCACTTTCTGCGTCAGCAACACGTTGTTTTTCAACAGAATCAGCCCAAACCGGACATCCATCGTCGGGCTTTGCAAACTCCCAAATGAGGTAAAAACCTGCCTCTTAACACTTGGTGCCCAATATCTGGTTCCTGCTTCTCGCGATGCTGCCAAAATTAAGTCAGCGCTGAATCAAAGCTCTTCTTCGACGAGAGAAAACAATTCGATTGGACGCGCAAGTCCACGAACTTCTTGAAACCCACAAGGGGAAAACAGATCAGGGGAGACTTCGGCAATCGCAGATGTTGCCAGCACTCTCCGGCCAATAGATTTAGTCAGCCCCTCAATTCGACTCGCAACGTTCACTGCACCTCCGAGAACCGTGAAATCAAGTCGACCAGGGCTGCCGATGTTGCCATAGCTGACTTGTCCAACATTGATCCCGATCCCAACGTCCAAAGACGGCTTTTTCGCTTCAGCGCGGCGACGGTTGAGGACCGTCAAACCGGCCAATACACTTTGTGCGGCTTGCGCAGCCTTTCGGCATCGGTCGGCGTGATCAGCCTGAGTTGCGATGGTGAAGATCGAGAGAATTCCATCACCCATGAACTTGAGAACATCGCCACCGTTATCTTCCACAGACTGAACAACCAGATCAAAGTAGCCGCTCAGCGCGTCAAACACATCGGCCTCGGGTGCGGCTTCTGAAAGCGCCGTGAACCCTCGTAAATCAGAAAACATGACCACCGCATCAAGGGTCGTTCGTTCGCCTCGCTTGATCCGCCCGCTCCATACGGCGTCGGAGGGCCCATCGCCAAGATATGTTCGCAATAGACCCTTGGCTGACTTGCGCATCGTGACAGGTTCCAAAGCGGAAGACAAAGCAGGCAGCGCTGCCTCAATCAATTCCAGATGTTGCGGTGAAAAGCCGTCTGGTTCCTGCGTGACAAATGTGCAGCCGTGCAGAGATCCGTCGCCATAATACATCAGAGTTGCATAGTAATCTGTGCCACCGAGCTCAGCGAACTCTAGATACGATAAATGCTCAGTCTTTGGATCCAGTTGTCGCAGGCTTTTGTGAAGCGGCTTTCTGTGCTCCAGAATGTACTCAAACGAGCTACCAACATACCCTTCCGTCAACATCGTTTCATGAGTTACGTCGTAGCTGTCGGTCCCATCAGGTGTCCAAACGACCCCCCATGCAATGAGTAGCGGATTGGCGAAGCGCTGACCGATATTGACCCGCCAGAGCGGTACACCTTCCTCAATTAAGGACGAGCAGAAATGCGAAACTACTTTAACAGGGTCGCCTGAGCGGCGTCCTTCGGTAATCATCCAGTCGGTTAGTTGTGCTACGGAGGCCATGTTCTCAAACTAGCTGCTTAGACAAGATGATAAAGAACCTTGTCTTTGCTTTGTTTGCCTTAATCCAAGCAGTTTCTCAACGACCTTAACCGCATACGGCAGAGCGAAGCGCTAGGGTGCAACGACCGAAAGACCGTTGCTTCAGTCTTCAATTATCTGACGACTTTTTCTCATCGTAGTCCCTAAGAAGGGCATGTGTGAATTGTACAAACAGCGTGATGAAGACCCCGACGCCTACGAAAATATACAACACGGTAAAGAGTTTTCCTGTGTCGGTTACGGGCGTTAGGTCACTGAGGCCAACCGTAGAAATAGTAGTTGCACTGAAGTACAGCGCGTCCACCCAAGACCACCCCTCGACGCTGACATAAAACAAAGTTCCGGAAAGCAACAAGAGTATTGCAAGGGTAAGCGCTCCGCGGAATCTAGGGCTACTCCACGAGCGGACAATCGCTTTTAAGAGCCTGTAGAAATTCAAAAAAAATGAAAACATTCCGCCGTCCAATCCATAGTTCTGTTTGGCAAATCGTTGAGGTGCCATTGCAATCCGTCAAGGGAACTCTGCTACATCGGAGCCGAGATTCGTATTAATCGGTTTTCGG
This sequence comes from Ruegeria sp. HKCCA4812, assembly GCF_013034245.1. NCBI lineage: Bacteria > Pseudomonadati > Pseudomonadota > Alphaproteobacteria > Rhodobacterales > Roseobacteraceae > Ruegeria > Ruegeria sp. HKCCA4812. The sequence continues at coordinate 11,510 of NZ_WQFQ01000019.1, read as the reverse complement.
CAGAACTAAAAAGACAACCGGTCAAATGGGTACAGTACGCTCAATTTGCTCTGATGGTAAAATTCCATATATGCTTTTGTACAGGCTCCCAAATCGTCCCAAATCGGTGAATCCGTGAGCGAGCGCCACTTGCTTCACCATGGGTTTTTGCTGAGACGCCTGAACAAGTTCATCATGGACATTGGCCAGTCTTTGAAGAGCAAAAAATCGTGCTGGTGTTTCACCCGTTACGTCGCGAAATGCTGAGATCAATGTTGGCGCGCTTACCGCGGTTACTCGACACAGATCTGCCACTGATGGCCTTTTTGACAAGGCGGAAGAATAGTACTCTCGTGCTTTTGAGACCAAACCCACTTTTTGAGACCAAGTCGCTTTGCGTGCATTCCCACTATTCAGAGATAAGGCAAAGAAGATCGCAAGCGTCCTTGCAAGACGCGCCTCCAAATCACTCTGGGTATATTGACCATCGGCTTGGTTCATTATGCAGCTAAGTGTTCGCACCAAAGCTGCGTGAAAATCAGAAGACAGTTTCACGATAACCGTTGGTCCGCGAAAATCCGATGTATTTCTGCCGGAAAAAAGTTGAACCTCTTTGAGAAATCGTTGCAAGGGCACACGACCACATAACGAAGTTCGATTGCGCGCGACTACCTCGGTTTCCGATGCAGTGAAATTGAAGAAAACGGAGTTTTCTTTCAAAGGAACGCCACTTACCGTCCATAACTCTGAAGCGCAGATTGGTACAGTGAAATTAGCGAAGCTTTCACTTTGTGCGGTTCTCACCAATGCATTGGGCTTGAAGCGGATACTAGACAAACGGGAAAGCCCTAAACGAGCTGTGAAAATTGCGCCTTCGTCAGCCCCCTTTCCCAACTGTATCACATCGCCATCGAAAACCTCTCCTGTCATTGCTTCACGTACGGTTGCCGCAAAAAGCTCCGGTTTGCCTTCGCCAAGTTCCTTAAAAAAGTTCATATCGATTTTCCTCGGAGAGTTGGCTACCTTCGTTAAAATTAAACAATCGAATGCTTTGATATTCCTAGGGTGAAAGATATGCGCAAAAATCAATTGTCAACGCTCTGCTTGGTAATCTCAAGCATGCTGGCAACGCTGGCGAGCGCTCAAGAGGATTCTACAAGAACTCTCATAACGAATGTTCATGTTTTTGACGGGGTAAACGAAGCACGCATCGAGAATGCTAACGTTTTGATCGAAGATAATCTCATAACCGCTGTTTCTTCCGACCCAATCGAAGCCGAGAACGCGGTGGTGATTGACGGTGGCGGTCGCACGATGATCCCAGGATTGATCGATGTCCATTGGCACACGACGTATGCCTACACCCCTGCATCCGTTCTAATGTTGAATCAAGGCGACATGTCGGAAGTGGCCATTCGCAGTATGAAGGGGGCTGAAGAGACTTTAATGCGTGGATTTACCACCGTTAGAGACCCTGGCGGAAATCCGTTTACGATCAAGAAACTGATTGACGCTGGTGAATACCCCGGTCACCGCATTTTGCCCTCCGGACCATTCATGAGCCAAACGTCAGGCCATGCCGACTTTCACACGCTGCTTGAAAACCCAAGAAACTCCAACTCTGAACTGAGTTATTGGGAAAAAAATATGATGGCGATGATTTCTGATGGCGTACCGGAAGTCAGAAAGAGAACCAGAGAAATCCTCAAGTTTGGTGCTACTCAGGTCAAAATCACGACTGGTGGTGGTGTCTCTTCCCAATACGATCCGCTGGATGTGAGCGAGTATTCGGTCGACGAAATTCGTGCGGTAGTCGAAGAGGCAACGAACTTTAACACCTATGTTTTGGCGCATGTGATGACAGACAGAGGTATCCGTACCTCAATAGAAAACGGCGTGATGAGCATTGAGCACGGCTTCTTCGCATCAAGAGAAACACTGGAATTGATGAAGGAAAAAGGCGCTTGGCTCAGTCCTCAGGCGATGTTTGAGGCCGATATGGTTTGGGATAGCCCAGTTAGTGCCAAAAAGTGGAAACAGGTGACTGATGCTGTAGACGCGCTGTACCCAATGGCCGTCGAAATTGGCGTGAATCTCGCCTTTGGCACCGATCAACTCATGGATCCATCAAAGGCGTATCAACAGAGCGAATATCTTGTGAGGTTGGGAACTTGGATGACGCCTTATCAAGCGCTCAAGATAGCGACCTCTGAAAATGCCCGCCTAATGGAAATGAGTGGCCCTCGTCATCCCTACCAAGACGGTCCACTCGGAGTTATCAGAGATGGCGCATACGCTGATCTGATCCTCGTGGACGGCAACCCGCTTGAAAACTTGGAGCTTGTAGGGGACCCACAAGAAAACTTCGACCTGATTATGAAGGACGGAGTCATCTATAAAAACGAGCTTTGAACTGTGTTTCGCTTAGAGCCCAAGTGTCCATAAATGTCTTAAGCTGGCAGGTGATGACGCATTGACCAACATCCAAGTGGCCATACGGTTGAAAAGGATAAGTCATGAAGATTTGGAGAATAGTCTGTGTTGCCTCTTTGATTTCAACGTCGTTGTCCGCAGAAATCGCTGAGTTAGACTGGAACCAATTGATTGATGAAGAATCTCAGGAATACGTAGATCCTTTCAAAGAACTGACACCTGACCAGCTTAGTGGTCTTGTTGAAGTCGTCCGACTAAAGCTCAGACTGGATAGTGGAGCCCATTCCGAAGATGTCCGCAAAAGTCTTGAAGCGAAAATTCTGGAAAATGAGACGCCGCTGCAAAAGGCTGGGATCGACGTTGATTGGTTGATTGAACAACGATGGGTCGTTGCAGAGCGACGAAAGAAAGCCGCCACGGCTGGTAATCCAGAAATTGACGGAAAAGTCGTAAAGCTGGCGGGCTATGCGATACCCGCACCACCGGATCCTGATGGTACAAACGTCGCTTACTTGGTTCCGGAGAGAGGTATGTGCAGCCATACGCCTCCACCGAACCCAAACCAGCTTATTCGTGTTCGATTGCCGGAAGGTTGGTATCCAGAACGCTTTCACGAGCCAGTTCGCCTTACAGGGATAGTTTCTATTTCGCCGTCAGAGAGGACGATGAATTTCGTGGATGGGTTCGTTCCAATGAGAGCAACGTATTCATTTGAAGCTCAGTATGTAGAGGCTGGCGATGATCTCCCAGCTTATGGTTGGAAGTTCACTGACGCGGATGAGGTCAACGATCCAAGCGCCATTGGAAAATTAGGTTCCGGGGCTGCAAAATTTGACGCGTCAAAATTGGCAAGTTTTCGAGCCAAAGCTGCGCGTGAAGCAAATTCGAATTAAAAACCGCCTGTCTTAAGCATATGAAAGCCAGTGTGTTACGTGCCCAGACTGTGGATAAAACAGAATGTCATGCAGTAATACTTAAATGAAATTGCTTAATACGATTATCAATCTGGCGCCCACCAAGCATTGAAGTGCTGCTTGAAGTGGAGACTGTGACTTTGCAAAGTCAGCTTTCTGCGCATTGCTGTCATTGGGGCATCGAGCAGCATCGGTCAAAGTGGGCTCGGTACGGCCATTCGCCGCTTTTCGCATCGGTGGCCGCTCGCAGCCCAAACCGGACATTCGCAACTAAACTATGCAAATCCCCATAAGCGGGACAAAGCCACCATTTGATCAATGACCGCTTTCCAGAAGTGCGCTTCGTTCGCGGGCTTAGCGTATTTGTTGGATCGTTTGAAAGCTGCGGGGGCCGTATCAGCCCATATCCGAAACGCCCGTGAGAAGCCTGTTGAGTCGGTATGGCCGAGTCTTTACGCTTTTCGCGGCGTTGAAGTCCCACGGAAAAACGCCGGATATCCGAAGCGAGCCAACGCCTGCAGTAAGTTGGGACTTGCGTCGTCGCTTATGAATCTTGGAGCGGTAATCTTTAGCTTAACGATCAGTCAGAGTTGCATATCTGATTGCGTTTCTTGAATTCATTCGGAGTCATCCCGGTCCATCGCTTGAAACTCCTGTGAAAACTGGGTTGGTCCAGAAGCCCAACACTTTCACCAATTTCTTTTATCGAAAGTTGGCTGTTTACAAGCAATGTCTTCGCTCGCTTCGCCCGACATTTTTCCAGTTCTGCTTTGAAGCTTGTACCATTGGCTCGGAAGGTGCGTTTCAAACGGTCGGGGCTTTGCGAATACAACTCGGCAAACCAGTTCAGGGTGGCAGGTTGCTTGTCGAGATGCAGTTCAAGCAAATCGCGGGTTTGCTGAAGAAAGTCGTCGGCGCCTGTGACGTTCTCCGGGAGATTCTGGCTTTGCCCACCCCCGGACCGAAGCAGCAACCAGTTCGCTGGAAACTCGATGCGAGCGCCCAAGCGATTGGTCTGGCGTACCGAAATCTCCTTTTTCTGCCAATCAGGTATGCAATCAGGTTTGCAAACCCAGAAATGTAGCTTTTTGGAATCCCAGTCGGGACCGCAGACGGATCGAACTAGTCGAACCATAAATCCCAGATAATAGCCGTCGACTTGGCCAGGTGGAGAAGATGGCTTGAATGTGCGTTTTGCATCTAACCTGGCGACATGACCGTCGGTCTCGAGATTGTAGGTCGCCATGGACGAAATCCTGCCCACGTCCACAACTAGCGATATCAAAAGGTCACCGAGCGACGCGCTTTGAGTTTCAAGGATCGACAGGTTGGGCAATGTCTTGAGAGCCGCATTCGCACCGACGTCAAACCCCAAATGCGGGTTACTCAATGCCTTCGCGAAATTATCGATCAGATCGTACCAATGCTGCCCTGCCATGAACGCTTCGCCGCGCTGCACGTCCTTCAGACTGAGGCCGGATGGCTCAAGAAATTTGTCAACTTCAAGGCCATGGCTGAGGGCAAGGGACACAAAAGGTTGCGCCATCGAGCATTCAACAGTTGGGAGTTTCATTTGTCGACCCGAACACTCACAGTTTAATTTTTCCATTCGCATTTTCGAGCATTTTTTTATGCATTTCAACCACAATGCTAATGACAGTCTGAGCGCCACACGCAAAGATACAATCGTGCAGAGCAGTGCATTGCCACGAAGGAACTCCAAAATGTTCAAAAGTTTAACGGTCGCCACTTTTCTTTCAGCGGTCGCAACATATTCATTTGCTCAAGAGGAAAGCTTTCCGATCCTCTTCACCAACGTGCATGTCTTTGACGGCGTGAACGAAGAGCGGATCGAAAATGCCAATGTTCTGGTGGTTGACAACCTGATTGCCGAAGTTTCGACCGAGCCTCTGGCTGTAGCGAATGTCCAGATCATCGACGGCGGTGGGCGCACGTTGATGCCGGGTATGCATGACCAGCACGTGCATCTTACAGTATTCAATCCGCTCAGCGACGGGTTACGCCAGAATATCACGCCCTTTCATCTTGGCGGCGTCGCCACGATCCGGTCCCAGCGCATTCTCATGAACGGGTTCACAACCGTGCGCGACCTTGGAGGACCGGCCAAATCCATCGCCCGCATAATTGACACCGGAATGTTTCCGGGCCCACGTATCTATTCCTCGGAAGCGTTTATCACCCAGACATCCGGCCATGCTGATTTCCGCAAACTAAACGACCGGCATCCCACATTGTCGGGTCAGGGGCCGTCGCATTGGGTCGAAACGGACATGAGCTTTATCGCCGACGGACCTGAGCAAATCCGAATGGCTGTGCGTGAAAACCTGCGTCGCGGGGCCACCCAGATCAAGATCATGGTCAGCGGCGGGGTTACGTCAGAGTTCGATCCGCTGCACTCACTTCAGTATCAGGCTGACGAGATTCAGATGGCGGTCAAAACGGCCGCGCAGTGGGGCACCTATGTCACCTGCCATGTGTTCACCGAACAGGCGATACGCAACTGCATCGACAATGGTGCCAAGACGATTGAACACATCCCGTTCCTAACCAAGGAGGCTGCCGAGATCATGGTCGAAAAGCAGATCATGTTCGCGACGGCGGTGGCCCCGGTCTACTCGGTGACCACCGAACAAGCGGAAGCCTTTTACACGCCAGCGTCCTTCGTGAAATGGAAAAGTGTGCGGGATGCTGCGGCCAATATGATCGAAGTGATCCAGACGACGCCGGGCATGATTCATCTCTACACACTGGGCACAGACCTTGTGAACAACTGGGATCAGACGCTTGAGCAAGACAAGAAGATGAACGACGAAATCGGGTATCTGCACGAAGCGGGTTTCAGCGCATATGACATTCTGCGCATCGCAACGTCGAACGGCGCCCGCATGAACCAACTGACCGGCTTGAACAACCCGTATCAAGACGGCCCCCTCGGCGTGGTCGAGGAAGGTGCCTATGCCGATCTTCTGCTGGTCGATGGCAACCCGCTGGAGGACATCCTGCTGCTGGCCGAGCCGGACGCCAATCTGAAAATCATCATGAAAAACGGCGTGATTTACAAGAATACACTCGATTGAGTGTCGCGCGGGGTGAATTAACCTCGGCACCCCGCGCACCCCGATAGCGGAAGGGAAAGGAAGCCTATGAAATACCTCGGCAAATCTACAATGATGGCGAGCGCACTGGCTCTCACAACAAGCGCGGCTTTTGCACAAGAGGCCACAGGTGACATCCCCCCTGTTACACTCTTCAAGAATGTGATGGTTTTTGATGGAGTGAATGACGGCCTCAAGGACGTCGACGTGCTCGTGGTAGGCAACAAGATTCACAAGATTGACGCTGACATTCCTGAGGGCGGGAAGTGGGAAGTCGATGTGCGCACCGGGGGATCCAAGCGGTTGCCTGATCCAGTCGGCGGCATCGACGGCTACTCCTTCACCGTTCAAACGGAACGCGGCATCGAGACCAAAGAAGTGGATGTGACCGTCATTGACGGAGACGGTCGTACGCTCATGCCTGGGCTTATCGACAGCCATGTGCATGTGAACATGTACAAGAACGGGACTATCCCGGGGCTTCAGGACACCACATGGGAAGAGATTGGCGCACGTGCTGCCGCATTCGCGCAGGAAATGTTGGCGATGGGCTTTACAACGGTTCGCGATATGTGCGGCGCTCATGGTGGGCTGAGAGCGGTTATTGATGAAGGATCACTTCCCGGCCCAAGAATTTATTCCTCCGGCGCATGCCTTAGCCAAACGGGCGGACACGGCGACTGGGGTATCGCTGGTCAGCGCAAGAACGAGAGCAATCTTGAGCGACTGGAGATCACCAGATTGGTGGACGGGCCCGCCGAGGTGCTTCAGGGTGCGAGGAGGAATTTTGCTTTAGGGGCAAACTATCTCAAGATCATGGTCAGCGGTGGCGTGACATCGATCAAGGACCCGATATATCAGTCTGCTTTCACAAACGAAGAGATTTCTGCCGCAGTAGAGGTTGCAGGCGATATGGACTCATACGTCGCTATGCACGTATTTATGGACAGCGACCTGTCCCGTGCGCTCGATCTTGGTGTCAAAGTGGTAGACCACGGCCTGACCATTACCGAACCGACGATGCAGAAGCTGGTCGAAAAAGAGGCGTTCTTTTCGCCCAACCTGACTGCGCTTGCGCCCGAAGCTCTGGAACACCCGATGCATCAGGACCCGACTTTCCCGCCGACGGCGAAGTTTCTGTGGTTGCGGGAAAACAGCAAGCAGCTGATGGATCTTGTAAAAAAATACAAGCCGAAGATGGTGTTCGATTCCGATTACGTGCTTCTCACGGGTGTCCCTTATCGCCAGTCAATGGATTTTACGAAGGCGTTTGTCGCGCGTGAGTTTGGCAACCTCTGGGCATTGCAGATGATGACCTCAAATGGTGGCGAACTGGCGGCGCTGACCGGGCGAGGAAACCCTTACCCTGAAGGCAAGCTTGGTGTGATCGAAGAAGGCGCCTACGCCGACATTCTGATCGTAGACGGGAACCCACTTGAAGACATCTCGGCCATCGGCGCGGTGGACACATGGTTTGATGCGCCGCCACGCGGGCAGGATGTCCCAAGCATTCGAATGATCATGAAAGACGGCGTGATCTACAAGAACACGCTGGAGTGATAAGCAGAGGTTTTTTGTACTCTGCCTATGCCTGCGCCGGATCGCGCCTTTTTTGGCGCGAGCATCCAAACAGTAGCCTGTTTCGTCTCGCCGCAGGCTCAGCATTGAAAGGACGCACAATGAAACATCTTATGCTGGGCGCTCTTCTGGCGGGATACGCCACATTGGTCAATGCAGAAGACAGCCAAAACATGCGCACATTTCTCTTCATCGGCACGTCCAACAGTGCCGCGTGGGAAATGCAGATCGCAAATCCAGGTGATCGCGCAGCTAGCGTCAAAGGTGGAATTGAGGCGCTTGGCGGGGAGCTTCTCAGTTACTACTGGGGCCTCGGAAACGGGAAAAACTACATCACCGTTTCGCTACCTGACGATCCTACGTTCATTCAGGCGTTTTACGTCAGCCGTCTTGGGGATGGGCTGCTCGATGACTACCAGATGATCGAACTGATGAGCAGCGCGGACATGGCCGAAGCGTTGTCCCGCGTACCTGAGATCAAAGCGCAGGATGATCTGAAGTAACGGGTCGTGAAAAAGGAGATGAAAGCATGAAAAAGGTTACCAAACTTGCTCTTGCAGCGGTGGTTTTGAGCGGTCCGGTTTTTGCACAAGCACCGCCAAGCGAAGAGGAAATCGCCGCGCGTATCGAGAAACTTGTGGAAATGGCTGATCCCCGCGGGGATGAGGCGAGGCAGGGCGATTTGGCATATCGGGAGCGGTATGTCGACGCCCTAATGATCGATGCGCTTGCGGTCGGCTCGCCCGGGTTCGAGAGTATCGACTTCCTGCTCAAGGATTGGGAGAGCCTTGCCAATCATTACGAGGAGTATGGATACGCTGCGTTCAGCACAACGATATCCAACGGCTCCGAAGGTGCTCTCGCCGTTCTCGAACGGATTGATGTCATGAAGGCGTGGATTGACGAAAACTCTGACCGTTTCACGCTGGCGACGACAGTTCAGGATTTGATTGATGCCAAGGAGGCAGGCGTTGTTGCTGTGATGCTGAACTCGCAAAGCATGGATATGCTCGACGAGGATATCGCGAACGTTCAGCGCTATTGGGATCTCGGAATCCGCCAGATGAATTTTTCGTACAATCAAACCGGCCCCTATTCTGCTGGTATGGTCGACAATGACCCCTTGGCGAGTGACATGGGCGTTACCGAGCTGGGCGCAGCTGTGGTCGCCGAGATGAACCGTGTTGGCATGATCGTCGATTGCTCACACTCTTCATGGGAAACTTGCATAGAAGCAGCAGAGCTTACCACCAAGCCGATGATGATTTCGCATAGCAACTCGTACGCGTTGTACGAGAACCTTCGAAATGTATCGGATGAAGCAATCCGAGCCGTCGCTGCTACCGGTGGCGTTGTATGCGTGAATTTCCTTGGTGGCTTTCTGAATGGGCAAGTTCAGGCTACGCCGGAGGCCATTGCCAAGCATATCAACTACATCGGTCAACTTGTCGGAAAACAGGCAACCTGCTTCGGCGTCGATTATGTCGAGAACTATGCCGTCGCACTTGGTCCAATTATTGGGAATCCCGAAAAGTACCCGCCGGAACAGGGATATGGTCTGCCAACTCAGATGGCCCCGCCCGCCGACGCATGGGCGGTTTCCCGAGTTCTGGAGGAACAGCACGGTTGGAGCGAGAGCGAAATCCGCGGATTGATGGGTGGCAATCTGATGCGCCTTTATGAAGCGAATTGGGGAGAGTAGGTCGCTTTGAAAATATGCCGCGCACGGGCCGGTTGATTCGTGAATGACCCGCTGCCGCCCTAAACGAAGGACGAGTATGACCAAGAAGCACATCAAAATAGTTGCTTTCTTATTTGCCGGTGCCATCGCTTCGGGCGCGTCAGCCCAAGAAAACAGCACGGTACGGCAGTTGGAGGCGGCTGCCACCGCATCGCTTGGGGGGCCAGCGTCGGCTCAGGCGCAATTAGAGCAGGACAGGCTCCGGCGTCTTGAGGATTCCAGATTGCCGGGGCTGGATCGGTTTTTCGATCCCCTCGAACAGTCGCGCGAGGCTTTTGCCAAACGCACTGGGTTGAATTTGTCCTTCGACTACCAAGCGCTCTACCAGAAGTCTTCAGACAGCCTGAGTGGCACCGACGAGGCCGCTTCGGGGCAGGCGCGGATCATTGGCAACTGGGAATTGCTGAATCGTGGGACCGACAATGCAGGCAGTTTCGTCTTTATCCTCGAAAACCGTCATCGTTTGGGCACGGATATCGCGCCGGGCAGTCTCGCGGGCGAAATTGGGTATCTCGGTGTCACGGCAACGACATTCAGCGACACGGACTCTACACTGTCGGTCGCGTATTGGTCGCAGGCCCTGTCCGGGATCAACGGAGGCTTCGTGGCCGGTCGCATTGACCCCGGCGACTATTCCGATATCCTTGGCTACGTGAACCCGCGCACGACTTTTTCGAATTTTTCAATTCTGTTCAGTCCAGTCCTTCCCATTCCCGATCCTGGCTTTGGCGTTGCTGGCGGAGGTTACTTTACAGATCAGATCTATGCGCTTGGCTTGGTCAGCGATGCCAATGGATCATTGACGGATGTAGACTGGTTTCCCGGCGGTTCGGAGTTTTTCACCTACGGTGAGATCGGCTGGACGCCTGCCAGAGACCAGCGATACCTCACCAATGTTCATCTCGGTGTATTCCATGTGGATGACAGAGATGACGCTGGTGTGCCCAGCAGTCACGGAGCGATGCTGTCAGGCAATGTGACCCTTGACGAAAGCATTATGCTGTTCGGTCGCCTTGGCTGGTCCGACGGCGATGCCCCGATTGCCAGACGTGCGGTCAACGCCGGGGTCATGTGGCGCCCCGGGTTTTATGACGACTTGATCGGGTTTGGCGTGACGGTCGCCGACCCATCCGATCAAAACCTTGACACGCAAACCACCGTCGAAGCGTTTTATCGCTTAGATATTTCCGACAACCTCGCGCTTACGGCAGATGTCCAGTATCTGAACAATCCCGGCTTCACCGATGATGATCCTCTGGTGTTCGGGCTGAGGTTGAGATTCAACTTATAAGACAGAAAAAACACGAAACCTCATCCTCATACTTGGTATTCTGTAGGCCAGCTTCCGCTGATTAACCCGCCCGTCAAGTCAATGCAGAGTTGCAGGCTAATTATGATTGGAAGGCTTCTCTGACAAAGTTGAAAACTCCGTTTTCGAGAAGCTTGTCACAGTTTTAGCAACACAGGTTCGCGTTGAAAGCCGAATGTAGCGTAACTCCCTTTCGAAACCCGGTGCTCAAAACCACAACCGTAGCCCGAGTTCAGTGAGAGAGAGGGCAAAGCAGACGTTCGCAACCTATCCTCCAGCGGCAAGTTTGGGCTCTATCCTGACGGATCAGTCGCTGAGGCTGAATAGCGGCTTTGTCCGCAAAGTGGCCGTTCATGCCAAGTGAAGCGAACGACTGCTCTGAGCCGATTCTGTTGAAAAACAACGTGTTGCTGACGCAGAAAGTGATGCGCTGAACGGAG
>NZ_WQFQ01000018.1:0-13962 GCF_013034245.1 Ruegeria sp. HKCCA4812 | reverse complement strand
TACCGGAATTCAAAAAACTTCGCTGCACGCGCACGCTGACAGAGAACCGCTACACTTGTGCAATATGCCTAGATGCGTGACGGCGTGAGAAACTGCCATAGATGCAATGCGCAGCAAAATAATGTCTTAGCGAGCAAAAAGGCGCAAGACAGGGCAAACGCTTTTGGGCGGCCAATTTTTCAATTTAAAACCACAACGACTTGTCGCAAGACAATAGATGTCGAATAATCGTCTTGGTGTCTTGATTTATAACACGCGTAATTTGAGGCGGTTCATTGGGGGGCATCTATTGTTTTCGTGTTTTGTCAGCCATTCTTCCAAAGACGCTGCTAGGGCACAAAGCCTAGTCGCTGAGCTTGAACAGGTTGGACTGACCTGTTGGATAGCGCCGCGCGACGTGCAGCCCGGTGCAGCCTGGTCGGAAGAGATCATGCGCGGTATCGAAGCGTCCCGCTGTTTTGTCCTTTTGTTGAGCGATGCGGCGAACCTTTCGGACAACGTTTTGCGTGAGGTGGAACGGGCGTCGAGCAAAGGCAAAGCAATCTATCCTGTCCGGATAGAGGATGTCGCGCCGTCAACGCGGCTTGAGTACTTCATCTCCGTTCATCATTGGATCGATGCCGTTGACGGTCTTGCTGCCGCGCAGGCCAAATTGTTGGCACAAGCCATGGTCGACGGCGAGAACTGGTCATCTGCCCCAAGGCTGAAAAAGGTCGAGAATCCTTACACCACGGAGGTCAAGTGGACGGGGCCCATTCTGCCTGACCCGATAGCGGGAGAAGCTTGGGAAGATCAGATTAGTTCCGGGCATGCAAAGAAAATCGAAGAAGCGAAAATTGGCGAAAACGGTCGAGAATGGTCGGTTCCGCTAATCCTCACCTGGCACAATCAACGCACTCTCTTTTTAGGTGGATCTCAGCGTTTGTTCTCCGTTCATCTCGACAATGGTTGGGTGTCCGAGAGATTTAACGTTCCACGATGGCGAGAGCGCTATCTATTTGATTTTGCATCCTATCCGGGCGGTGACACGATGATTGTGGGCAATACCTTTCGGAGAACGAGCAGAGGATTGGACCGCAATAAAGAGAACTACAGTTGGGCGACCAAGACAGACACTTACCACAACCCAGATTGGGGGCGTGTAACCGTGTCTAAGACGGGCGATCATTGGGCCCATTCCGGGTTGGTCACGGGGACGCGGAGCAAGAATTTTCTCAAGCGCTTTTTGGCTATCCCGGACACAACGAGCGACCGCTATGAGGTTACTGTTTGCAAGAAAGGGGGTGTTCCGGTTTCGCGCTATAAGGTTTCCGGAGAACTATTGGATCACAGAGCGCGGATGGAATTTTCACCTTCTGGAAAATATCTAGCATTCTCAGATGTCACCTTTGTGTCGGCTATTCCAACTTCGGATGAACAAGACCAATACACGCTGCAAGATTGGCGACCTCAGCTGGGCGACGAAGACCACGGTAGGTTGTTGGCCTGGCATCCCACGCGAGACATCTATGCCTGCGTCTATGGCTGGCGATCGGAGGAGCCGCATGGCTTTGTGATCGTTGATGCCGCGACCCGAGAATGCCTACAAAAAACCGAATTGACCCGAAAAACCACAGCAACGGCCATAGATTGGAGCCCCGATGGCCGTTTTCTTGCGATGGGTGGCGCTGATCAGGCTATTTTTCTCTGGGATTTTGAAACTGGTAGCGCGGTTCAGATGTTGGGACATCATGGTGTAATTGATTCCGTCCATTTTAGTCATGATGGGAAACGCCTGTTGTCCACGGCGCACGATCATAGTCTTTTTATCTGGAATTCTCTCAAGCCCGAAAAACCGGTTCTTTCGACGGAAGGTAATTTGGAAATGAGTTATATGCAGCGGTTGAATGGAAGCCCATGGTCACCGGACGGAAGGAGTTTCGCGGCTTTCGGGAAGGGGCATCAGCAGATCAAGGTCATGACGCTACAATAGCCACTTTCCGTGTCAAAGGACCCGTCGGGAAGATGCCGCCAGCTCATTCGGTTTTGAAGATATCCGAAGAAGGCAAATGCTAGATAGCTCTTGCAATCCATTGGGTATGTTCGCGTGAGAAAGCATCTTCGGCAATATTGACGTAAGATCTAAAAGTTGCATCGTCGTTGATCGGCAAAAACTCGGTGCGCAGTTTTTGGATTTCTAGTGCCGTCAACGCATAGGACGCTGACAATTCAGAATATCGTTTCGCCTGTGCATACCCAAGCAGAGATGCAACAAGAACAAGCAGGGGCTCGGCTACCCAAAGCACCTTACCTTCTGCGAGCGGCTGATAGAACTGGAGAGCTGTTGCCCCCATCGCCGTAAGGTATACGAAGACAATCACGAACAGACTCTTCTTAAAGGCCCGCTGGTTCGCCTTTGCTTTCTCTTTGTACCATTTCAACTGGTTCTCGATTCTATGCTCTAGATAGATTGCTTTCCGCTTCTCAAAGGGTTCGATTTGAATTTTCTGCATTCTGGGCGTTGCCTGTTCGTCAGCATCCTCAATCCGGATCAACCGCGCCGAGTCGAGCGGCTGAAATGTCACCAGCTCATGCAGGCGCTTGGCAAAAAGCGCACTCGTTTCGGAGGTTTGGAAGTTAGGGGCAAAAGGTGCCGCCCCCATCATATAGCGCCAAGAAAGTGTCTTGCAGGATTCGGCGAGAGCGCGAAACCGATACCAGTTCTGATTTGGCTTTGCAGCACCAAGGACCAAAGCCGCTGCTGCCCCGCTGACTAATAGAAAGAAGTACCCCACCAACAACAGAGTTTGATCAAGATAACCTGCAAACAATGTCAGCGCGCTTGCCAAAAACAAGCACAGATACTGGGCCCAGAGCATAAGAAAATAGAGCGATTGGGTCCGACCCGCTTCTTGATCCGCCGCCCGATAGACCGCAGGAAAATCCTGATTGTCCATTGTTAATTCCCAAGTACCAAAAGTTCCAGAAGACCTACGAAGCTACACAGCATCAGTTAAGTCGGTGCTTTGCAGACCGTCAAGGTTACGTGATCTGCGTGGGGTTCCTGTTTCAAGGTTTCCAAAAACGATGACCTAAGCCCGAGACTTGAATGCTAGGAAAGTCTTTCGCCGCGTTCGTAAATCCCGATTGCCGCAAATGTACGGTCCCGGTTCAGGTTCATTGGGCACTCCGGAACGACCGGTATGAAGATTTCGGCTGCGATGCAGCGAAATACGCACCGCGTGTGCGAACCGATGCTGCATCAGCGAAGTTCGAAAAGTGAATGTCGGCTTCGTCCGCAACTCGGTCATTCAGCCGGCCCTCAACCAAAGTCCGCTTTGGAAAAAAAGAAAGCAAAGTGGGCACCCCCGACAAACCGCTACGCTAGGCCTTCTCGGCTCCACCGAGCCTTTATTTGGCAGGGGTTGTGCTTGTTCTGAGCGTCTTGGTGTGCCCGCGCATGACAGCTTGGGCATAGTGCAATCGTGATGAACGTTTTCTTGCCCGTTGAGATGTCGGAGCAAAGTTCCTCACCGCAAATCTCAAGCAACTCCCCGTGTGACATTAGTTCATTTGTGGTTATGCCACAGTGCTGGCACTGTGCCTCTTCAAGGGCGCACCTGACTTCTTCAACCGAAACTACCCGTTGATAGTTGCATTCAGTATCAGTCATTTTTTACCCCCCCGATCTCAACCCCGTGCAATAGACCTGCTCTGGCCTCACCCAGTAATCGCCTTGGGAGGTTCAGGCTAATGCAGGTATCGCGCGCAAACAACCCAGCGGGTATCATTCGCTCCTTCGTCCCGAAAATCGAGCAACTTCCTGCATCTAAATAAAGAAGCAACTGCAGGAGTTTGATCCATGAAGTACCTGTCTGCCCTCGGCGTTCTCGTCGGGGGTTTTCTTTTGCACCCACCGCCCAAGGCCGTCCTTACGACGATGCTCTGGGTGGTTACACGGTCTCACCCCGCTGTCTCGGCGCTGGTTCTGGTGGCGGTTCTCTGGACGTGGAGGTCCGACGATGACTGAGCTGGAGCTGAACCCCGGTGAAGTCGTGGTCGTCCAGGCCTTCGATGACGTCCCTGAACATCTGTTCCGCATAGACGAGGTGTTCGAAGACTGCGTGACCGGCTTTGCTCTGACCGGTCCACTGGCTGGGTCCTACGGCGAACCGGATCGGGAGATGATCCTACGGGTTATCTCAACCAACTGAACCCATCCCACATTCCAAATCTGAAAGGAGGAGACTGATGTCTGCTCACATTCGCTATGCCTATCTGAAGGGCCATACGTGGTTGTTCAGACGGAACTACCCCGTTGACGTCGCTCTCGCGTTGGGCGCTCAGGCCCTGAAGCAGAGCCTCAAAACCAGTGATCCCAGAACAGCCCGTGTTCGTGCCGCTGAAGTCAATGCCCGGTTCGAGACGTTGGTTGAACAGGTGCGGGCTCGGGCAGAGGAGACTCTGTCTGCCCCAGAGAACACTGCTGAGGTTCCTGATTGGGTTGACCAGCCAGAGACTTCTCTCGTCCGTCTCCGGGCCACTCTGGAGGACTCTGGATGCAATCTGGAGCGGTCCAAGTTCATCAGGCCATCAGCACCGGTAAAGGTGCCGGTTCGTGACCTGAGCCGAGCCTACCTTTCCCGGCGTAGTAATGAACTGCGACCCAGCGGGTTTAAATCGGTCCGATACTCTGTTGGATTATTCACTAGTCGATATGGTGACCAGCCGGTCTGCAGCCTGACCAGAACAGACGGACGAGACTTCCTGTCCGCAATAGCCCAACTGTCTCCGATGATCGGTAAGTCAGAGAGGACCCGAGGGCTGACCCTGGACCAGTTAGTCGCGTACTCGTCTCGTGGGGCGGTGACTATTACAGCCAGAACTCAGCGGCGTATCTGGTCGCAGGTCAATCACTTCCTCGACTGGGTGGTCTATGAAGGGCATCTGGAGGTCAACCCGTTCCGGACAGTGCCCTTCGATCGCAAGGTGCGTCCTCAACCCTATGCGGTTCCGACTGACGATGAAGTCGTGCGGTTGCTGGGAGCCAATGACCGTGAATTGCATCCGGTTCTGCTAACCTGCCTGCTATCAGGAATGCGAGCGGGAGAAGCGGTGGGGCTGCTCCGGGAAGACCTCGCGGCCAAGGGCAATCTCGGTTGCTTCGTGCATGTTCGACCCAATGAACTGCGACTGCTGAAGACCGACGCGGCGGAACGACTGGTTCCGGTCCACCCGGCGCTGGATGAGACGTTCCGGCAGCTACCATCATCTGGCCCCCTGTTCCCCGACCTCACCGTGGCACATGTCACTAAGGGCTTCGCGAGACTGCGCCGACGGCTGGAGCTTGATCGACCGGGGCTGGTGTTTCACTCGACCCGCAAGTGGTTCATCACCCAGTGTGAGAGAACCGGTGTTCCTGAGCACTTCACCGCATCTCTGGTTGGCCACCAATCGGCACGGTCGGAGAACGGGATTACCTACGGCATCTACTCGGCAGGGATCAGTGACGAGCAACGTCGGTCTATCGTCGATCAGATAAGACTCCCGGCATGACGTTCCCGGACATTGATGCGTTCGAGGAGCGGGCTGCTATCGCCGAATACGATGGTGGTTGCACCCGTAAGACAGCGGAAGATCTGGCTGCTCGGGCTCAAGGGTTCCGGGATGCCGAAGCCTACTGGCAGTGGTTGGCTGACTATGTCGTTAACCGAAGACCACCCTGACACCCAACCCTCGGCGGCCCCTAGCGGGTTGCCGGGGGCGCTCACTTTGTTTTTTTTTTGCGGGAGCGGACATAGCGGAATAATGACCGAACGACCGAGTTGCGGACAAAGAGTGCTTTCGCCGCGCGCACCAACGACCGATTCGGCATTGTTGCTAATCCAGAAGATGGATTGCAAACAAGCTGGAGCTACGCCGTGACGTTCAGCGGAATAGAACAGTTCGGTTTTCTCAAGCTTTAATCTTCACTTCGGCGGCCAAGCCACCTAAGCGTTTCGATGTTCTGAGTTCCAGCGACCCACCGTAGGCATTCAATAAGTCAACGGAAATAGACAGTCCCAAACCTGTTCCCTTAACAGAGGTGTCCAGCCGACTGCCTGAACGAAGGACTTCCTCTCGGGCACCATCCGGAATACCGGGCCCGTCATCTTCAACGCAAAGTTCGATGCCGCTGTCACAGCGCCTCGCGGTGATTTGGAGTGTCGTCCGGCTCCACTTGAGAGCGTTGTCGAGGAGGTTTCCAATCACTTCCTCGATGTCCTGGGGGTCCATTCGAACTTGAAGACCAGCCTCGCAATTCGAAACGAGCGTCTTCCCCTCGCGTTCGGCCATGACCGAGAATAGCCGGGACAGTCGTTCGACCGAATTCGTCAGGTCTGTCCTGGAATGTGTTAACTCTCCGGTGTTTGATGCACGCATGCGCGCGAGTGAACGGCTAAGCTGGGCGTCAATTCGAGTTAGCGCTTCTTCCGCAGGCTCCGTATGTGCTCCTGCGTCTGCCAGTTCCGCCAATTCGTTTCGTAAGATAGCCGTCGGCGTCTTGAGGGCATGCGCCAGATCCGCCGCTTGTCTTCGCGAACCAGAGACAATCTCGCGGTTTCGATGCAGCAGTTTGTTGAGATCTTCCACCAAGGGCGAAACCTCTTCCGGGTAGTCTTCGGGAGTCAGTTCATCGCCTCGATCCCAGCGATGGGCGACATCGGCGCGCAACTTCCGGAGCGGGCCAACAATGGCGGACATCAGCAAAAGAGAACTTGCCACTCCGATCAAACCAACCAATCCGAAAACCGGGAGCAGGTATCTTTGTGCAGCGCTGCGTTCGTTGATCAGTTCGCTCCTGCTTTCGGCGACAGTTACGCCCCACTCGGTTCCGTCCTCGAACGTAATCTTTTGATAAACGCCACGAATGGCTTCGCTATCTGGACCGGAGGTGTTCCAAATGATTGTTTCGTCATTTCCGCGCGGAGGCTCGGCGATCGTTTCATCGAAGAGTGAAGCAGACGTATAGATGGCGCCGGTTCTGTCCGTTACTTGCCAATACCGCCCCGAATATGGCGTGCTATACGCAGGATCGAATACCAACTGTCGCAGGGTTTCAGGGTCATCCGTGGTGGCGCTGAGGCCAACAACAACCTGCGTGTGCCGGTCTTGTAGCGTTGCGTCGAACTGCTCCAGAACGCGCGTATTAATGTAGGAAAACACCATCAGCGTACCGACGCCTACGGACAACGCTCCCGAAGCGATACCTCCGAGTAAGGCCCGTTGGCGCAACGAGAGCATTAGGCGGAATCAATCATATAGCCGCGACCCCGGACGGTTGTAATCAAATCGGAGCCCAGCTTTTTGCGCAGGCGGGTCACAAATACTGCAATCGTGTTGGAATCTCTGTCGCCGTCATATTCGTAGATGTGTTCCGACAGCTCAGTACGCGACACCATGCGACCGATGTTGTGCGCCAGATAGGTCAGAACGGCGACCTCCTGCGCGGTCAAATCGACAGGAATGCCCCCAACGGCAACCCGCCCGTTCCGCGTATCCAGAGAGACATCTCCCATTTCTATCACGGGGTTCAATTGACCGCTCTGACGTCGCAAGATGGCCCGTACACGTGCCGCCAATTCGGGCATATGGAACGGCTTGGTCATATAGTCATCCGCGCCGGCATCCAAGCCGTCGACGCGTTCGCTCCAGCCATCTCTGGCCGTCAGGATCAAGACCGGTGTCTTGACGCCCGCGCTGCGCCATTCGCGCAGGACCGAAATGCCGTCACGCTCAGGCAAGCCGATGTCGAGGATGATCATGTCGTACGGTTCAGTCGACCCCAGATGCAGGGCATCTGTACCATTGTTGGCCACGTCGACCACGCGACCTTCCGCACCCAATAGCTTTTTGACTTGCTCACAAAGCTGGGGTTCGTCTTCGGCAAGGAGTATTCGCATATCCAGAGACTACAGCTAAACCAGCGTGATCTTCACTTTATTTTTTGCCGCCACCGTTGCCGCCACCGTTGCCACCGCCATTGCCGCCACCGTTGCCACCGCCATTGCCGCCACCGTTGCCACCGCCGTTGCCGCCACCGTTGCCACCACCGTTGCCGCCACCATTGCCGCCACCGTTGCCACCGCCGTTGCCGCCACCGTTGCCGCCAGCGTTGCCACCGCCGTTGCCGTTACCATTGCCGCCAGCATTGCTTCGGCCTGCACTGTTTCCACGAGTGGTAGAGGCACTCTGAGCGTTGTTGCTTTTGGATTTGGTTGAATTGCGTGCGGCTTCAGAAATCTCGCGCCCCGTACTTGAGCGGTTCGAGACGACTGTGCCGGTTTCGGCGTTCACGATCACGCTGACGATTTTCCCGCCCGGCTTTTTGACCAGGATACGATAGTAAATCTTGTCTGTTTTGAATGCGCGCGCATCAACAGGTGTTCCGCCGTATGCTTTTTTCACGCCTTTGATCACACGGTTCAGCCGTATCGCACTGCCTGACAACGTCGCCATGCGCAGTTCAGACTGTTTGAGTTCGCGTGCATCTGCCGCCGCTTGCCCACCAGACAAGACAGTTAGCAAAGCTGCAACCAGAAAAAACGCTTTGGCCTGCATAACACCCTCAAACACCTTCATCGAAGACTACTAGGCCAGACATGAACCGATGATGAACAAGCAGTTAGCCCTGCGTTCAAGCGACCTAAAGTTAAATCAGTGGCAACGGTTTTGATTCGACTGCGAGTCAGACTGCCGAAACACCGTGGTCAACCTCAGCGCGCTGATTGCCATTGCTGGAGGTTTTAAGGAGATTGAAAATGAAAACCACCAAGTGCGGACTGCTTAAAGCTTCGACGATCGCGATTGCCTTGTTGGGGTCCACGGCCATTGTAGCCACCGTCGCAGCTCCTGATTTTGCTTATGCCAAGCCGGGCAACGGTAATGGTGGCGGCAATGGCGGTGGAAACGGCAATGGCGGCGGAAACGGTGGTGGTAACGGTAATGGCGGCGGCAACGGCGGTGGTAACGGTAATGGCGGTGGGAATGGCAACGGCGGTGGCAATGGAAACGGCGGTGGGAATGGCAACGGCGCCCAGGGAGATCGCGGAGACAAAAGCTCGGCTGGGAATGGTGGCCGTGGGAAAGGGGCCGACAAAAGCCGTAGCGGGGCCAAGGCCGGGATATTCGGACAGGGGAAAACAAAATCGCAGTCTGCTCGGTCTGGTACGAAAAAAGGCGGAGGGTTTTCTCTGAAAAATCTGTTCAACGGGAAAGGCAAAGCTCGCAATACAGCAACCACCTCAAGGGTTGCTACGACAACCCTTCAAACGCAAAAGACCAAGGCGCAAAGAACGGTTCGCCAAAATGTGATTTTAGAAGAGTCCAAGCGCCCAGTTGCCCGGGCAAAAGGCAATCGTATGGCTGCGCTGCTTGGTGCACATCCCTCTGAGTTGGGCGCACTGAACGCCGCCAATGCAAGCCCAACGGCCCTGGCCAATGCAGCACCCAATTCGCGGGTTGGCAGAATTGCCACGTACCGAGACACAGTGCTGGCCGGAGAGCCTTTGCGGGAGGAACTGGAAGAACAGTTGGAGTTTCTTGAAGGGTTGGAAGAACCAGAGCGGACAGTTCAAGAAATCGAGGATGACTTGGAAGTCGCAGTAGGTGAGGTACAAACCAACCGGGATACGGTCGCAGAACTTGAACAAGCTTTGGAGGACGCGGGCGGTAGTGATCCGGATATCGAAGCGCAGCTAGAAGCGGCCCAAGCCGAATTAGACGCTTCGATTGATGAAGCCCAGACTCTGAATGACGAAAGACAGGCAGCCATTGAATACAATGAAGCCGTTGAAGAGGTGGAAGAGTTGACTGAACTTGTCGAAGAGCAAGATCTGGCCGAACGTGAGGCACTGGAAGCCGCTGCCAACAAGCCTGTTACGGATGCAGTTGAGGAACAGGTTAAAGCGCTGCTGGGGCTTTGACCTGAGGCTTCCCGGCCATCGCCAGCCTCCACTTCAGGACGAACTGAAAGCTGGAGCGTCGATAAGCCTTTCGGATACTAAGTTGGAAGGTAGATTCAGTCGGCCTGCTAGGCGCAAGCTCTTGATGATTGCGATGCGCAACAAGAAAATCCCGCCCCAAGCTGGGACGGGTTCCTGTTACAATTCAGATGTTTAGGGCGAAAATCGAGAATTGTCGGGGGGCAGCCGAATTGCCTTCAGACGTTTTGGTGAGCCTCGGATAGCCGCTTGTTTTTTGTGATCTCTGTCAGTGCATTTTCGATAGGAGGGAAGCGGCTATTGCTCGAATTCATCGCGGTTTGCAGGCGCTCTTCAGCAGATTTGCTAGAGGTCCGCATCGCAATTTCAGGGCTGCGATCTTCAGTCACAAAGGCAGGTTTGACCATTTTGTTCCCCTTGTTTCCGTCAAACGATATACGTCTCGTTCGATCCAACTTGGTCAGTATGCGCAAAGTTGTTTGAACCTAATGAGAATACACTGTTCATGTTCGGTTAATGTTGTTTACGAAATAAGAACAAAGGATTGGTCTGGCCGGGCGCCACTTCAATTGCCCCATTCCAACTTGAGGGTTTCTAAGGTCGTTAGATGAGAATGTTGTGCCAAGCGAACCATAGTTTCACAGCAGAAGACTTCGGCAGTAAGCCAGTCTCCGCCGATGCATTGGTCAAATCCCGAAGATGATCATAATTGGAAAGATCAGTTAAAGGAGGCGGAAAAGATGAAAACGGCTTTGGCAATCACGGCGACGGTGTTCACTATGCATGCCGGGCCCTTTGCGGGTGCGAGTTTTGACATCCAGTCTCTTGATCTTGGACAGAGTATCGGGTCGCACAATGCACTGCAGCCTGTTTTCGTGAAATCAAAAGCAGGTAACTGTCCTCCGGGTTTGGCCAAGAAAGCAGTGCCGTGCGTTCCGCCCGGCCAAGCTAAACGATACCGAGTCGGGGATTTCATCTACAATGGGTACGTTCGCATCGATAATCCTAGCCGATATGGCCTGCGGCGAAACGGCTACTATGTGCGTGCCGGAGACTATGTTTACCAAGTAAACCGGGAGACACACGAGGTGCTGAACCTAATAGGGGCAGTGGTCGATGTTCTTAATTGATTGCATACTTTACGATCAATCACTGCTCGGATTAACGCCTTTGGGTTGTAGATGAAGCACGGGAGTTTGGGCTTTTCGAGGCCGTCATAGGCGAAGCAGCATTACCGTTAATCTTACCCTGTAACGTCACTGGGGAAGGTCCAGAGCCGACTTTGAATATTCCCTCACAAGTCTGTCGTCGCAGCCCGCTTTCCGATCATGTGCCGCAGATCTAGGTTCTAGGCTTCAGCGAATTCACCAGATGCGCAGGAAGCCGCCACTAGCTGCACTGCGATGCAAAGAGACCATTTGAATGTCTGGTCTGCGGACAAAGCGGACGTCCACTGGGTTCGATTGTGAAGGCACAACAGCGATGGTTGGCGTGTGTGATTCCTAAGGTTGAAACAACCGTACGGACAAATCAGAACCGAACACTTAAATTCGCACCTAGGCCATGTTCTTGGCCATTGGAGCGAACAGAATAGCCATATCCTGCCGTTAGTCTTGCCAGATCAGAAATCTGATAGCCCAGTCCAAGCCCAAGAACGAAACCATTGGCGCCTCGGTTTTGTCCGACTTGCGTGAATGTCCCAAATATCGGGCTCGTGACAGTGATTTCGTGTTCACTGTCCTTGTTGGCAAAAAAATCATACTCGTAACGGGCAAAGGCGATTGGGGTTAGCAAACCATTCTCTGTCAAGAAGTCCCGTTGGTAGTCAATTCCAATAGAAGCGACCAGCGATTCTGCGTTCGCTTTTTCAATCGAGTAATTGAAATCACCACCGCCAGTCTCTGTGCCTGAACCTTGTTGGATGCGCCCGTAGTTCAATCCGAAAACCGTAGAAACCCTTGCACCGCTCTCTAGATTAAACAACTTCCGTGCCTGGATACCGGCGTGGATTCCCTCTTGGTCCAAATCCGATTTAGCCTCGCCCCCCGTAAAGCCATCAACAGAAGGGTTGTTCCGCTTGGCATCAGTTTCACCGAACATGTAACCGATCAGTCCGGAGAACTCCCAAGTTCCGGTTGTTGTACGCCCATACACGCCCACATGATAGCTGTCGGTCGAAAAGTCCTGATCGACTTGATCGTGTTCATCCATGGAGGATGTCCCAAATCCTGCGTACACGCCGACCACGCCTCTATCGGTGCTTGCGACATCCGCTCCGACCAAAATGGTGCCCAGCGAATAGTCGAATGTCCCGAGGCCGTTACTTCCATCAACGTCCCCGCTCACATACGCTGTGTCGATCCACCAGCGCCGATCAGAGCAGTCTATTGCTCCGCTAGGGCTCTGGGCCAAGTCGATATCGCCTGCTGCAACGGGCTGATCCTCGTTGCTGAAGCCAACTGCTTGATACTTGCGGCAGTCAGCGTGGCTCAGCACGGTGTTGGTTATCAGGTCAAGTTGCTCCAGCCCAACGGTCAAATTGGAGGAATAGGGTTCTGCGTGCACACGATTAAACCCAGCTAAACCTGAATTGGTGAGCGTGTTAACGGTATTACCCAGGGTTGAGCCGTTGGTCAGGTTGGTTCCAGGTGACGTGTTTGTGGTGTTAGCCACCGCACCAGCAAGGTTGCTTGCATTGGGAGATCCAACAACTGATGGATGTTGTGGTAAACTCGAAACGGGGAGGGTCGAAAACGCTATGTCGATTCTACCGTCCGCGGTTGGCGTGTTTGAGATACTCAGACTGGATAGGGCGGGCAGAGATCCTCCGGCAACAAGAGTTGGGGAGTTTCCATCGAAACGCGAGGCTTGAAAAACCGTGTAGTCGTTGCCAGCAGCATAGTCCTGCGCAGTCAGGCCGGGACGAGCGGCTTCGACTTGTATAGTGGCGCGGTTAATCCCTGTAACGGGCCCGCTGGATGACACCAAATCGGCTTTCTGACCGGCCGTCGGATCGACTTCACTTAAGATCCTTGACCCAGTTTCAAAGGCGATACCGCCACTATTGTTAAGCGTACCAATTGAAAAGCCCGGCGAAAGCACCCCTCCGTTCTTAACTGTGAAGTTAAATGCGTTCACGGTTCCCGTTCCGGCCAGCGTGCCAAAATTCTCAAAGTTTACGGTGTTCAAACTGCTTGCTGCATCGAGCCGAACGGTCGTGCCTGCCGCTATCGCCATGTCACTGGTTGAAGAAATCGAACTATTCGTCAGTGTGAAATCAGAAGCCTCGGCAACCCGGGTTTGGATATAGTACGCCCCGAAAACCACTTCGGTAGCCCCTATAACGGTAAGGTTGTCGTAGGTTAACGGTCGGTCTGACTGGAAGTAAACTTCAGTGGGGTCGATATTCGCGCCGTTGAACGGAACGAACGTCATTGATCTGCCGGAACCAATCGAAGTTCCAATGAGGTTCACTCTAAGCTTCCCGTTGATGTTCGTAGCCAAGGCCTCACGAGAAACAAAGTCTCCGCTACCTGCCGCAACATCAACGTTTAGGAGAGTTAAAACTGAAGCATTGCTTGGAACGGTATTCTGGCCCGGGACATACAACTCAATTTCACCAGAGGACGTGATAGAGGAGTTTCCAATTGTAAGTCCTGTAATGGGTCCGTTTGGGATCGGCAGACACGTGCGTTCCGTCGTTGAAATTGTTTGATTAACGCGAGTGCTTTCAGATCCGGATGAATATTCTATCCGAGGAGAGCCCAATTCTACGCAACCCTGTGCGCTTTGGGCCTGTGCGTCGCCCGCCACTAACACATAAGCCAAGGCTCCCAGTGACAACTTAATAATAAATGCACGCTGAGCGTATAGTGCCGCAAGTGTCGGGCCCAGTGTTGCCATCAGCTTTCTCCTCTTACTTGATAAGCGAGAGTACACCCAATTGTGATACACGGTGAGTTTTGTGAAATGCTCAAAAAAGTCAAACGATTGACTGCTT
>NZ_WQFQ01000017.1:0-15264 GCF_013034245.1 Ruegeria sp. HKCCA4812 | reverse complement strand
ACACGCTGTGACCGTTGTCCCAAGGTCTTCCTATCAGCCATCGCACTCGCGGCAAACCTCATCTACTGGTTATGGGTCCTGACCCTAGGTCGTTTTACGATTGTTGCCATGGCCCAAATCTCCTGTGTTGGAGATATCTTTTCCGTTCAAGTGCAGCGGAGGCGCAGCGGACACAGTTTCATGCGCAGCATAGCAAGAGGTGCTAGTCGCGTAAGACCTTGATACACTGCGGGGAAAGGATGGTGGGTGATGAGAGACTCGAACTCCCGACATCTTCGGTGTAAACGAAGCGCTCTACCAACTGAGCTAATCACCCGTGATGCTGCATTTAGCCAAGCCTGCGGGCAGGTGCAAGAGGGTCTGGAAGATTTTCTTGCGTTCCGTCTTCGGCGGCCGTCCAACGGGGCATCTTGTCAGCCGTAGGCCGAACAGGCGGGCGCTTGGGGCGCCTCTCGGGCTGGAAGGTGGGCAGCACATTTTAAGACGGATCGATGGAAAACGCCTTGCTCAACCTGCGACCCATCATGTGTAAATGGCCAAAGGCGCTTGCGCGCCACCGGTGGCGTCCGATATCCCCGGAGAGACTGAAGCAAACCGGTCGGGAGTGTACATGACCCTATCCTTCGCCCGCCGATTTTGGATGGTGGCATTGGTCCTTGGCATGACGGCGCCGGCCCCGATCCGGGCCGGTGCAGAAGGCATTCTGGTCTTTGCAGCGGCCAGCCTCAAGACCGCATTGGATGAAATCGTTGCCGGGTACGAAAACCAGACCGGTCAGAGCGTTTCCGTTTCCTATGCGGCGTCGTCGGTCTTGGCCCGGCAGATTCAGCAAGGCGCGCCTGCGGATGTGTTTGTTTCGGCCAATACGGATTGGATGGATGTGTTGGAGCAGGACGGATTGACCCGGGCAGACTCTCGGGTTGATCTGCTGAGCAACGGCCTGGTTCTGATCGGGGCTGAAGATCATACGCAAGTGGGTGAAATCCAGCCCGAATATGACCTCAAGGCGGACTTGAAAGACGGCTATCTGGCCATGGCACTGGTCGACGCGGTGCCTGCCGGTATCTATGGCAAAGCTGCATTGCAAAGTCTGAATCAGTGGGAGGCTGTGCGGACACAGGTGGCGCAGGCCGACAATGTGCGCGCTGCGCTGGCCCTGGTGGCGGCCGGGGCCGCGCCGCTTGGGATCGTGTACCAATCAGACGCCAGGGTGGAAGAAAGGGTCCGGGTCGTTGGGACGTTCCCTGCCGATCTGCATCCACCGATAATTTACCCCGCGGCACTGACCCTCGATGCAAAAGAAGGAGCACACGCCTTTCTTGAACACCTGAAAACGGATGCAGCCACGGCTGTATTTCTGGAGCAGGGATTTACCCTGCCGGTCAGGTGATTGCCTTGGATTGGTTGGGGCCTGCCGAAGTAGAAGCATTGAAGCTTTCATTGCGCGTGTCCTTCTGGGCGACGCTGGCGACTTTGCCGTTTGGTATTTTTGTCGCTTATGCTCTGGCGCGTTGGCGGTTTCCCGGACGACAGGTTTTGAACGGTCTGGTGCATTTGCCTTTGATCCTGCCGCCGGTTGTCACCGGATACCTGCTGTTGCTGACCTTCGGCATTCAAGGGCCGCTGGGCCGGCTTTTGGCCGAGTTCGGGATCGTAGTGGCCTTTCGCTGGACAGGCGCGGCCCTTGCCGCCGGGATCATGGCCTTCCCTTTGATGGTCCGGGCGATACGTTTGTCGATCGAAGCGGTGGACCCGAAGCTGGAACAGGCAGGGGCAACTCTGGGCGCGTCGCGTCCGATGGTGTTTTGTACGGTGACCTTGCCGATGATTTTACCGGGTGTCATAGCCGGGGCTATTCTGGCCTTCGCCAAGGCCATGGGTGAATTCGGTGCAACGATAACCTTCGTGTCCAACATCCCAGGTCAGACGCAGACGTTGCCTTCAGCTGTCTACGCCTTTTTGCAGGTCCCGGGCGGCGAGGCGGCCGCGACTCGGCTGGTTCTGATCTCGATCGTCGTCGCAATGAGCGCGTTATTGCTGTCGGAGTATGTGGGGCGGCGTGCCGCGGCGCGGGTGGCCGGATCATGAGCCTGTCTGTTCGATTGCACCACCATCTGTCGGGGATCGATCTGGACGTCAGTTTTGATGCGCCGCCGGGCGTGACGGTGCTGTTCGGGCGCTCGGGATCGGGCAAGACCACCATCGTCAATGCCGTGGCAGGGTTGTTGCGGCCCCAGGCGGGCCGGGTGGCGGTAGATGACTGGGTTCTGTTCGACACGGAACAGGGCCTGTGGCTGCCGCCGCATCGGCGCCGATTGGGGTATGTTTTTCAGGAAGGGCGGTTGTTCCCCCATCTGACCGTGCGCCAGAACCTTGCCTACGGGCGTTGGTTTGCGCCGAAAAACACACGTCGCGAAGACCCCGACAAAGTCATCGACATGCTGGGCATCGGTCATCTGCTGGACCGCAGACCTGCCGGGTTGTCAGGCGGTGAGAAACAGCGCGTCGCCATCGGGCGGGCCTTGTTGGCAAGCCCGCGATTGATCCTTGCAGATGAACCGCTGGCAGCACTGGATGATGGGCGAAAGGCGGAAATCCTGCCCTATTTCGAGCGTCTCAGGGACGAGGTCTCGGTTCCGATCCTCTATGTGACGCACTCTGCCGCTGAAGTGGCCCGGCTGGCTACATCCGTTGTTGCGTTGCAGGATGGCAAGGCCGTTCGCCACGGGCCCGCATCCGAAATGCTTGCCGACCCGTCAGTGGCTCCTGCGGGAATTCGCGCCGTCGGGGCCGTGTTGCAAGTTCAGGTTGCAAAGCATCATTCCGACGGGCTGACGGAGTTGAACGCCAATGGCGCGCGGCTCTTTCTGCCTCGTATCGCGCATGAGGTCGGGGCAAACTTGCGGATTCGGATACCCGCTCAGGAAGTGATCCTGTCGAACAACAAACCCGAAGGGCTTTCGGCACTGAACGTGCTTGGCGGGACCGTGGACTCGATCCGGTCGGGCGAGGGGCCGGGTGCCATCGTGTCGGTAAAAACCCCGGCGGGCAATGTGCTTGCGCGGGTTACGCGTCGATCTGTTACGGCCCTAAACCTGAAACCAGGCAGCACATGTTATGCCGTGATTAAGACGGTTGCATTGGCCCCGCAGGATGTCGGCGGGCGCATTGGGGCCGGCAGCTAGTCGCAGGCAAGGGCGCGGGCTTCGTGTTCGCGCAGTATCAGGCGAGCCGCGCGCCCGAACCCGGTGTGACCCGAGGTCGGTCTGTCGGGGAATATCGAAGCCAGTTCGCGCAATGCCTCAGAGGACAGCGAATAAAGGGCCTCTTCCCCCAGAAACAGGCTTTCGGCTTGCGCGCCCTCGGCGTTCAGGATCTCATGCCGGTCCAGCAGGACGTGAAGATACTCGACCGTTTGGGCCGATGTCTCGATGCCGATGCCGGGCCATCCGCACAGGTGTTTGGCGGCAACCAGGGCTTCGGATGCGCCGAAAAACAGCTCGACTTTCGGGCCTTTGACCAGGATCCTGTGCTGCTGCGACACCAGAAGGTCCCGTGAGGGTTCGTTCGGCCCCAGACTGCCCGCCGAGATACGAACGGGGCGCAAAGCAGGTTCATCGCATAATCGTTCGGGTGGAATCCTGCTGCTTTCGATCCAGCGGATAGGTTGCAGACCGTGATCGGCAGTGGCCACCATATGACCCGCGTCCAGCGTTTCGATCGCAAGCGGGCCGCTTTCAGTTTCGATCAGGGTTCCGGCCGCAAAACAGACGCCCTCGATCCGGATGACCACTTCCACCGGGTCCGGTGTGCCGGTGAATGGAAGGGTGAATGGGCCGGCTTGGGTTGTACCCGAGACGCTGATGAAGAAAGAATCGAAGACGACTTCTCCTTTGTCGAGACCATCGAAAAATGTCGGGTCGACGGTATAAGTCCACTCTCCCGTGTTCGGGTCGATCGAGGCGGTGCCGTTGGCGGGCTGTGCCGCAATCGTCCAGGTTTGCGTGACCGGATTGAAGTTTCCATTGTCCAGAGTGGGTTGCCCCGTCTCAACGTTGGGTGGAAAACCAGTCACATCCCCGGTCAGTTCGCCTGTGATCGGAACTGAAACCAATTAACCCTCGCCTTGCTGCAACACGCGTTCAAATTCCTTCTTGCGATACAGGCGCATGTGAACCTCGCCCGCTTCATCCCGCGTCCATTCGACAATGCGATTGCGTGTCATGTCACTGTCCATCCGGTTGGTGCGCACACGCGGGTGCGGGATTTCCTGCTTGAGGATATCAACAATTTGGCTGGTCTGTCCAAACGGAGCCACAAGATCAATGATCCAGAAGGATGATCCGCTGGTGAAATCCGTGTCGGAAAGGGGCTTTTCTTTCACCGCATAACGGAATTCGGCTTCGGGGCTGAGCCCGGCGAAGGTGACAAAACCACGGGGGAATCCGTGCTGTCGGAAGATATGGTACTGGCCCAGGCGAAACGGAGTTTCGAACGCGTACAAAACCTGTGCCAGACTGCGTTTCTGATGTGTTTTCGTCAAACCCGCCAGAAAGAACATAGCGCCCAGATCCGCGTATTTTTCCGGCGTGAAATCGAACCAGTCTTTTGGAAACGTCTTGCTCAAAGAGATGCCCAACAGTGTAACGGGAACCAAAAGTCTACAGCGAGTGTACTGCTTTCCTGCAATATGGGTAGAATAAATTCTTTGATGTGGTCAGTGTTGCCGGCTCGTTGGCCTGTCCTGCTTTACTCGCAGGTCGTCCCGACTATGCTATTGGTATCGGACCCTTGTTTCGGGATATCTGGATTATGCGTTCATTCAAGACTTTGGCTGCTGCCGTGCTTTTGTCGATACCTGCGATGGCCGAGGCTGTAGGGTTCGGCCTGTCCGTTCGGCCGCAATTTCGTACGGAAATCACGCCAATGCCGGACGGTGTCTACGAGGTCAAGGCCATCGGATCCTCAGCGCCCGTTAATTATTGGTGTGGAATTGGGGATTACGCGATCCGCAGTCTGGGCGTGCCAAACAACCAACGGATCTATATCTGGCGCGCCTATGAACCCGGCGTCCGGACCGTGCAATTCTCTCTGACCCCGCCGCCGGGGGCGGATACCAAGCCGGGATATTCCATCACCGTCAGGAAAGTCGGGGCCAACATGTCGGCGTCGTCGGCGCAGAACTACTGCTATGACAACTTCATCATGGACACGTTCTGAGGGTCAGATCCATTTCGCCATTGGTGGCAGGCTCATCAGAACCGCGTCCGGATCATGTCCGGTTTCCAGTCCGAATTTGGTGCCGCGGTCATAGACCAGATTGTATTCCGCATAAAGACCGCGATGCACCAGCTGGGTGTCTTTGTCGGCGTCCAAGAAACCCTGTACGCGCCGTTTTTCGACCAATGGCACGAAAGCGGGCAGGAAAGCCCGACCGATATCCTGCGTCAGGGCGAAATCGGCCTGCCAGTCTCCGGTGCAATAATCATCCATGAAAATACCGCCTACGCCGCGTGCGCGTTTGCGGTGGGGAATATAGAAATATTCGTCCGCCCACTCTTTCAGGCGCGGATAATGTCCGGGTCCATGCGGGTCCAGATGAGCCTTTTGGGTATCATGGAAATGCGCCGTATCGTCATCATATTCGATGCAGGGGT
Source organism: Ruegeria sp. HKCCA4812 (assembly GCF_013034245.1). Classification (NCBI taxonomy): domain Bacteria; kingdom Pseudomonadati; phylum Pseudomonadota; class Alphaproteobacteria; order Rhodobacterales; family Roseobacteraceae; genus Ruegeria; species Ruegeria sp. HKCCA4812. Next base: position 9,607 of record NZ_WQFQ01000017.1, on the reverse strand, counting down.
TCAGATCCGATCCGCCGCCGAACCACCAGGCGTGCGGGGTCCAGAACATCCGAGTGTTCATATGCACCGCCGGGACATGCGGGTTCTGCATATGCGCCACGAGGCTGATCCCCGAGGCCCAGAAACGCGGGTCTTCGGTCATCCCGGGGATGCCTTTGCGTGCTGCCATCGCCTGTTGTGCACGCTCGCCCAGGGTCCCGTAAACTGTCGAGACATTGACCCCGACCTTTTCAAACACTCGCCCGCCGCGCATCACGGACATCAGACCGCCCCCTGCGTCAGAGCCGTCCTCGGACTGGCGTTTGGTTTCCTTGACTTCAAAGCGGCCGGGCTTTGCGTCGGAAAACGGGCCGGTGTCGTGGCTGTCCTCCAATGCTTCGAAGGCGGCAACAATGTCGTCGCGCAATTGGCGGAACCAGGCTGAAGCGGTGTTTTTTTCTGTTTCGAACATGGGTCTCAATGCGCCGGTGCGGCGACAGGGTCAAGCAATGTGCGGCCGCCATCGATTGTCAGGATCTGGCCGGTGATGAATCCGGCTGCATCCGATGCCAGATACTGCGCGGTTTCCGTCAATTCAGTGGCCGACGCGATACGGGCAAGCGGTGTGTGCTTTTCGATATCGTCGCGGAATTCTCGGTTCTCTCTCAGCGTCGATTGCAGTGATGCACTCATGACCGAGCCGAGCGCAATCGAATTGACCCGGATGCGGTTCGGTGCCAACGCCACGGCCAGTGAACGTGTCATCTGATCCAGCGCGGCGGTCGACACGGAATAGGCCATCAGGTCGGGATGCGTGCGGCGGGCCGCGATGGATGACAGGTTGATGATCGATCCGGCAGGGTTTTCATCGTCATCCCCGGCCTGTTTGATCATGCGTTTTGCGACCAACTGGCTGAGCCGCAGCGCAGGCATCAGGTTCTGATTCAGCAAGGTACGCATCGAGTCGTCATCGGGATCAAGCGGATCAGACTGGATCACCTGGCGCGCGCCGTTGATCAGAATATCCACCTGATCAAACGCATCCAGTGTTGCCGACAGCAAATTGGCAATGGTCAGCTTTTCGCGCAGGTCGCCTGCGAAATAACGAATATTGCCGTCTTCTGCCTGTTCCCCAAGCTCATCGATCAGACGTTTTTCATCTATATCGGCGAACATGACATTTGCGCCCGCGTCCGCGAAATGCCGACCTATGGCCAGCCCGATGCCATTGGCCCCGCCTGTAACGATTGCTGTCTTGCCTGCGATGGAAAAGGACATCCGAATCCTCCTGAATTGGGGGCAGGTTAGCTGGCCTTATCGCCGAGGGCGAGAGGCCTCAAACACCTTGAACCGGTTGTCGCCGGCGGCTTCATCGACCCGAGCGAAGTGTTCGTTCAGAGTGGTTTCATAGGGAAGGTGGCGATTGGCCACCATCCAGAGCGTTCCGTTGCGCGTCAGATTGCGTGCCGCTGCTGCGATGAAACCCTGCCCCAGCGTAGGGTCGGCACTGCGTGAGGTGTGAAACGGGGGGTTCATTACAACGGTGTCCAATGGCTCTGGCGCAGACCAGGTGACGGCGTCAGCCCAATAAAACCGAGCCTCGGGGTCAGGGGCGTTGATGCGCGCGCAGGCAAGGGCCGTGTGGTCTGCTTCGACAAGATGCACGGATCTTATATTGTTGCGCTTCAAAAGCTCTGCGCTCAGATACCCCCACCCGGCACCCAGATCGGCCACGCGCGGCCCCAGCTTGGCAGGCAAGGCGTTCAGCAACATGGCCGAAGCGGGATCGATCCCATCCGCTGAAAACACACCCGGTGCCGTGTGGTACCCATCGACGATCTGCGTCTTTGGCGCAGCCCAATCTGCAAAGCTCTGCGGGTCAGCCTGAAACCAGAAGATTTTCCCGTGTGCCTTGGACAGAGGCCCTTCGACCGAAACCCTTTTGCGAACATCTTTCAGAATGCTGTCCACGCCATCGGTTTTTGCGCCATCTATCACGACAACGCCGCGGGCTCGTGAGCTGGCCAGATGGATCATCGCCCGTGCAAGCGCCTTGGCCCGCGGCAAAAACACAATTGCATCCTCGCAGCGGTCTTCTGTCTCGGGCACCGTGTCAAAGCCTTGCGCGGCAAAATGGTCGTAAAAAGGTTTGAACGGCTGCACCACCTGCGCCGCATGGGGAAGCGCCGACAGATCATGGGCTGGAACAGGGCAGATCACGCTGAGGGGAGATGACAGCGACAGGCCGTTCTGCAATGCAAGTTCCAGGCGAGGGGACATGGGCAATTCCGGCAAATATGGGTGAGGGTCAGGCGAAAAGCCTTATTCTTCGCGTTCCATGGTGCATTGCAGCGGGTGCTGGTGCCTGCGGGCGAAATCCATAACCTGGCCAACTTTGGTCTCGGCAATTTCATGGCTGAAGACCCCGACGACGGCCACACCTTTTTTATGCACGGTCAGCATGATCTCGAATGCTTCTGCATGGGTCATGCCGAAGAAACGTTCCAGAACATGAACCACGAATTCCATCGGCGTGTAATCGTCGTTCAGCAACAGCACCTTGTACAAAGGCGGACGCTTGGTTTTTGGGCGCGTCTGCACCAGAACGGACGCGTCGCTGTCGTCGTCCGGTTCGTCAGACATCATCCAGGTCTTTTCCAGCATCGTAGGCAAGTGTCCGATTCAGTTTTGGGCTTTATCTTCGCGCTTATATAACGTGGGGATGGCCGGTGAAAAGAGCAAGCGGACGTAAACGAGATGACTGACAAGCTGACGACAATCGGTTTCGATGCGGATGATACCCTGTGGCACAATGAGCGCTTTTTTCAGCTGACGCAGGCGCATTTTGCCCAGTTGCTGGCCGATCATGCCGACCAGGATCATCTGATGGAGCGGCTTCTGGCAGCTGAAAAGCGCAACATTCGACACTATGGCTATGGCATCAAGGGCTTTGTTCTGTCGATGATCGAAACCGCTCTCGAGGTCACGGATGACCGTGTGCCGGCCTCGGTCATTCGCCAATTGATCGAAGCCGGGCAAGAGATGCTGGCCTATCCGATCGAGCTGTTGCCCCATGCCCGCGACGCGGTGGAAGGCATGACAGGCTTGTGCCGGGTTGTCTTGATTACCAAAGGGGACCTGATCGACCAGGAACGCAAACTGGCTCAGTCGGGTCTGGGTGATCTGTTCGACGCAGTGGAAATCGTGTCTGAAAAGACCCCCGAAACTTACCGGTCGATATTTGAGCGGCATGGTGATGGCCCGGCGCGCGCGATGATGGTTGGCAATTCCATGCGATCTGACGTTGTGGCTCCGATCCAGGCAGGAAGCTGGGGGGTTCATGTCCCACACGGCCTTGTCTGGGAGGTCGAGCATGCCGAAGCCCCGATCGACAGTCCCCGATTCCGGGAGTTGAGGGATTTGGGCGGTCTGGCCGATCTGGTGCACAGCCTGAAGTGATGTTGCCTTTTGGCCGCAGTTCCACGAAAACCCTGCCGGGTGTTGACCAAGTTCTGCCTCAATCGCGCATCTGGTGGGCTCAGGGCAGTATTTGTCTAGATATAGCCCAGTTTGGGCAACCTAACGAAACCGCGAAATGCTCAGCTTTCGGTTTATTTCACCAAGTCTCTGTGATAGTGTTTACGATAATAAAATAATTTTTGCTGACCGGGAAAACCCGGCGGCGCGAGGCAGACAGAGGCAAAAATCGTGCAGATTCGGCGGACAGTTCCGGCCCGAATGGGCTTTTTTCTCATAATGTTGCTATGTGTGCTGGCGTTTGCGCCGCTCAGGTCCATGGCGGCACCTTACGCAGCGATGGTGATTGATGCCCGAACCGGAGAGGTTCTGCATTCGCGCAATGCTGACACAAGGCTTCACCCGGCATCGCTGACCAAGATGATGACGCTTTATATCGCGTTCGAAGCGGTGCGGAATGGTGAGATCACGCTGGATACCCCGGTTCGGATCACCAAAAAGGCGGCAGCCGAGCCACCGTCGAAGCTGGGGCTGCGCGCTGGTCAGACAATTGCTTTTCGCTATCTGATCCGCGCGGCTGCTGTGAAATCGGCGAATGATGCTGCCACGGCCATCGGTATTGCCATCAGCGGATCCGAGGCAGCTTTTGCGCGTCGTATGACGCGAACCGCCAAGGCGATGGGGATGAGCCGCACGACCTTCAAGAACGCCCATGGTTTGACCGAGGCGGGGCATCTTTCGACCGCACGTGACATGACCACGCTGGGTCGGCATCTGCTGTATGACTATCCACAATACTACAACCTGTTCTCACGCCAATCGACCTATGCAGGGATCAAGACTGTTCCCAACACCAACCGTCGCCTGCTGGCAGCCTACAAAGGCGCCGATGGCATCAAAACCGGGTACACCCGAGCGGCTGGGTTCAATCTTGTTGCATCGGCTAAACGCAAGAATGAACGCATCATCGCCACCGTCTTTGGCGGAAAGTCCGGCGCCTCTCGGAATGCCAAGGTTGCCGAGCTTCTGGATTTGGGCTTCCGCCGTGCGCCGTCGCGTGCGCCCATTCGCAAGCCTGCGCGACCGGCTTATGCAGGAAATACCGGATTGGGTGCCGGGACGCAGGTCGCCAGCGTGAGCGGGGCGCCAAAATCCAGTTTGCGCCCGGTTCGGCGCCCCTCCGCGTCAACGCAAGTCGCAAGCGCGGTTGCTGTGACAGCTGATGAGAATCGCGACCGCATCACCAGCGCGATCGCGGCTGCCATTGCAGAAGCTGATATCGCACCAACCGCACCGCCTGTAGAAACATCCGACACCCGTCCGGCATTGCGCCCCGAAAATCTGGTTCTGGCTTCGACGGATTCCACCAAACAGCCCGAGCCTGAACAGGAGGTTGTCACTCGGCTGTCTTCGTCAGGTGGGCATCTGTGGGGGGTCAATGTGGGGCGCTATACCACGCGGTATGAGGCCGAGAAGGTTCTGCTGAAAACCGCTTTGTCGGAAATGACCACGCTGGAAGGTACGCTGCGCAAGGTAAACCAAAGCGCGCGTGGGTTTGACGCAACCTTTCAGGGCATGACCCGCGAACAGGCGGATCTGGCCTGTCGCCGTTTGCAGGCCCGCAACGTCACATGTTTCATGATCGGGCCATCATAAGGTTCGGCATATTCTCTCCTGAATGGGTCTGGGCTGCGGCATTCCGCAGCCCTTTTTTCAATCGAAAACGTGGCCGTGCTGGTATTGTTCATCCTGTCCGGCGGCGGCTGTCAGGGCGGCGACATTGTCCTTGGTGAAGAACCCATCATATTTGTGGCACCGCTCGATATACTCGGTAATCAGCAGGGTATGCTTGGAGTGTTTCGAGAAGATCTGTTTCAGGTTCGGATCATCTTTGCACTCACCCACCACATGGGCCAGGAACGGCACACCCTTGTCCTTCAGGGTGTTCACAACGAAATCGACGTTCTTTTCCCCGGCGCCGTGATCGCCATCCTGAATCTCGACGGCCATGTGATGCAGACGACGGCCAAAATTGCGCACGAAATCCTCGGTCGGCATCGGCAGTTTGGCGAAAGAGTTGACGAAGGATGGTGTGTTGTTTGCGGTAAACACCTTGGCCGGAGATTTTTTGTCATCGTCTACGCCGCCGTTGCGGTTCACGTTGGTCGATGAGTTCATGTCGAATATGTTGTAAGCGCCCCAGAAATAATAGGGCACCATGGTCAGAAACTCGAGGATCGCATCCTCGCGCTCGCCCGCCAATACCCGCGTCGCAAGATGGTCGATTCCCAGCATCAGCGGGGCGATTTTGCTTTCGGTTCCGAAAGCGGCGGCCTGTTCCAGACGGGCCTGTTCCGTGTCGCTCAGCAACACGCGATCCCCAAGGCCCAGACTATCTGTGTCGTTGAAGTCGTGGGTCGAATACCCGACGCGGTTGCAGGTGAAATCGGACGGGGTGGTGAATCGGAACCCGTCCGATGTGTAGAACGGGTTCTCGGTATCTCCGGGATATTCGAACCGTATGTTCTGATCCTCGAGTGCATGGGTCAGCGCGTTTAGATCACAGGCTGCGTATACCTCGCCTACATAGCGCGTCTGCGGTGTGTTGCGCGCCAGTGGATACATGCGATTGATGCGGGGGATGAAATCGTCAAACCCGGGGCTGAGCGGCGCCATCAGGATCAGCGCGGGATAGTCGGGATGTGAATGCAGAACCGAGAATCTGTGGGTCCGTCCCAGATAGCTGGCGGTGTGCCGATAGGGTGTCATCACGTAAAGTTCGACCATCGTATCGAACACCGCGTCGGGTTCGACCTGAATGATGATGGCCCGCATCGCACCGACCTGATCTGCAATGCCCGAGCTTGTCCGGCGTTCGTAAATCTTCGGAAGGTATTCATTGAAGAAATCCGAGTTCTTCTTGTCGCCCCGGGGCTGATAAGACATCAGATCAAATGACATTCCACGACCTCCTTGCTCTTGCCCGCCATGGGTCAAGGCATTGTTTGAAATTGTAGTATTCAGAATATGCGTTTGCCCGCCATGCTAGGCGCTGAGACCTGTACGGGCAACAGTCGTGAATTTGGGTTGCCGACGTTAACCCATGATGTTCAGCGGGTGAATTTCGTCACCTCGACACCGCCCCCGATCAGGCTTTCGCGAACAGAACGGGCGATCTGCACCGCGGTTGGTCCGTCCCCATGCAGGCAGATTGTGTCAATCGATGTTTCCAGCCGCTTGCCGCTTTCGGTGATGATCGCGCCTTCGCGGACCATGTTCAGGATGCGGGGTCCTGCGACATCCGCGTCATGGATCACCGCGCCTGGCCGGCTGCGGTCAACCAATGTTCCGTCGTCATTATAGGCGCGGTCGGCAAAAATCTCGCCCACCCATTTGCAGCCCAGCTCGCGCACGGCGTCTTCCTGTTTCGTTACGGCAAGAACCATCACGATGATGTCGGGATCAACGTCCAGCGCGCCCTGATAGCAGGCCCGCGCCATATCGATATCGACCGAACACATATTGGCCAGTGCGCCGTGCAGCTTTAGATGGCGAACTCTGGTGCCAACCGCTTTGGCCATGCCCATGGCTGCGCCCAACTGATACCGCACCAGATTGCGGAGGGTGTCCTGAGACAGCTTCATGTTCCGGCGGCCAAAGCCTTGCAGGTCGGGAAACCCGGGATGAGCCCCGATACCGACACCATTCTCGGCTGCCAGCTTCATTGTCGATGCCATTACATCCGGATCACCCGCATGAAAGCCACAGGCAATATTGGCCGAGGTGATGATCTTCAGAAGACTTTCGTCGTCGCCCATTTTCCATGGGCCAAAGCTTTCCCCCATATCGGCATTCAGATCGACGCTTGGCATCGGCACATCTCCTTAGTCGGTGGCAGAGATCACTCCGCTCCTTAGTCGGTGGCAGAGATCACTCCGCTGATCAATTGGTAGGACAGCAAGTCCGGGATGTCATGCGGGTTACGCACCAACGCTTCGACTTTTGAGGGCAGGCGGGCAAGATCCGCCATGAATGCCGCGTGCAATTCGGTGGCTTGCTCCATGCTGACAAATTCGAACGTGATCGCTCCGCCGGCGGGTGTCTGCGCTGCGCGGGGCATGTCGCAGGGCAAAACGGTCGCGATGCGGGGATACCCTCCTGTGGTCTGGCATTCAGGCAGCAGGATGAACGGATCTCCGGTTCCGGTCATCTGGATGTCGCCCGGGGTAATAACCTCGGACAAGATGTTCAGTTGGCCAGTGGCCGCAAACCCGTCGCCGTCACTGTTCACTTGCATCCCCATTCGGTTGGCGCGTGCGCCACGATGGAATGAGGTGCGCGCAAACCGATCAAGCGTTGCGTCATCAAACAAGGACGTCTGGAAGCTGGCGACGACACGCAGAACGTCACCCGAGAAGCGTTCGGAAGGGGGCAGTTTCAAACCAGCGTCGCCTGCATCCGCGCCACAGGTCAGCCGGTCGCCCGGCTTCACAGCTCTCCCGATCCGTGCCGTCAGGTGCGCGGATCGAGATCCCAGAAAAACCTCTGAATCGATACCGCCTCCCAAATGAAGATAGCCGTAATTGCCTTGCAGAAGCGCACCGATGACCAGCCGTTGTCCGGGTTCGAGGTGATGCGAGGCATTCCAGGCCACGGGGCTGCCATCAATGCTGGCCTGCATCCGCGCACCGGTCAATGCGATGCGCATGCTCTGTGTGGCCTCGAACGTGCCACCCATTCCGGCCATTTCCAGCGCAGCAAGTTCCGGGCTCTGGCCCAGCAATGCGGCGCCTTCATGAAGGGCCAGTGTATCGACGGCCCCGGACCGGGAAAGGCCCTGGTCCAGATAACCTGTGCGCCCCTGATCCTGGATAGTGCAAGCCGGGCCGATCTGGTGAACGATCAGGCTCATGGCGCAATCTCCTCGCAAGTTGCTCCGCCGGTGCCATCTTCGTTTTGGGCTCTGATATGTTCCAGGTCTTCGCGGGAAACGGGTTCGAATATCAGTTCATCCCCAGGCTTGAGGGCGAATGCCTCGGTCGTCTCGGGCCGGAAACACCGAAATGCCGTTTGCCCGACATGCCGCCACCCGGTTGGCGTCGGCCCGGAAAACAGGACAAACTGCGATATTGCAAGAACCAGAGCGCCTTCGGGCACCATGGGGGTCAGGTTTTGCAGCCGCGGAATATTGAACTCGGGGGGCAATGGCCCAAGGTAGGGTTGCCCGGGGGCGAACCCTATCGTCAAAACCCGCACGCGGGACTGGCCAAGCCGCCGTATCGCTTTTTCCGGCGCGAGACCGGCAGCAGCAGCGGCATCGTCCAACTGGGGCGCAAGGTCGGTGCCATAGACCGTCGGAATTCGCCACAGCCTGCGGCCTGTTGGAAGTGGTGTGCTGTACCAGTCCTTTTGGTCGACGAGGTCCTGAAGCTTGTGCAGCATCTGTTGGTGGGTGGTCCTTTGCGTATCGAACCGGACATATGCCGAGGCCAGCGTGGCAGAAGATTCCGTGACCTCTGCCCATTGAAGCCGATCCAGTTCAGATCGAAAGGCCAGGGCCGCTCGGTTTGCTGTCTCAGACATCGTGTCCGCAAATGTGACAAGCGCTCCGTCAAATCCGACGGTTCTGACCAGTGGGAACATAAGGTGACGCGTCATGCCTGTCTCGCTGAAGAAGCCGAAAACGAATGTCCGAGACCAGAACCCATCCCGGTGGGATGTTCAAGATAGGTGTTCAGAATGTTGGCGCGCTCAAGGTGTGGTTGGAGATATGTGGGTCGCCACGGCATGACGCAGTTCAAAATCTGGCCTTTGAGGTTTTCAATGCAGATTCTGGCAGAGGCGCGAGTCGATTCACGGACTTGAGTCGCGCAGCCTTGTGCTCAGTGTTGCTCGATTCCCTATATATAGTAGTGCCACCTTGCGTCTGCTGGGTTGTGTCGTCGCCATCCGATGGAGAGAGCCCCGACTGATACAGGAGAGGTGAGTTTTTTGGTCTTATAAGATATTGGTTTTATTCGATTATACTGGAATCTTCAAAAAAATGCTCTGCGACGTCATTTTCCGCTTGCGGGATTTGTTTGTTATACTTAGAACCCCCTTCACCGGCGCTGCTGAGGCGGTGCTGACGGGTCGGAGAGACGGCCTGACG
>NZ_WQFQ01000016.1:0-22969 GCF_013034245.1 Ruegeria sp. HKCCA4812 | reverse complement strand
CGAACGCGCTGGTCTCTGCATTGACTAAAGCACTCCAATAGCGTTGCCACTTTGTCAGGCCAACTTTGATGCCGTTATCCGCATTATCGAGATAGTCTGTTTCTTTATCCTGGGCGGCAGTCCGGAAGCGGACATTCGAAATAGGTGCAGCAATCTGCCGCTTTGGGCTCAGACCGGTCATCTGACGGTTTCAGTAGGTCATTGAGTCGGTTCAATCGGCATCAAGGTCAGCAAGGCGGACTCTTCGGTCATTCGCGTGCAACACCAGTGTCTATCTTGACCCTTGGCAAATGGCTCAGGCCAGATTGTTCTTGTGAACTTTGCCGTTCTTCATAATCACATCGAAATTGTCCGCAGAGGCCATGACCGTAAGGTCGGCAATCGGGTCTCCGTCCACGAGCAGAATATCGGCGTAGGCTCCGGGTTGGATGACACCGACTGGACCAGCCTGGTAGGGATTACGCGGGCCGGTCAGGTCCCAAAGCTGTCCATTCAGACCTGTCGCCTGCCGCAGAATCTCGGCGTTGCTGAACCATGGCGTCCTGAGCTGCAATTCCTCCAACTGCGTTGCTTTCGTTTCCCTCGATCCGACGAAGTCTGTTCCGAGTGCAATCTTGGCGCCAGATTCTCGCGCTAGTCGAAGCATGGCATCGAGACCATCAAACGCCATCTGTTGGCGCTCTGCTTGGGCGGGCGAGAACCCTGCCGGAATGTCTGCCGCGAAGAAGCCAACCTGGGTTGAAAGCCAGACGCCTTTTTCCACGGCCAACTCCATCGACTCGGGCGTCATGAGGTTGCAGTGTTCGATACATTGGTAACCTGCCTCAATAGCCGCCCGAACCGATGTGTCCATGTATGCGTGCGAGGTCGCGTAAGTGTTCCAACGTTTGGCCTCGTCTACTGCCGCTTCGAGTTCTGCCGGCGAAAACTCGTTGATATCCAATGGGTCGTAGAGGCCGGTCACGGCGCCACCTGAAAAGACTTTGATGAAGTGCGCACCCTGCCGAAACTGCTCGCGTGCAGCCGCCAGAACTTCAGGAACTCCGTCTGCAAAAAGTGTGATCCCAAGTCGCTCCGCTTCCGTGAACGGCGGCCCGCCGAAGGCTCTCGGACGCACAGACCGCGGCCGAAGGTCGCCATGACCGGCGGTCATTGAGATCGCAGCGTTTGACGCCTGAATACGCGGGCCGGGGTGGAGGCCTTCGTCTATGGCGCGAGCCAAACCGAGAATGCCGCCACCGGTATCTCGAACACTGGTAAAGCCACGCATCAGGGTGGCTTCACTTTCGCTCAATGCCAATGCAGCAATGTAATCTGGACGTGCCGTCAGGAAGCCAGCTGGGTCCTGGTTCCACTGTAGGTGTACGTGCATGTCGAGGAGCCCCGGCATCAGGGTCCGCCCATCCCCATCGATGCGCGGCACCTCTTGCGCAGCATCGGCAGCGGGCGAGACATCCTTGATCACTTCCCCTTCGACAAGGACGTTCGTGAGCTCGGTCAATTCATCGGACATCCCGTCATAAACACGCACGTTCGTGAAGAGCGTGGCATCCGGGGCTTGAGCACGGACTCGCGCCGGGACCAGCGCCAGCGCAGTGGTCGATGCGAGACTGGACAAAAATGCGCGTTTGGTGATCATAACTTAACCCTCAAGATGACGAAGAAGTTGTTGAAGGCTACCTCAGGCGCGCGTGTAAAACCATCCGGTAAACCCGATGAAAAGGGTGACGTAAGGTATAGAGTTTTTAAGGCGTTGAACTGCAGGTCATCCTGCTTTGCAAGAACGTCCGCTTTGAGTGCGTTGTACAAATACCGACATAAGAACATAGTAAGAACATCTCTTTCTTTGCGGAAGCTTCTCCCTTATGATTTCGATAAAATCTGGAGAAGCAGATGGGCGGTATTGGAAGTGGTCGGCACTGGCATTGGGGAGCAAAGAACACGACTTCCGACTATCGCAGCATCGATGCGCGGCGCTGGGCGCGTGAGGGCTTTCTGACGCCTGGACGACGCTTTTCATGGCAATGGTCTATCGAAGGCAAAAAAGTCGCCAGCATCGATGTACTGGCAGAGCATGGGTGTGTGAGACTCATCTATCGCAGCCGAGACCACGGCGACGAGTGGGAGAGCCTCGACTACCCGGTGCGATTGCTTTCTCAGCCTTGTCATTACGGGGGCCATCGCTACTGGTTCGCTTGCCCAGCGCGCGGTTGCGGTCGACGTGTCGCTAAGCTCTATGGTGGGCGTATTTTCGCGTGTCGTCATTGCCACCAACTCGCATATCCGTCCCAGCGAGAAACTACTTTTCAACGTAACCAAAGGCGTGCTGATAAAATACGCGAACGCCTGGGTTGGTTGAACGATCCGGATCTGATGGAAGGAACGAAGCCGAAGGGGATGCACTGGCGCACGTATTATCGCCTTGTTGCGGAGTTGGAGCATTGGGAGGAAATGTCGAACAAGTCGCTGCTGCGATACTTGGGTAGGCTGGCAGTTAACCTTAAGGCAACGTGAACTCAGAGCACTTCGGGGGGCGGTGAATTCTTCACCGTGCTTCTTTCGCTAGACCCGCCGTTCAGGCTTTCGCGTGCTTCCGCAGTTCAACATTTGTTTACACCAACAGTCACCAACCTTCGGAATCCCTAAATATCCATCGGAAAACGCGGACACGGTGTTACAAAGGGTGGATATCGGGGTGGATAGAAAGGGCAGGAAAACTGATAATACCTTTTAAATCAAATATTTACATCTGAGATTTGGTGCCGCTGAAGGGACTCGAACCCCCGACCCCATCATTACGAATGACGTGCTCTACCAGCTGAGCTACAGCGGCACCGTAGGTCATACCGAACACATTATGACCGGATGCGAAGCTTCGTTTAAACTGTCAGTCTGGCGCCTGCAAGCCCGGTTGTAACCGTTTTGGCGTTGCTCAGCACGGCCGGGCCTTAAGTTGTGAACCGAAAGCCTGCGGCCAATCTTTCAAATTGGCGCTCTGATCCGTGAATTTTTTGTGACGACGCGGAATGAAATTGACTCGCTCGCTATATTTCAATAATTCATGAAATATGATAGAACAGATAACCGATCAATTGACCATCCTTGGCCACCCGCAGCGCATCACCGTGTTTCGCATGTTGATGCGACGGTTTCCTGACAGGGTTCCCGCAGGCGAGCTGGCGGCAGAGCTGGATATCAAGCCCAGCACCATGTCGAACTATCTGAATGCTTTGCAGCGGTCGGGGCTGGTGAAACAGGAACGATCCGGGACGTCTCTGCTCTATTCGATTGAAATGAAAACTGTGCAGCAAATGCTCGATTTCCTGATCTTGGATTGCTGCCGCGGCCGCCCGGATATTTGCATGCCCTTTCCCAAAGACACCGCGACGAACCGAAAGTTCAATGTACTGTTCATTTGTTCCGGCAACTCAGCCCGTTCGATTTTTGCCGAATCCTTGCTGCGACAGATCGGCGGCGACCGGTTCAACGTTTATTCAGCCGGGACGCGGCCCAGTTCAGAACTCAATCCCTTTGCTGTGCAGGTTCTGCGCGACAAGGGGCACGATATCTCGGTCCTGCGGCCGAAGAATCTGTCCGAGTTTTCGGCGCCGGACGCGCCCGTCATGGATTTTGTCTTTACTGTCTGCAATCAGGCCGCCAACGAGGAATGCCCGGCTTGGGAGGGTCAACCGATAAGTGGCCATTGGGGCGTGGAAGATCCGGTCAAGGCCGAAGGTACCGACGCCGAGAAAAGCCTGGCCTTTCAAACCGCCTACGGCGCACTGAAGCGCCGGATTCAGGCCTTTTCGTCATTGCCGGTCGAAAGCCTTGACCGGATCGCATTGCAATCCGCCGTCGATGAAATCGGGCGCACGCCTACCGAGGAAACGAAATGACCACCTACGCACTGAACGGCCTTGGCCGTATGGGAAAACTGGCCCTGAAGCCCTTGCTTGAAAAAGGCGCAAAGATAGCCTGGATCAACGATGCCGTCGGTGATCCCGAGATGCATGCGCATCTGCTGGAGTTCGACACAGTCCATGGGCGCTGGGACGCGGAATTCGACCATGATGCAGACAGCATCACGGTCAACGGTACCCGCCTGCCGTTCGTTGGCACAAAAGACCTGAGCGCGTTGCCGCTGGACGGTGTTGATGTGGTGATCGACTGCACCGGCGTGTTCAAGACCGAAGCGAAGCTGGCACCGTATTTTGACGCTGGGGTGAAGAAGGTTGTTGTCTCTGCTCCGGTCAAGGACGGGTCGACGGCCAATATCGTCATGGGTGTGAATGACGGAACCTACGACCCCGCGGCGCATAAGATCGTGACGGCGGCCTCGTGCACGACAAACTGTCTTGCGCCTGTCGTGAAGGTCATTCACGAAAACCTGGGCATCCGCCATGGATCGATGACGACGATTCACGACGTAACCAATACACAGACAATCGTGGATCGGCCTGCCAAGGATCTCAGGCGCGCACGCTCGGCCCTGAACTCTTTGATCCCGACCACGACCGGGTCGGCCACGGCCATCACTCTGATCTATCCGGAACTCAAAGGTCGTCTGAACGGCCATGCGGTTCGGGTGCCGTTGCTGAACGCCTCGCTGACCGATTGCGTGTTCGAGGTTGAGCGTGAAACCACCGTTGAAGAGGTCAACGCCTTCTTCAAAGCCGCTGCCGAGGGCGAACTGAAGGGCATTCTGGGCTATGAGAGCCGCCCGCTGGTGTCCACCGATTACACCAATGACGAACGCTCTTCGATCGTCGATGCGCCCTCGACCATGGTTGTGAACGGGACGCAGGTGAAAATCTATGCGTGGTACGACAACGAGATGGGCTATGCGCATCGGCTGGTGGATGTCGCGCTGATGGTCGGGGCATCATTGTGACGCAACGCCCCGAAGGACTGTCGGCCTATATCGCGGTCACGGCTGCCTATTGGGCCTTCATGCTGACCGACGGGGCGCTCAGGATGTTGGTGCTGTTGCACTTTCATACCCTGGGCTTCTCGCCGGTGCAGCTTGCCTATCTGTTTGTGCTTTATGAAATCGCCGGGATTGTCACCAACCTGTCCGCCGGCTGGATCGCCGCACGGTTCGGGCTGACCTCCACCCTCTATGCAGGGTTGGGGGTGCAGATTGTCGCGTTGCTCGCCATGACGCAGCTTGATCCGAACTGGACCGTCGCGGCTTCGGTCACTTTTGTCATGATCGTGCAAGGGGCCAGCGGAGTGGCCAAGGATCTGGCCAAGATGTCTTCGAAATCGGCGGTCAAATTGCTGGCTCCTTCCGAAGGAGGCGCGTTGTTTCGATGGGTTGCGGTTCTGACGGGTTCGAAAAACGCGGTCAAAGGGCTGGGATTCCTGTTGGGTGCCGCCATGCTTGCAACACTGGGCTTCATTCCGGCAGTGCTTGCCATGGCCGCCGCTCTGGCGGTGATCCTGGTCGCGGTGATGTTGTTCATGCCAGCGGGCCTGCCGAAAGGGCGCAAGGGCGCAAAGTTCTCTGAGGTTTTTTCAAAATCCGCGAATGTGAACTGGTTGTCCGCGGCGCGTGTCTTCCTGTTCGGTGCGCGGGACGTCTGGTTCGTGGTCGGCATCCCGATCTATTTCTATGCTGTTCTTTCAGATGGCACCGAAGAGGGCAATCGGGCCGCGTTCTTTATGATCGGAACATTCATGGCGGTGTGGATCATCCTCTATGGCGCCGTGCAAGCCAACGCGCCAAGGATTCTTCGTGCGTCAGATCGAACCGAAGGTGATCTGATCCGTGCCGCACGCAGCTGGGCGGCGATCCTGTTCTGTGTTCCTGCGGCTCTGACACTGGCAGTTTTGCTGTCAAATGGGCCCGAGACCTGGCTGACCCTGACGCTGGTCGCCGGGCTTTTGGTCTTTGGTGCGATCTTCGCGGTCAACTCATCGCTGCATTCCTATCTTATTCTTGCCTTCACCCGGTCCGAGCGTGTGACGATGGATGTCGGCTTTTATTACATGGCAAATGCGACGGGGCGGTTGGCCGGCACCGTCTTGTCTGGCCTGACCTATCAGGTCGGGGGGCTGCCTATGGTGCTGGGCACAGCGGCCGTGATGGTCGGGCTTGCCGCGCTGACCTCTGGCAAACTTACGGATCAAACGGCTGAGGCGCAGTCATGAGCATTTTTGAACGATATCTCACGATCTGGGTTGCACTTGCGATGATCGGTGGCGTCCTGATCGGGCTGGCCGCGCCGGGGCTGGTGCAGCAGGTGGCAAGCGCCGAAATTGCCAGCGTCAACCTGGTGGTGGCAGTGCTGATCTGGGCAATGGTCTACCCGATGATGGTCAACGTCGATTTCGGTGCAGTCGCCGGAGTCGCCCGCCAGCCACGTGGTCTGATTGTGACGCTGGTGGTGAACTGGCTGATAAAGCCTTTCACCATGGCACTGCTGGCCGTCCTGTTTTTCGACTATGTCTTCGCGCCCTGGATCGTGCCCGAAGATGCCGCGCAATACACTGCCGGCCTGATCCTGCTGGGGGCCGCCCCTTGCACCGCCATGGTGTTTGTATGGTCGCAGCTAACCAGAGGCGACGCGACATACGCGCTGGTTCAGGTCTCGGTCAATGATCTGATCATGGTCGTGGCATTTGCGCCGATCGTGGCCTTTTTGCTGGGTGTCACCGACATCGAAGTGCCGTGGCAGACTTTGGTTTTGGCCACGGTCCTTTATGTGGTGCTGCCGCTTTTCGCTGGGTTGATCACGCGCCGCAAATTAGGCTCTAAACAAGCGATAGAAGCCTTCTCTTCGCGGGTAAAGCCGTGGTCTGTCATGGGATTGATTGCAACCGTGGTCATCCTGTTCGGCCTGCAAGGTGAGACCATTCTGGCGAAACCTACGGTCATCATTCTGATCGCCGTTCCCATTCTGATCCAAAGCTATGGTATTTTTGCCATTGCCTATGGCGCCGCTTATGCGCTGAAGGTTCCCCACCGGATCGCAGCGCCCTGTGCCATGATCGGGACATCGAATTTCTTCGAATTGGCCGTTGCCGTCGCAATCAGCTTGTTCGGTCTTCATTCCGGCGCGGCACTGGCGACGGTTGTGGGGGTCCTGGTCGAAGTGCCGGTGATGCTGTCGCTTGTGGCTTTCGCCAACCGAACACGCCAGCGTTTCCCGGAACCTGCGACATGACAGAATCGGTCAACGCGGCAGGGCGATAATCGGAACTGGCGGCTATGAACCGCCAACCTTGCAGCAACGCTGCTTCAGAAATCCACGCCGCGCTGTGCTTTGATGCCCGCTTGGAACGGGTGTTTCTCCTCGGTCATTTCCGTGACCAGATCAGCATACTCACGCAGCGCGTTCGGCGCGTCGCGGCCAGTCAGGAATACGCTGGTCTTTTCCGAGCGCGCGTTCAAACCTTCGATGACCTGTTCGACCGACAGGTATTCGTAACGCAGGGCGATGTTGATCTCGTCCAGCACAACCAGATCGTATTCGCCGCTGGACATCAGGGCGCAGGCCTTGTCGAAGGCGGCATTGGCAGCTGCAATATCGCGCTCCCGGTCCTGTGTGTCCCAGGTAAAACCTTCGCCCATCGTATGCCATGTCACCAGATCACGCTCTTCGAAGAAACGGCGCTCTCCGGTTTTCCATTTGCCCTTGATGAACTGCACCACAGCAACCTTCTGGCCCCAGCCCAAGGCACGAATGACCACGCCGAACGCGGCCGAGGACTTGCCTTTGCCCTTGCCGGTATTGATCAGGACCAGACCGCGGCCTGGATCCACGGCCTCGGACACTTTCTTGCGGTGCTGGGCCTGCACCTTCTGCATCTTTTCCTTGTGATCCTGCGCGTCGCTCATTTGGGAACCTCTTTGACTGTTCGGCCCAACCTAGGGGAAGATTGCAAAAGGTAAAGTCATGCTTTGGGGTCTGTAACCGACCGGGCCTTGCCGCGCTCCAGCCCCAACTGGTGTTCGCGCCAGATGACGACAACATTGCCTGCAATCACCAGCGCGGCCCCGATCAGGATTGCAAGCGTTGGCAGTTCGTCGAACCAGACATAGCCTATCACGATCGCAAAAAGCATCGTTGCATAGTCATAAGGTGCCAGCATCGAGGCCTGACCAAACCGATAGGAAGATGTGACCAAAATCTGCGCGACGCCGCCGATCAGGCCCATCATGATCAGTATTAGAGCCTGATTTACTGTCGGCATCGTCCAGCCCCAGAACGCGGTCAGGGCCGACAGAAGCGTCGCGGTCATCGAGAAATAGAACACGATGGCCGCAGGGTGATCGACCTTGACCAATTGCCGGATATGGATCTGAACGAAGGCACGTGCGAGGGTTGCGCCCAGCACGCACACCGCGCCGATGGTGGCGGCGACCTCCATCTCGGTGGTGCCAAGACGTGGCCAGATCATGATCAGGACGCCCAGCAGACCCAAAGCCACAGCGCCGATACGAATAAGCCGAATCCGTTCGCCCAGCATGACGGCGGCCAGAATCAGGGTGAAGATCGGTGTCGCGTACCCGATGGCAGTGACTTCCGGCAGGGGCAACAGGCTGAGGCCGGTAAAGGTAAGACCCATGGCGCTTGTTCCCAGAACACCGCGCCAGAAATGGCCCATGGGTTTCTTGACCACAAAGCCTTTCGACAACTCTCCCAGCGCGATGAGCCAAAGAATGATCACGGGGATTGCGAACAGGGACCGAAAAAACACCAATTGGCCCGGCGGGAATTCATCTGAAAGTGCTTTGACCAGCGCGGACATCGACGTGAACAGGAACAAGGCGCACAGCTTCAGCGTTACGGCAAGCAGAGGTCGATGCGAAGTTAAGGGTTTTGTCATCGGCGCGAACCTGCGTCTTTGACGGGCAAAGATCAACGGGTGGATTCAGCAATTCGCCCAAGATTGCGGCAAGGAGCAGCCGATCTCTTCGGCGAATTCTTCAAGAAAGCGGATCATGCGCGCGGTGCGTTGTTCTGCAATCCGCCTTCCGGTCTCGGTCAACATGTCACCTGGCAGGCGCAGCAGTTTCACCTTCCAGTGGTCAAGCGAGAAATGAAGGTCATCCAGTGGCCGGGCTTGGGCAAAAGGGTCCGCAGGATGGTAAAGAGTACGCCCCAAGGCCCCGGAAACGGAAAAGTTGCGGGCGATACCGATGGCGCCCAGGGCATCAAGGCGGTCCGCATCGCGCAGAATCCGCGCCTCGATCGTCTCAGGGGGGATATCGGCCGAAAAACTATGGGCTTCGATCGCGTGCTGGATCGCACGGACCTGATCGGCCTCAAACCCGATTTCCTTAAGAATAGGCTCTGATTCCGCTGCGGATCTGCGCGAGGCAAGATGCCGGTCGGGATCGTCCTTGGGCAGATTCACAAGATCGTGCAGATAACTTGCGGCCAGCAGCACGGACATATCGGTTTGATCATCAGCGATGGCCCGGGCGTTGGTCCAAACACGATCCAGATGGGCCAAATCATGGGCCGGATCCGTTTCCATGCGATGTGCGACCACAGCCCGCAGGCGGGTGCGCAGATCAGCCGATCCGTCCACGGTTCTCTCCGATCTGGCCGCGATGCAACAGCAGGTGGTCGAGGATCACGCAGGCCATCATCGCCTCTCCTACCGGGACCGCGCGAATACCAACACAAGGGTCGTGACGGCCCTTGGTGATGATCTCGGTCTCTTCGCCTGATTTGGTGATGGTTTTGCGTGTGGTCAGAATCGACGAGGTCGGCTTGACCGCAAAGCGCACGACGATGTCCTGCCCGGTAGAAATGCCGCCCAGAATCCCGCCCGCATGGTTCGAGCTGTATTGAGGTCCGTTCTGCCCCATGAATATTTCGTCGGCATTGGCCTCGCCCGTCAGTTCAGCCGCGGCCATGCCTTCGCCGATTTCGACGCCTTTGACCGCGTTGATCGACATCATCGCAGCAGCTAGATCAGTGTCTAACTTGGCGTAAACCGGCGCGCCAAGCCCTGCGGGCACGCCGCGCGCCACAACTTCGACAATTGCGCCAACCGAGTTGCCGGACTTGCGCAGATCGTCCAGATAGGTGGCCCACGTCTCGGCGGCTTGCGCATCCGGTGTCCAGAACGGGTTCTGTTCGATCTGGGACCAGTCGAAATTGTCGCGCTCGATCTTGTGCGGCCCGATCTGGGTCATGTACCCGGTGATCTGCACGTTGCGTGCGATCTGTTTGATCGCCTCACGCGCCAATCCACCCGCAGCCACACGCGCGGCTGTTTCGCGTGCAGAACTCCGCCCGCCGCCGCGATAATCCCGGATCCCGTATTTCTGCCAATAGGTGATATCGGCATGGCCCGGGCGGAACTTGTCCATGATATCGCCATAGTCTTTCGAGCGCTGATCGGTGTTTTCGATCATCAGCTGCACAGGCGTTCCGGTGGTTTGCCCTTCGAACACACCGGACAGGATTTTCACCTGATCGGGTTCGCGCCGCTGGGTGGTAAACTTGTTCTGCCCCGGTTTGCGCTTGTCCAGCCAGTGCTGGATCATGGTCTCGTCGATGGTGACACCCGGCGGACAGCCGTCAACGGTGGCACCCAAGGCGGGTCCATGGCTTTCACCCCAAGTGGTAACACGGAATAGATGGCCAAAACTGTTCATCGACATGGGGCGGGCTCCTTTGGGATCGTGATTAGCGGGGAGCGCCTTGAGCCTCAAGGGGATTTGCGAATTGGTGGGCGCCACCTTGCGGTGGCGCGAATGAATATTTTTGAAAAGATGAAGATCAGGCGGCCTGCGTCAGCACCGCTCGGGTCGCTGTGATTTTCAGCGCGGCTTGTGCTGCTTCGCGGCCTTTCTCGACAAAATGCGCACGGTAGATGGCGTTGTGGTGATCCGTCTCCTGGTACTGGTGCGGCGTCAGGGAAACGGACAGGACCGGCACGCCTGTATCCATGCCGGCGCGCATCAAACCGTCCACGACGGCCTGGGCCACGAAGTCGTGACGGTAAATGCCGCCATCCACGACAAATGCGGCGCAGGCGACAGCGGCGTAGCGGCCGGTTTGGGCCAGATCGCGGGCCAGCAGCGGCATCTCGAACGCGCCGGGTACGTCGAAAACATCGACCTGATCGGCCGGGATCAGTTCAAGAAATCCGTCCAGCGCGCGGTCGACGATGTCGGAATGCCAGTTGGCTTTGACAAAAGCATAGCGGGTGTGTGTCATCGTGATCTCCTTTCAGTTCGGTGGCCCGCTGGCGGTCGCGAAAACCTTCGCTGCCAGCCCGGCATGACACGTCACCCAAGGCGATCACGAGCAGGCGCGCCGGTTCACCGGCACGGCTTGCACGTTCTCTTCCATCCGGACTTTGACCGTCGGCTCTGGCCTCTCACCAGATCTGCTGACACTCTTTCGTGGTTCCACACTTTGTCCAAATACCGGCCTTTGCCGTTCGGATCGTGGACACGGCAGAGCCGCTCGCGGGCTTGCGGGTCATGGCCCGCATACCGCCGGTGGGGAATTCCACCCCGCCCTGAGAACGAGGCAGACCTTGCCAAGAACCAACCCCATCTGCAAGAGATTTGGCAGGAGGTCGCCCATGCACCCAAATCCAGCCTTCCGCGTCGAGGATCGAGCGCGTCATATTGAATTCGCCCGTGACCGGGCTTTTGGCGTTCTGGCGATTTCCGGCGACGGCGCGCCATTGATCAGTCACGTGCCCTTTCTGCTGTCTGAGGACGGTGCGGTGGTCGATCTTCATCTGGTGCGATCAAACCCCATTGTCCGTATGCTGCACGGGCCGAAAGAGGTCAGGATCGCGGTGCAGGGGCCTGATGGCTATGTCTCGCCCGACTGGTACGGTGTCGCCGATCAAGTTCCGACGTGGAACTATGTCGCCGTGCACCTGACCGGACAGCTTGAACTGCGCCCGCAGGACGAGCTGCGTGATTTGCTGGATCGACAAACCGCATTCTTTGAAGATCGACTGCTGCCCAAAGCGCCATGGGTCACCGGGAAAATGTCTGATGACGCGTTGGCCAGAATGATGCGGATGATCGTACCATGCCGGATGCAGGTAGAGGATATCCAGGGCACCTGGAAACTGGGCCAGAACAAGCCGGAGGATGCAAGAATCGCTGCCGCCGACAAAGTGCCCGGCGGATTTGGCAGTGAAACCGGTCAGCTGGCCGCCTTGATGCACAAGGCGTAACCAGCACCGGGAAACAGGATTACTCGGAACTGAAAGTCGCCAGATAGGCGGCGATATCTTCCGCGCCTTTCCTAAGCTTGACGCTCATGTTCGGGCGGGCGGTTTCGTCATCCAGATACTCTTTGATGAAACCGATGGGGTCTTTGGAATAGGCGGCGATGTTTTCTTCGGTCCAGATCAGACCTTCTTCGCCGGCGCGGATCATGTCATCGGTGAACATACCGACCGGCAGGCGCTCGCTGCCATAGCGATAGTCTTTTTCGGACCCGGCGACACGTCCGACGACGCCATAGAGATTCGGGCCGGTGATTCCGCCTTTGACCAGTACTTCGCCGTCCTTGATGATCGCATGACACGATGAACAGCGGTTGTACATCGCCTCGCCTTTCGCAGGATCACCTGCTGCAAGTGTTTGCGAGGACAGGGCCAATGTGAATATTGCAGTGGCCAGAGTGACTTTTGACATAGGGGTCTCCTTGCAGGAGTTCGCGCGATTTTCGCGCTGTCCGGTATTCACGGAAAAAGTGCAACTGTGTAATTGCGCTCAATTTTCGATTTAAATCATCTATTTGGCGAATATGATTTACCCAACAGACAATCGCTGCTTCGTGATGCTGATTGTCAAGAATACGCTCTCAAATGACTGGCCGACTGGTGGTTAGAATCGGGCTGGATTTCGCCTGCAAAACGGAGTTCGAGGTTCGAATCAAACCTCGTTGATTCGAAGCCGCAGGCAAAGTTGCGGACGAGAATCACCAAAAAAAGCCCCTCGTCACGTGCATGAAGGGACACATGCGGCGTATTGCGCGTTTATGAACGCTGGACGAACACTATTCTCCCCGATAGTAAGCGCGGTTAAGACACCGCATTCGTGCGGTGCGCGAGCTATTTGCCCGTCCGCGGGCGCCAGATAATCGGAGATAACCTCGTGTCCCACGCAGAAGACCACGAAGGCACCCGCAGAGATTTCCTGTACTACGTCGCTGGCGGCGCAGGTGTCGTTGCAACGGGTGCAGCCGTATGGCCACTGATCAACCAAATGAACCCGTCGGCAGACGTTCAGGCGCTGTCCTCGATCCGTGTGGATGTGAGCGGCGTCGAGCCGGGCACGCAACTGACGGTAAAATGGCTGGGAAAACCCGTTTTTGTCCGTCACCGCACCGGTGCCGAGATTCAGGAAGCCCAGGAACAGGACGCCGAAGGTGTAGATGCGCTGCCAGATCCGCTTGCACGCAACTTCAACCTGAGCGCAGATGCGCCTGCGACTGACGCAAACCGCGTCATGCCGTCACCGGAAGGCGAAGCGCCGGGTGCCTGGATCGTTCAGATGGGCGTTTGTACGCACCTCGGCTGTGTGCCTTTGGGGGATGCCGGCGACTTCGGTGGCTGGTTCTGCCCGTGCCACGGTTCGCACTACGACCTCGCCGGTCGTATCCGTAAAGGCCCCGCGCCTGAGAACCTGCCTGTCCCGCCCGCAGAATGGGTGGACAACAGCACAATCAAACTCGGCTAAGGGAGACCCAAACTTATGTCCGGAATTCCCCACGATCATTACGAGCCGAAGACAAACGGCGAGAAGTGGCTGAACAGCCGCCTGCCGATTGTCGGCCTGCTGTACGATACCCTTATGATCCCGACCCCCAAGAACCTGAACTGGTGGTGGATCTGGGGCATCGTTCTGGCATTCTGCCTGGCGCTGCAAATCATCACCGGTATCGTTTTGGTGATGCACTATACCCCGCATGTTGATCTGGCCTTTGCCAGCATCGAGCACATCATGCGCAACGTGAATGGCGGTCACTTTATCCGCTATCTGCACATGAATGGCGCATCGCTGTTCTTTGTGGCGGTTTACATCCATATGTTCCGCGGCCTGTATTATGGCTCGTACAAAGCCCCGCGTGAGATCACGTGGATCATTGGTATGCTGATCTACCTGATGATGATGGGCACCGCCTTCATGGGCTATGTTCTGCCTTGGGGTCAGATGTCCTTCTGGGGTGCAACCGTGATCACCGGCCTGTTTGGTGCGATCCCGTTTGTTGGTGACGCGCTTCAGACCTGGTTGCTGGGCGGGCCCGCCGTGGACAACGCCACGCTGAACCGCTTCTTCTCGTTGCACTATCTGCTGCCGTTTATCATTGCGGCATTGGTTGTGGTGCATATCTGGGCCTTCCACACCACCGGCAACAACAACCCGACAGGTGTTGAAGTGCGCCGGGGCTCGAAAGCTGAGGCCGAGAAAGACACGCTGCCGTTCTGGCCGTACTTCGTGATCAAGGATCTCTTCGCCCTGGCCGTGATCCTGGTCGTGTTCTGGGCCGTCGTGGGCTTTATGCCGAACTATCTGGGCCACCCCGACAACTACATCGAAGCCAACCCTCTGGTGACACCTGCACACATCGTTCCCGAATGGTACTTCCTGCCGTTCTACGCGATCCTGCGCGCGTTTACCGGTGAGGTCTGGGTCGTTCAATTCGCCAGCTTCATCACCGGCGGTATCATCGATGCCAAGTTCTTCGGTGTTCTTGCGATGTTCGGCGCGATCCTGGCCATGGCGCTGGCGCCTTGGCTGGACACGTCTAACGTGCGTTCGGGTAAGTACCGTCCGATGTTCAAATGGTGGTTCTACCTGCTGGTCATCGACTTCTTTGCCCTGATGTGGCTGGGTGCGATGCCCGCGGAAGAGCCCTATGCGACCTTCTCGCTCATCGCGTCCGCCTACTGGTTCGCCTATTTCTTCGTGATCCTGCCGATCCTCGGAGTGATCGAGAAGCCTCTGGCACAGCCCGAGACCATCGAAGAAGACTTCAACGCGCATTATGGCAAGGCTGACGCCAAAGCCACGCCGGCCGAGTAAGAAGAGGGACCGGAAACATGTTCAAGAAACTTGCAATCGGCGCCGCGTTTGCCTTGGCCCTGACCCCTGTTGCATCCAATGCAGCAGGTGGGGGTGAGCAGCATATCGAAGACTTTGACTTCTCGTTCGAAGGCCCCTTCGGTACCTGGGACCAGCATCAGCTGCAGCGCGGCCTGCAGATCTATACCGAGGTCTGCGCGGCCTGCCACGGTCTGCAATATGTGCCTCTGCGCGATCTGGAAGCGCTGGGCTATTCGGAAGAAGAAGTCATCGCCTATGCGGCCGACAACTTCGAAGTGTTCGATCCCGAGCTGGACGATTTCCGCCCGGCGATTCCGACTGACCACTTCCCGGCCAACAACGGTGTCGGCGCACCGGACCTGAGCCTGATGGCCAAGGCCCGCGCGGGCTTCCACGGACCTTACGGTCTGGGCATCAATCAGCTGGTCAAAGGCATGGGCGGAGCCGAGTACATAGCCTCACTGTTGGACGGCTATACTGGTGAAGAGAAGGAAGAGGCAGGAACTGTCCTCTACGAAAACAAGGCCTTCCCCGGCGGCTGGATTTCGATGGCACCGCCGCTGGCGGATGAACAGGTCGAGTTCGCCGACGGGCACTCGAACTCTGTCGAACACATGTCAGAGGACGTCTCGGCGTTCCTGATGTGGGCGGCCGAGCCGAAGATGATGGAGCGCAAGAACGCTGGCTTTGTTGGCGTGATTTTCCTGACCGTTCTGTCGGTGCTTCTCTATCTGGTCAACAAGCGCCTGTGGGCTCCGCATAAGGGCAAACTTCGTAAAGAGGACTGAGACCCTTTTCAGTAAGCATAAATTGAAACCCCCGCGCCATCCGGTTGCGGGGGTTTTTGTTACCAGAACGGGTCACGGGCCCTTGCCCCCCTTCTTGGCCATTAGCCAGTTCTTCACCGGGGTCTTTCTTGCCTGATGAAGGTAATCAGGCCGTGAGTTGGGTCACGGTCTGCCCGGTTATAGCAGCGCGTACGATCTCGCCTTCGGGTTGAGGTGCTTTGAACGAAACCTCGGTGAACTGTTCGGTCCGGCCCATATGGGCGTTTTCCATCAGGATGTGATGGGTCTTGCCGATTTGCTGCGACAAGTGCTTTGTGACCTGAGCGTCGCCTGCCGCGCGTAGGCGGGCGGCGCGATCCTTGATGACCGTTCCATTCACCTGTTGCGGTATGCGAGCTGCCGGTGTTCCTTCACGCTTGGAATAGGGGAAGACATGCAGCCAGGTCAGGTCGCAGTCGGTGATCAGCTTCAGCGAGTTTTCGAAATGCGCTTCGGACTCGGTCGGGAAGCCTGCGATGATATCCGCGCCAAAGGTCATGTCGGGGCGCAGCTTGCGTGCCTCTTCGGTAAAGCGGATGGCGTCGTCCCGCAGATGGCGGCGTTTCATGCGCTTTAGAATCAGATCGTCGCCATGCTGTAGCGACAGATGTAGGTGCGGCATCAGGCGCGGTTCGGTTGCGATGGCCTGCATCAGATTCTCATCCACCTCGATCGAATCGATCGAACTGATCCGCAGGCGTGGCAAATCCGGCACCAGCTTGAGGATGCGCATGACCAGATCGCCCAGTTTTGGACTTGCGGGCAGGTCGGCACCCCAGGATGTAAGATCGACCCCGGTCAGCACGACCTCGTTATAGCCCTTGTCGACAAGCCGCTTGATCTGATCCACCACCACACCGGCTGGCACGCTGCGCGAGTTGCCCCGGCCATAGGGAATGATGCAGAAGGTACAGCGGTGGTCACAGCCGTTCTGAACCTGCACATAGGCGCGCGAGCGGGTGCCGAACCCGTCGATCAGGTGGCCTGCGGTTTCGGTGACCGACATGATGTCATCGACCTGCACCGCCTCGGTCTGGCCGATGAAATCGGCAGCCATGCCTTGCCAGGTCTCGGGGCGCATCTTTTCAGTGTTGCCGATGACCGCATCGACCTCGTCCATCCGGGCAAAGGTTTCGGGCTCGGTCTGGGCGGCACAGCCTGTGACGATCAGACGGGCATTCGGATTCTCGCGCCGTAGCTTGCGGATCTCCTGCCGGGCCTTGCGCACGGCCTCAGCCGTCACTGCGCATGTGTTCACCACCACAGCGTCTGTCAGACCGGCCTGTTGCGACAGCTCTTTCATCGCCTCGGTTTCATATGCGTTCAGGCGACAGCCCAACGTGGTGAACTTGGGCGGGTTCATCCCAGCGACCTCAGAAATTCAGGCGTCAGAGTGCCAGAGAAAACGTGACATGTCGGGCCGGTCATCCAGACACCATCGTCGCGCCAGTCGACCCAAAGCGTGCCACCATCCAAATCAATCCGCACCTTGCGACCGGTCAGCCCCCGTCGCGCGGCAGCCACGGCTGTTGCACAGGATGAAGACCCAGATGCCAAAGTGATGCCTACTCCGCGCTCCCAGACGCGCATACGGATGTGATCCGGGCCAATGACCTGGGCCACCTGGACATTAGTGCGTTCGGGATAAAGCGGGTGGTATTCGTAACGCGCGCCGAATTCTGCCAACGGGATCGCTTCGGCGTTGTCAACGAAGAACGTGCAATGCGGGTTGCCCATTCCCGTTGCCGTAGGGGTGCCTTCGATTGGCAATTCCAGCGTGTCCATCTCTTCTGCCAGAGGAACTTCGCGCCAGTTCAGCTGCGGGTGCCCCATGTTGACCGAAGTGAGCCCATCGCCGGCATCCCGCGCATGAAGGGTTCCCCGTTCCGTGGTGAGCTTCAGGGCAGAGCGCCCCGTCTCATCCATAAGCAACCGTGCAATACAGCGGGTGGCGTTGCCGCAGGCGGCAGAGGTTGATCCATCGGAATTGTAGAACACCAGATGCGCGTCGGCTTCACCTTTTTCGATAACGGCCAACTGATCGAATCCCACACCAAATTGCCGATGCCCGATTCCCCGGGCCAGTTCCGGCGTGATCGGGGCATCCTGTGCGCGTGCGTCAACAATGACAAAGTCATTGCCCAGCCCGTGCATCTTCATGAACGGCAGTCCGGTGTCGAGTCTCTGTTGCATGGCGGGCATATAACGTCGGTCCGAACATGAATCCACCCTGTCGCGAAGATTCCTCAAAAAAGGGGTTGACCCTCCAGCGCCACCTGCCTAATTAGGCCGCCTATCGGGTTGCCGGAAACACGCGTTGTTACGGCGAAACGAGGCGCGAAATAAGGGCTTGAACCCGGTCGGGGAATTGCCGTAAAGAGCGCCACGGATCGACAGATCCAACAAAAGAGTGGGCCGTTAGCTCAGTTGGTAGAGCAACTGACTTTTAATCAGTGGGTCGCAGGTTCGAATCCTGCACGGCTCACCACTTTTTTCAAAGAGTTAGCAAGAATAGACGAGATTTTCTCACGCCTACAGCAACCACCAAGCAACCACGCGGCATAGATTGACGAAGAAACGTGTACAAAACCGTTTCGTTGAATGTGTAGTCTTATTCTTTCAAGTAAACACTTAAGGCATTGCTATTTTGACTATTTTTGACCACGCGAAGAGTTTTTCTAAACCAACAACGCACAGATTGGCGTTTTATTGTCGCGTGCAAATACTAACACCCTAGAACATCTCACGTTGCAGGCAAGTTGTCGCGCTGGTGTCGACTTGAAGCGAAAGGTTGGGTCTTGCTTAATGATGGGTTGGTTACCTTGAAGGTGGCACTTTGCAAACTCAGCATTGAAGTAACGCACCAATGGCTGCTAAGTGAGCAAACTTCCCACGCGGACGCAGTTCAAAAGTAGGTGGGTCCTCGTCGGCAGTTTACGCTTTGAACCGGAATTTGTTCTTGGCTTCATGCAGTTTCTTTGCGGCTTGCTGAGGATCCGCCTTAATGCTCTCTGCGAGCTTGGCTCTAACACTGTCGATAGAATCACTAAGCTCATTTTCCTGAATGCCTTCAAGTGCGGCCAGTGTAACTCCAAGACCTGCCAATTGCGTCGTTATCAACCCAATATGCTGATAGCGATGCGCGCGCTTAACGCTTGTGGTGTCGATGTGGCTGCGCATTTCCAGTAGGTCATCCTCGGATGATCCAGCAACCAAGCCCTACATTGTATGGTTAGACCACCGCGCGTGGTTGCCATCGTCAAGATCAGGCTCGCAGTATCGTATCTACTTTAACGCCTCGGCTATGACATCGCCGAAAAAAGCATCGAACTGGGACCACGTCCTGATCTGCCAACGATCTATGGCAAGCCGTTCCCTGCAACACGCCACACGCAGCTCTGAGATGTATCAGAAGGGTCAATTGGGGGTGTAGATACGGACATCGTCCAAGCCCGCCGACTTACGTATGCGCCGCCGCGATTTTTTCAGGTCATTTCGCGGTCCACTGTCAGAAGCGCTTAATTTTATACATGGATTTCCCGGTTGACGAGGCAATTCCATCAGGATGTCATAGGCTTCTCTCGGTAGAGGAATGCGGCGGCTTCCGGTCTTGCTGCCCTGCAATTCCAGATGGTGCGACGTTACATAGCCCCAGCGCAGCGTCAGAATCTCGCTGATGCGACTTCCAGTGTAAATCAGCAGCAATAGTGCCGACACTCTGTCCCGCTTCCGGCGATTAATCTGAGTGTCAGAAGACCAAAAGCATCTAGTCGGACACTGGGAAGACGTGACTCTCATGGTTGTTAAGTCATTGAAAATCAGGAAGTGGTATAGGGTAGTTGTGACCGAAGGGTCGTGACAATGCGTGATCTGGTCTTTGAGAATCGATTCCTCGACTGAATCACCGGCGTGGTTGCGGTCACGCGACGACGGCAATTTGGCAGAAAGAAATCATCCAACAGAATTGGTCAGATGACTGCAACGAGCCCAAAGCAGACAATCTCGGAACGAAATGATATGGTCGCAGAACCAGAGGCGCTCATACATTCAGGAACCGTACTTTACGGAGGTCGGATGAATGATCATGCGTATTTTTCAGGTCGTGACACGGCCGGGCAAAGAGGAAGAGTTCAGCAAGTTCTTCCATGAAACAGCTATCCCCTTGATGAGAGGTACCAAGGGCATCGTTCAAGTGTTTCCTGGTGCCGCACGTGCTGACACACCGCGAGAGTTCAGCTTTGTGATGATTTGGGAAAACCTGGAGTCACTAAAGGCTTTTGTCGGCGATAACTACCAGAGCCCGCATATCGATCCGGCGGAAGCCGAATTGGTCGAGTCGCGTTCGATCAAGCATTATGAACTGGTTCAATAAGAGCGATGGCTTGAATGCAAAGAAGCAATTAGGGGGAAACAATGATCAAGGGGAAATGCGGTTGCGGAGCCGTAACGTATCAAATGACGTCACCACCCATGTTCGTGCATTGCTGCCACTGCGGCGAATGTCAGCGACAAACCGGAGCGGCCTACGTCTTGAACGCCATCATTGAGGCAGATCGCGTGCAGTTTGAGGGGCCAATCACTGAACATGAGCTCTCTACTCCAAGCGGGAAAGGTCAGATCATTACGCGCTGTAGAGATTGTGGCGTCGCCGTTTTTAGCAGCTACATGATCCGCCTTGGCAAGCTAAGGTACGTGCGCGTCGGAACATTGAACAACCCGGATCAATGTCCTCCGGATGTACAGATTTTCACCAACAGCAAGCAGGCCTGGGTGCCACTCAGCAAAGACATTCCTATCTTTGAGGAATTTTACAAATTCGATGAGGTGTGGCCGCCCAATGCGTTGGACCGTTTGGAGATAGCTCTATCCTGACGGGCCAGTCGCTCGGGCCGAATGGCAGCTTTGTCCGTATTTCGGTCGTTCGCAAAACTATGGCGAACGCAGCCATTGAGATCAGTGCGGACGCTTTAGCGAGGCTACCATTTGGCGCAAAGAACGCTTCTGTTGGTGTAAAAAAACGTTGATGCTACTCTGGCCCGGCTTGGAGGGTGCATGAACGGCCTAAGTGATTTTAAAAAGATGGAGCGCGAAGGCTGGGCCAATCCAGCTATCGCCAAAGGTTATGCAGATGGATTTCACCAAGCCACTCGCCTTGTTGCGCAGAGGCTCTCGGATGCGGTTTCCGCAGGACCCAAGTCAACGGTTCTTGATTTATGCACCGGGCATGGTGTTGTTGCTGCAGAACTGTCGGCAAGAGGGGCATCCGTAACGGGGCTCGACTTCTCGGGAGTTATGATATCTCTTGCTCAATCAGCTGTGCCAGACGCTTCCTTCATTCAAGGAGATGCGATGTCAATGGACTTTGCTGATAGCAGCTTTGACGCCGTCACTATTGGTTTTGGTGTCCCGCACTTTCCCGATCCTGGACGCGGTTTGGCGGAGGCGGCAAGGGTTTTGAGACCAGGAGGGCGAATCGCGTTTTCAATCTGGAAGGGGAAAGGATCAGATGGTGCTTTCGGTTGGTTGTTCGATGCGGTTGGGCGACTGGGCGATCCGTCTGTAGAACTGCCTTTAGGACCGGATGCCCATATGCTTGCCGACCGTTCTTCTGCTGAGCCTATGGTCACTCAAGCGGGATTTGCAGAGTTTCAGTTGTTCGATGTGCCTTCTGAATTGCACGTACAACACCCTGAGGACTTGTTTGATGCATTTGACCAGGGTGCCGTTCGCGCGGCATCACTATTAAGATCGCAACCTGCTATGAAACGAGATTCAATTCGCTCTGATCTGGCGGAACGCACTCGCTCTTTAGGCAACATGCACAATGGCGGTTTTCTTGTCCCGGCCCCGTCTGTCATCATATCAGCCGTTCGCCGCTAACTTTTTCGAACCTTTGACGATTGCGCACGCTCTTCGAACAGCAGCTTTGTCCGCATAACAGACTTGAAAGCACTTGAACCGCTGGTTCAGGAGTGGCAACCCGAAAGGGAACCAGCGTCACTTAGGAAACGTCATATGAAAAACCTTATTCTAACGTGTTGCTTTGGAACTATTTCCCTATGTTTCACAGCGTTTCCGTTGACTGCACAGCCGCGGCTAGGTTGGGCGTATCAGGTTGATGGGCTTGCCGCTTTTCAAGGGGATGCGGATTTGAGCGGCGGTGGCGAATTCTCTGCAAGTCGAACATTTCTTCGTGCGACCGCACTATACAATCTGGACGGAGGAAATTCAGTTGGGTTTTCCACCAGCTTTGGCAAACTGGATTATCGCTTCAGCCAATCGAACAACCAGCCATGGGAAAACATCCGTGACCTCCGCGTCGCCGTTCCTGTGCGGCTTCGAGTGAGTGATACAGCAACAATTTTTGTGTCGCCACAGATCAGATGGGACTATCAAAGCGGGGCCTCCTCATCTGAAGGAAGAACCCATGGTATTTTTGCAGGAATTGCTTGGCAACTGAGCGAGCGCTTGACGATAGGTCCGGCCTTTGGCGCGTTTTCTCAATTTGACGAAAGCGGCACAGATTTTTTTCCAGCCCTGCTGATCGACTGGGACATAAACGATCGCTGGAACTTGAATACTGGCTCTGGTGTAGGAGCGACGCAAGGTCCCGGACTGACACTGAGTTACGCGTTGAATGACACCTTGGACATTTCGTTGACCGCGCGATCGGAAAGGATTCGATTCAGGTTGGATGGGGATGGCCTTGCCCCGAATGGTGTGGGTGAGGATAAGAGTATCCCTGTAGTTCTATCTGTTGGATACAACCCGAACCCTGGGGTTTCATTAAGTGTCTTTGCTGGCGCAGAATTTGACGGCCGCCTGACGCTAGATGATGCGAATGGATTGGAAATTAGTCGTCAGAGCTATGAAACAGCGCCATTGGTTGGGCTGGCGTTCAGAGTCAGGTTCTGATCACAGCATTGAGCCAGTTTGCCAGTTGTGTGCGGAGTTTTCTCGCGGCTGAGTTCACGCGTCTAATTTGTCCACATAGGGGGCGTTCATCCCAAGTGCAGCGAAGGTCTGCTTTCCGCCGATTCTGTTGAAAAACAACGTGTTGCTGACGCAGAAAGTGATGCGCTGAACGGAG
>NZ_WQFQ01000015.1:0-20000 GCF_013034245.1 Ruegeria sp. HKCCA4812 | reverse complement strand
CCAGCCGAGCCGGATAAGTGACTAGAACACGTTGGGAAGCGTGGCCATAGCGGGTGACAGCCCCGTATAGGAAGCTTTGACGGACGTATTAAGTAGGGCGGAACACGTGAAATTCTGTCTGAAGATCGGAGGACCACCTTCGAAGGCTAAGTACTCCTTGCTGACCGATAGCGAACCAGTACCGTGAGGGAAAGGTGAAAAGCACCCCGACGAGGGGAGTGAAACAGTACCTGAAACCGAACGCCTACAATCAGTCGGAGGCTCCTTGCGAGCTGACGGCGTACCTTTTGTATAATGGGTCATCGACTTGGTCTCACGAGCAAGCTTAAGCCGTTAGGTGTAGGCGTAGCGAAAGCGAGTCTTAATAGGGCGTATGAGTTCGTGGGATCAGACCCGAAACCGAGTGATCTAGGCATGGCCAGGTTGAAGGTAAGGTAACACTTACTGGAGGACCGAACCCACATCCGTTGAAAAGGATCGGGATGAGCTGTGCCTAGGGGTGAAAGGCCAATCAAACTCGGAGATAGCTGGTTCTCTGCGAAATCTATTTAGGTAGAGCGTCATCCGAATACCCCGGGGGGTAGAGCACTGGATGGGTAATGGGGCCCCACAGGCTTACTGATCCTAACCAAACTCCGAATACCCGGGAGTACTAGATGGCAGACACACTGCGGATGCTAACGTCCGTAGTGGAGAGGGAAACAACCCTGACCTACAGCTAAGGCCCCCAATTCATGGCTAAGTGGGAAAGCAGGTGGGACGACCAAAACAACCAGGAGGTTGGCTTAGAAGCAGCCATCCTTTAAAGATAGCGTAACAGCTCACTGGTCTAAACAAGTTGTCCTGCGGCGAAGATGTAACGGGGCTCAAGCCATGAGCCGAAGCTTAGGATGCCGTAAGGCATGGTAGCAGAGCGTAGTGTGACATAGAACTCATCCTGTATTGCCGCCGGTTATGTGGCGCGAGTAATCGCGCTCAAGTAGCCGAATAGGCGGTAGCGCAGGATAGAGTTCTTTCGATGAAGCCGGCCTGTGAGGGATCCGGTGGAGAGATCACTAGTGAGAATGATGACATGAGTAGCGACAAAGAGTGTGAGAGACACTCTCGCCGAAAGTCCAAGGGTTCCTGCTTAAAGCTAATCTGAGCAGGGTAAGCCGGCCCCTAAGCCGAGGCCGAAAGGCGTAGGCGATGGGAACTAGGTTAATATTCCTAGGCCAGGAGGATGTGACGGATCACAGGTGTAGTTCAATCTTATCGGATTGATTGGGCTGCTGAGTGGTTCCTGGAAATAGCCCTCCATCAGACCGTACCCTAAACCGACACAGGTGGACTGGTAGAGCATACCAAGGCGCTTGAGAGAACGATGTTGAAGGAACTCGGCAAAATACCTCCGTAAGTTCGCGAGAAGGAGGCCCGGTTCCTAGGCAACTAGGGGCTGGGGGCACAAACCAGGGGGTGGCGACTGTTTATTAAAAACACAGGGCTCTGCGAAGTCGCAAGACGACGTATAGGGTCTGACGCCTGCCCGGTGCCTGAAGGTTAAAAGGAGAGGTGAGAGCCTTGAATTGAAGCCCAGGTAAACGGCGGCCGTAACTATAACGGTCCTAAGGTAGCGAAATTCCTTGTCGGGTAAGTTCCGACCTGCACGAATGGCGTAACGACTTCCCCGCTGTCTCCAACATCGACTCAGCGAAATTGAATTGCCTGTCAAGATGCAGGCTTCCCGCGGTTAGACGGAAAGACCCCGTGCACCTTTACTACAGCTTCGCACTGGCATCAGGATTGTGATGTGCAGGATAGGTGGTAGGCTTTGAAACCGTGACGCCAGTCGCGGTGGAGCCTCCCTTGAGATACCACCCTTCGCACTCTTGATGTCTAACCGCGGTCCGTTATCCGGATCCGGGACCCTGCGTGGCGGGTAGTTTGACTGGGGCGGTCGCCTCCTAAAGCGTAACGGAGGCGCGCGAAGGTTGGCTCAGAGCGGTCGGAAATCGCTCGTTGAGTGCAATGGCAGAAGCCAGCCTGACTGCGAGACTGACAAGTCGAGCAGAGTCGAAAGACGGCCATAGTGATCCGGTGGTCCCGAGTGGAAGGGCCATCGCTCAACGGATAAAAGGTACGCCGGGGATAACAGGCTGATACTGCCCAAGAGTCCATATCGACGGCAGTGTTTGGCACCTCGATGTCGGCTCATCTCATCCTGGGGCTGGAGCAGGTCCCAAGGGTACGGCTGTTCGCCGTTTAAAGAGGTACGTGAGCTGGGTTTAGAACGTCGTGAGACAGTTCGGTCCCTATCTGCCGTGGGTGTAGGAGACTTGAGAGGAGTTGCCCCTAGTACGAGAGGACCGGGGTGAACGATCCACTGGTGGACCAGTTGTCGTGCCAACGGCAGTGCTGGGTAGCTATGATCGGACAGGATAACCGCTGAAGGCATCTAAGCGGGAAGCCCCCCTCAAAACAAGGTCTCCCTGAGGGCCGTGGAAGACCACCACGTCAATAGGCCGGAGATGTAAGCGCAGTAATGCGTTCAGTTGACCGGTACTAATCGCCCGATAGGCTTGATTTGATCCAGTAATGGAAAGACAAGACCAAAGCATACACCGACCTTGACAATGGATGATCGTGTCGCACCAAGCGACACTGTTGGTTGATAATTACAACCGTGCGGGAACGCGCATTCGCAAGCGAATACGCTGCCTCCCGCGCGTCGCCTTTTTGCAAAGCAAAAAGAGCGACGTGGGCTTTTCCTCGGTTTGGTGGTCATAGCGCAAGTGAAACACCCGGTCCCATCCCGAACCCGGAAGTTAAGCACTGCCGCGCCAATGGTACTTGGGCTTAAGCCCCGGGAGAGTAGGTCACCGCCAAACCTAGTAAAAGCCCACATCTCTCTAAACGATCAAAAAACAATACCCGGCCTTAAATAGCGCAAGCGATAGGCCAACCAAAGACCTCAAGTAGCGTAAGCGCTAGGTCACAAAAACTGTCGCGGGATGGAGCAGCCCGGTAGCTCGTCAGGCTCATAACCTGAAGGTCGCAGGTTCAAATCCTGCTCCCGCAACCAATAATTCCAGCAGACCGTTCGATCTACAAACAGTCCACTGGACTGTTCGCTAAACGATCAAACCTCGTCAGGCTCACAACCTGAAGGTCAGAGGTTCAAATCCTACTCCCGTAACTAATTCTTAAAGCCACCGTTGGATCCACAAACGTCCTCTGGGCCGTTTGATCCAAAACTAATCCTCAATTGGCTAATAGATTCGAATTGGTTGAACGGTTGGTAGGCATCGATGAGTCAATTCCTGTTTGGACCTGCCCACCGAGCGGAAACAAGGCTCTAAGCGACGGATTTAACTTCATTCGACTTTCGGTGTTAAAGAACTTTGCTTCCAACTCACATGAACTAACAGTAGAAATCACTGCTCAACTCGGTCTCGGCGAAGCGGCTTGCCGGGCTCGAAAATTGCAAAATTTTTCGAAAAACCTTAAACTCAGCAGATTAAGGTCAAAAGCCATTTCCGGTTTTTGACAGCAAAGTCATACGAATACAGAAAATTCTCGGCTGAAATTTATTTCGTGGAGCCAAAAATATGACTGGAAAAAATACCTTTATTGACTTGCACACCCACCTGTTCACGGCGCGATATTTGCCGTTGCACAGTATCTTCTACTTGTTCTTTTCACAGTATTGGCTTTCGCTTGGATTGGCCGTTCTGGCGCTTAGTGTGACCCGCATGAGCGACTTCAGCAGACCCGCGACGGAAGAACCTGATCAGGACGATTTGATCGACGCATTGCTTAATCACGATGTGGACCAGCTTATGCGGGCCATTGCACATCCGGTTCGTGAGAAGATTAGAGAGTTTCAATCGACACCCAACCCCAGCCACCGGGATTGGAAGGACATAGAGGAGCTGATCCGAGCCCTGAACGATATTGACCATGATATCAACTATTCAAGGGCGGGCGACCTCCCAATAGGTGTTCAGCTTGTGGGCGGTGGCAGAATTTCTGACAGGTCCGCTTTTGGAGACAGTGGCACGGACCCTGATTTGCTGGATCGGTTTATGGCCGAGGCCTTCAGGGTCGCTGGTCAAAAAGCGGCGGAAAGCGATTTCTTTCATGAAGCTGAACACATGCGCTCAGGTGGGTTGTACAAACCTGGCTCTGATGCAGGCTTTCGTGCCGCAGGCATTCCAACCGATCAAATCGGTAGCATCTTTCAGTTGCTTGAATTCATTGTCATCATGACCTTGTCCGAGCGAAACCGGTTCAAAGCGCTCAAGAGGGATTTCAAGAAGAATGGTCAGCCGAGTGACCCGGAAGCCAGCCTTTTCGTGGGCGTCCTGCTGGATATGCACCGCGCCTTCGAAAAACTCAAGAAGCCTGGGATGCTTGGGTTCTTACCGCCGTATTTTGACTTCACCGAACAAATGGACCGGATGCAGTTGCTCGCGGCTGAGAACCCGAATGAATTGATCAATTTTGGTGCGGTTGACCCGTTTCGAGGCGGGAACTGGAAACAGATCGTCGATTCAGGCGTTGCACTCGGAATAACGGGCTACAAAATCTATCCGCCCTTGGGGATCCGCCCGATCGATATGCGCGGCTACCAGACCCCGGTCGCCTCTGGGCGAAAGTTTGAAAAGTACAGAGAAAAAGCGCAGAACCCTGCGCCCTACCCGATGGCACAGGCCAAGATGGGTGACATCATTCGCCATTTCTCCAGCCACAACCTGCGTTTGTTTGCCCATTGCAACCCGATGGGGTTTCAGGTGGAGGAAGGATACGGAATCTACTCCGATCCAGCGTTATGGAAGCACGCGATGGAGACCCACAATGCCCGGAACCTTTGGTTGTTCCTGGCTCATGGTGGTGGCGCAAAAGAAGTAGATTGGATGGGATGGGCAGCAGACAACACCCATTTCAAGCAAACATTTGCCTATCGTGCTATTCGCCTCGTTGAGGATTTCGACAATGTCTATCTTGGCTTGGGTCATATTTTGGGAATTCTGGATCCACAGATCAAGCCAAAGATATTCCATCGGCTAAAATCCGTCATAGTCGGCAACAGCACCCCGGGCGCACCGCACCATTTTCGGGACAAAGTGTGTTTTGGAACGGATTGGGCGATGCCCCTGATGGTCGGCAGAACCCGTGAATACCTGATCGAATTTGACACGTTCTTCAGCGATCCACAGATCAGTCCTTTTGCACCTGATTTTTTTGAAGGAAATGCAAAAAGATTCCTGGGTATTTGATGGATTTCCAGGCTGAGAGTGCCTGACCGGCGTCTAAGAAAACCTGAATTTCCGATGGTCCTGTTTCACACGGACTCCCAATACCTGAGGCGATCTCTGAATAATATATTGTGCATTGTAAATACATGTTATGTTGGTTGGGGGGTATTTTTATGAGTCGTATTTTGGAAGAGTCCTATAGGGCTTACGAACCTCGTCCTTTTACTGCGGATCAGCGCAAGGATGTCACCCTGTTGTTTGGTGGGGTCACATGGCGCGCCGAAAAACTGCTGGAAGGCCTGTTCAAAAGTGCGGGTTACAATGCGCAGCGCCTGCCTGATGTGACAGTTGAAGACTTGTACCTGGGGCGTGAACTGGCGGATGTCGGACAGTGCTGCCCAACCGCATTCACAACGGGCAACTTGTCGAGTTTTCTCAGAAACGAAGCCGAGGCTATCGGTGCTGACGAAGTGGCCGAAAAATATGTTTATGTGACCGCCGGAGCCTGCGGGGCCTGCCGTTTCGGTCAATATCACCAAAGCTACGAGCTTGCGCTGAAGAATCTGGGGCTCGAGGCGTTCAGGATGTTTCTGGTTCAGCAGCATGAAATCGATCAGTCGAAAGGCAAAGACGCCGGTTTGCAGACTGATATTCACCTGCTGCTGAGCACGGCCTTGGGCATGATGGCAGCGGATGCCATTCAGGATCTGGAATACCAGCTGCGGCCCTATGAGCTAGAGCAAGGCGCGACCAACCGGGCGGCGCAGAAGGCGGTTTCCGAGATATACGACGCCATGTTGAGTAGGCCGAAGCAAATGCCGAAATGGGGATCGGTCCTGTGGCATTCGACGACCAGACGCTTTCTGAAGGCCATGAGGCGTGCACGCGACCACTTTGAAGACATCCAGCTTGATCGATTGAGGGTCAAGCCCATGGTCAAGATCACCGGCGAGTTCTATCTGGCCACCGCCGAAGGGGTGCAGAACTACAATATGCACAAATGGCTTGAAGGCGAAGGCGCCGAAGTTCAGCCGGCACCGATGGTCGTATGGTTCGATTACCTAATGCGGTATGGCGGACAAAAGCTAAAGCTGGGCTTCGGGATAAAAGACAAAGCGCGTCAGAACTATGCTCTGTTGAAACTTGGGCAGCGCTTTTTCAGGTTCAAATACGATCAGATGCGCCGGATGCTTGGGGGCGTTCCCCGTCCGATGCCCGATCAGGACAAGCTGCGGAAACTGGCGGCTCCTTTTTTTGACAACATGATCAACGGGGGTGAGGGTGATTTGCTGATCGCCAAGGCGATCTGGGCGCATACCCAGCGAAAAGCACATATGATTTGCGAGCTGTCGCCCTATGGCTGCCTTCCCAACACAATGAGCATCGGCGCAATGGCGGCCGTACAGGGCCGGTATCCCGACATGCTCTATGCCCCAATCGAGGTGAAAGGGGACAGCGACGTACACGCTTTGTCGCGGTGCCAGATGGTGCTGGCAGACGCCAAGATCCGCGCGCAGGAGGAATTTGAATCTGCTCTTGCCGCCGCCGGGTTGACTGCGGACGAGGCCAGAAGGCGCGCCAAAGAGCATCCCAAGGTCAACACGCCATTTTGGAAAGTTCCCCATCGTGGCGCCGTGGGTACCGCATCCAATGTCGTGCTTGAGCTGGGAAATGCCACGTTGTGAAATTCGCTGGGGTAGATATTGGATCGACAACTGTAAAAGGCGTCGTGGTAGAAGATGGCGAAGTCATCTGGAAAGCCTATGGTCGTCACAAAACACGCCAGGCCGAGAAAACCCTTGAACTGCTGTCGCAGATGGAGCTGGAGGCCGGCCTGACCGTCGGTCGCGATGTTGTCACGTTTACAGGATCCGGGGCAGGGACACTGGCAGATCATGTGAACGCGCGGCAAATCCAGGAAGTTGTCGCCGTCGCCGCCGCCGTCGAAGCGTTGCATCCGGATGTGCATTTCGTGTCTGAAATTGGCGGTGAAGACATGAAGACGTTGTTCTTCACGCCAACCTCCGCAGGCAAGGCCAAGCAGGTCTATATGCAATCAGCCTGCAGCGGCGGTACGGGCACCTTTATCGAAAAGTCCGCACGAAAACTGAACATTTCCCCGGACGAGCTGACCACTCTGCCATTCGATGGTCAAACCCTTCATCGGATCAGCGCCAAATGCGGGATCTTTGCAGAGACTGACGCAAACAGTCTGGTCAAGGCCGGAGTTCCCAAGACCGAAATCATCGCAAGCTTGTTTGACGCGGTCGTGCGGCAGAACCTGGCGACTTTGACAAAAGGCAACACCCCCACACCATCAGTGCTTTTGCTGGGCGGACCGAACATGTTCTTTCAAGGTCTTCAGCAGGCATGGGCAAGCCATTTGGCCGCGCTCTGGGACGAGCGCAATGTCGTATTGAAAGCAGGACAGAGCGTCACCGATGCAATCCTGGTTCCCGGCGATGCCTTGTACTATGCAAGCCTCGGCTGCGTCGAGATCTCTCGTCGGGAACAAAATATATCCCGGGCCTATTCCGGCACGGATGGCCTGAAATGGTGGGTGGAAACAGGCCAGCACGGTGAAAAGGCCAAGACCGGGCAAGAGGCCTTGGCCCGGAACGGTGAACTCGTCCGGTTCCTTGAGGATTTTACCCAACCCGTGATCCAAATGCCCCAGCCCGTTGCGGCCGAGACATACTATGTCGGGTGCGATTTCGGCAGCACCACGGTCAAGGCGGTGGCGTTGGACCGCGACGCGGAAATCAAGGCTTCGGTCTATCAGCACAGTCAGGGAAACCCGATCGAAGATGCCAAGTCCGTTTTCCGCAAGTTGCGTGACGCAGGAATCGAGAATATCGGCGCTCTTGGCCTGACGGGGTATGGGAAAGATCTGCTGAAGGATATTTTGGGGGCGGACGTGCCAGTGGTTGAGACGGTCGCACATGCGGCTGCTGCCATGCACATACATCCCGAAGCAGACGCGATATGCGACGTTGGTGGAACCGATGTCAAAATCATGCTGTTGCGGCAGAAAGCGGTCGTCGATTTTCGGCTCAATTCCCAATGTTCTTCCGGCAATGGGGCGTTTCTTCAAGGCGTTGCCGAACGCTATGATGTCCGGCTTGAGGACTATGCCGAAAAAGCCTTCAGCGCCAAGCGGATGCCGAAACTGATGATGGGGTGCGGCGTGTTCCTTCAGTCCGACATCGTGAACCAGCAACGCAAAGGGTGGGCGGCAGAAGAAATCATGGCAAGCCTTGCTGCGGTCCTGCCCCTGAATGTTTGGATCTATGCCGGGCAGTTTCAGAACCTCAAGGCCATCGGCAGGAAGTTTGTCCTGCAAGGTGGAACACATCGAAACCTGGCCGTCGTCAAAGCCCAGATCGATTTCATCAGGGGTAAAATTCCTGACGCGGAAATTACCGTGCACCCTCATGCTGGCGAGGCTGGCGCGTTGGGCGCCGCCCTTCTTGCGCTTGAACATGTGAACACCGGGCAAACGTCCCGGTTCGTCGGGCACGACCGCGTCGAAGAGTTGGAATATGTCAGTACAACCAACAGCAAAACCACCTGCAAGTGGTGTGCGATG
Organism: Ruegeria sp. HKCCA4812; assembly: GCF_013034245.1. Taxonomy (NCBI): domain Bacteria; kingdom Pseudomonadati; phylum Pseudomonadota; class Alphaproteobacteria; order Rhodobacterales; family Roseobacteraceae; genus Ruegeria; species Ruegeria sp. HKCCA4812. The sequence goes on along the minus strand of NZ_WQFQ01000015.1, from coordinate 11,174 downwards.
AACTGTAGCCGGGCCTTTGTGGATGTTCAGATCCCCGGCGGTCGTGGCCGGGCAAACAGCAAGGTTCCTCTGGCGGAAGGGTGGGAGCGGGTGATTACCGGCAATTCTTGCTCGAAAGGGTTGATTGAAGACGCAGCCGAGATGAAAGCGCGAAAAAAGCAAATCGACGAGGAAGCGAATGCCAATCCAAATATTGCAGAAAGCGTTCGCGAAGGCGCCTTTCGCTAAGTCCAAACCACCCAAGCGGGATTTTCGGATCGGCATCCCTCGGGTCCTGAACCAGTGGTCGACGCACAGGTTTTGGACGACATTGTTCGTTGAACTGGGAATAGGTCGCCGCAATATCGTCTATTCGTCGGACACGTCGGAAGCACAGCAGCTGAAATTCGGAAAAGGGCGTGGTGCTGTTGATTGCTGTTACCCCGTCAAGTGCATGTCTGGCCACTATGGTGAATTGCTGGACGGGCAAAAGCGCCCCATTGATATCCTGTTCGTTCCCATAATCCTGACTGTCCCATCCTTTTTGCGGGGTCATGTCCGGGAAAACATGGCCTGCCCACGCGTCATTGCCGGCCCCGAAAGTACTCGAGCTGGATTTCGGCGGGAAAAGGACGTGTTCAAGGAACTGGGCGTATGTTATCTTTCGCCGGCCGTGTCCCTGGCAGACCCACAAATTGCGACCCGGCAGTTGTACGACGCCCTGAAGGGTGTAATCACCGACTTGCGCTTGGCTGAACTGCGCGCTGCGGTTGCCAAAGCCTATGACGCCCTTCAAGAGTTTGATCAGAGTCTGCGGCGGCAAAGTCTGGCGGTACTGTCCGAATGCGCCACACAACATCGACCTTGCATCCTGGCCTTGGGCCGCCCTTACCACATGGACACCGGAATTGGCCACGCCATTGAAAGTGAGTTGCAGGCCTTTGGTTATCCGATCCTCTGGGGTCAGTACCTGCCATTGGACGCAGAGATACTGGATTGGTTATACGGCGATCTGATCAAAGCTGGCCGAATTCAAAGCCCTTTTGACATTTCGGATATTTGGAAAACATCCCACAGCGCAAACACCAACGAACTTCTTTGGGCTGCACGCTATGGATCCATTATGCCGTGGATAACCTGTTCAATCCGGTTCTCCAGTTATGAATGCGGAATGGATCAGCCGACTTATTCACCAGTCCAGGAAATTACCGAAGCGCTTGGAACGCTTTTCTTCGTGTTTCAGGATCTCGATGAGACGAAACCTGCCGGATCTGTTCGAATTCGTGTGGAAACCATTGCTTACTATCTGGAACAGAAATCACCGAAAATCATTCAGAGCAAGCTGGAGGCCCTGAAAACTGCACCACCTGAATTACTGTTGCCAACTTGATCCAATGGCCGGTTTTCAGGGTGGTAGGGCGCCCGTTTGCGGGCGCGAGGCCAAAAGCGGTTCAGGCTGTGTTGGCGTCGCGACGCGAAAGTAGCTTCTGAACAAACAACCTGGGGCTTATCGACTAAGATGGGGATTTGGGGGATATTTCGCATAGAGTTGGCGCGGGGGCGATGCTTTGCTGAAACACATTGTGGACTCTGAAAATCCGATCGACGATGGAAAAATAAAACGAAAGATGCAGGTTGTTAACGTTGCTGCCTTTATTGCGTCGCTTGGGTTCGGTTTCACAGCTTTCTACCAGTTCCAACTTGGGCCAGACTGGAGATATCTCGCATGGGTAAACTTTGGTCTTGGCTTCGCGGCGCTTTTGACGATGACGCTGGATCGCTTCGGCCTTGAGGTCAAAGTCGCTTATTTTACAGTGTGGTTGTTCCTGTTTCTGGCCCATGACATCAGCGTCGGCAAAAACGGTGAAGATCATCTGGTCTTGCTTGTCGGCCCGCCCTTGCTTTTTTATTTTCTAGGGGCCGCATATTGGCGTTGGATCACTTTGATAACGATCCTCAGCGCAGCTTTGTTTATTTATATATCGCTTGTCGTTCCTTTGCACATACCGCCTGGCGAAACGATTTGGGAAATAATTGCGCAGTCCTATCGAAACGGATTTGTAAGGCAACCTCAGGATGTTATTTTCATTGTGCTGATTTTGGGAATCGTCTCGGCGCTTTTTTTCACCTCCTATTCTGCAAATGCCGCAATAGATCGTTACGAAGATGCTTTGGAAAAGGAATTTGCTGTTTCCGAGCGGTTGATAAATGTTCTGCTGCCTTCACGTATTGCCAAGCGCATCAAAGCACATCCGGACAGGCTAATTGCTGAAAGAATTGATGACGCTACAATTTTGTTTTCTGATTTGTCTGGATTTTCTGAATTCGCGGCCGCCAATGGGGCAAGGGCGACGGTCAAATTGCTGGGCTCCGTGTTCTCAGCATTCGATGAACTGGTTTTGAGCTACAAGCTGGAGAAAATCAAAACCATCGGTGACAGTTACATGGTTGCAGGTGGTCTGGACCCCTCGGTCAAAGAGGCGCAACCGGATTCGGTTCGCATGGCGGCGTTGGCGATTGATATGATTGCGACGGTCGAGCGGGTGACAGACAATCTGCATCCAAAGGTGTCCCTGCGGGTCGGAATTCACAAAGGCCCGGTAATCGCAGGTGTAATCGGCGGCGACAAACCGTTTTTTGACGTTTGGGGTGATACAGTCAACATCGCTTCAAGAATGGAAAGCACCGGAGAGCCCGGGCGCGTTCAAATCTCACCCGAAGTAAGAGACGAGATAGCCGAATATGTGGATTGCGAGAGACGAGAGGTTATCAATATCAAGGGAAATGGTGAAATCCAACCGTATTGGCTGCTGAAAGTCCACGACAAACCTGTGACTTCACACTCGTCCGAGCGGCTCATCAAAGGCTGAAAACCTTATCTTCTCGGTGAAACGTCCCAAGGTCAGTGCGGGTTCAATCAGTGACTGGACTGGGGCGAACCTGAGTCAGTTCAAACAACAGATCACATGGAGGTAGGTGCAGGTCGCAGCCGGATGGCCTGTTGAGACGGTGGGGGCATGCCTTTGACGCCAGACCTTCTTTCAAGAGCGAGCCGCCGGGTGAAAACCCCGGCGGCCCGGACCGTGGCGCTTTACGGTGAAACTGGGACAACCGTAGTCAACGGTTTCATGCGGCGACTTCCTGCTCGGGCGCGCTGAGCGAGATGACAAGCACCACGGCCGCACCGTTCAACCAGTAAAACACCGCATCCAGTCCTGAGAACCCCAGAATGCTGGGTGCAAACAGGAAGGTGATGCCGACAATCAAATCTACGGCCAGATGGAACTTGTAGGGAAGGACCCGCCAAATCCCAAGGTGGTGATCCGTCAGTACCGTCAGAACAAATGCAGCAACACCGGTGACAACCGACAGCCACAGGGCCAGGGCGTTGGATTCGCCCAATCCCAAAAGGAACGGCAACGTCATGAGGGCAATGGCGACAGGGTAGTCGAGGTAAGCATGGACAGAGCGGGTAACGAAACGCAGGGGCATGAGATCTTCCTTTTCTCAATCAATGATAAAGGGAAGGTAGGACGCCCAAGCCGAACGCTGAATTCCTGATCGTCTCTGATACTATGCAGTTCGTTCAAAAAACTTGGGGGATCAATGCATCGCTCGGTACGCAGCCGGTGATAGCCCAACCTGTTTCTTGAACACGCGTGAGAAAGCCGCCTCGGAGGCATACCCGACCTCGGCCGCTGCATCTGCCACGTTCCAACGTGCCTCGGTCAGGCCGTGGCACGCGATCTGTATCCGCCAATCCGTGAGGTACTGCATCGGCGTAGTACCCATCTTTTCAGCGAAAAGCTGAGCAAAGGCAGTGCGCGACATACCCGCCACACGTGCCAAAGACGCGACGCTCCAGTCCTTGGCCGGGGCCTGATGGAACGCGGTCAAGGCCCGCGAGATTCGCTGATCAGCAAATCCTGCCAATGCGGAATCCTGTGGGCTCTGACGCTCCAGATAGGCCCGGATCGCCTGAGCGAACAGGGCCTCGGACAGTTTCAGCGCGATCAGGTCGCCACCGATTTTTGCGCCTGAAACCTCAGACCCGATCATGCGCAGGGTGGCTTCTATCCACGATCCGGCCTCTTCGCCATAATTCTCGATCAGGATATAGGGCGGCAGGCGGTCGATCAGCATATGCCCGGTGCCGTTTCGGCCGGCCGGGCCGGAAAAAGAGAAATGACCACAGATCAGCTGTGTATCCCGTTCCTCGTCATCACCGCCATAGACCAGCACGCCTTCGCCTGTGTAGCCCGCGCGCTCCAGCACCTGCTCCAGGGGCAATGCGTCCAACGGCTTGACCTCGGCACAGAGCAATGCGTGCGGCGCCCCGTGGGGGATCAGGATCAGGTCCCCCTGCCTCAACCGCAGGGTCTCCCCCGTGGTCGAGACATGAACCTTGAGCTCACCACGCTGCACAAAATGAAACCGCGCCACGTTTTCGAATCCCGGCACCTGAATTCCGAAGGGCGGTGTGAATGACGTGCGGAAGTAAAACGTGCCGCGGAGGGAAAGGCGGGTGAGAATATCGCTGAGAAGGTCCAACATGTGCCGAAGATACGCATTCTGTGCAATCCGTCCAGATGGCCGAACGGTTTGCACAAATAATTGCACGTTTGGCAACAAAAAGCCCCCGACAAAGCGGGGGCAACAGCTTACGAGCGAACCAGTTTCTCGTAGTCTTCGGCGATTTGGCGGGTCAGGTCGCCGACCTCGAATGTATATTCGCCGATCTGTCCGACAGGCGTGACCTCGGCCGCGGTACCGGTCAGCCAGCACTGTTCGAAGTCAGCCATTTCTTCGGGCTTGATGCGGCGCTCATGCACGGTGATGCCCTTGTCTTTCAGCATCTGGATCACCGTCTGGCGGGTGATGCCGTTCAGGAAGCAGTCTGCCAGCGGGGTGTGCACCTCGCCATCCTTGACGAAAAACACGTTTGCGCCGGTGGCCTCGGCGACATATCCGCGCCAGTCCATGAACAATGCGTCCGAGCATCCTTTGGCCTCGGCCTTGTGCTTGGAAATGGTGCAAATCATGTAAAGACCCGCCGCCTTGGCATGGACCGGGATGGTTTCCGGGCTGGGGCGTTTCCATTCGGCGATGTCCAGCTTGGCACCCTGCATCTTGGCATCGCCGTAATAGGCGCCCCAAGGCCAGACTGCGATGGCCATGCGCACCGGATTGCGCGCCGAGGCCACGCCCATATCCTCGCCCGAGCCACGCCAGACCAGCGCCCGCACATACGCGTCCTGCAAACCGCTGGCTTTCAGCGCTTCTTCCTTGGCGGCTTCGATTTCATCAACCGAATAAGGCATCGGCATGTCCAGCGCTTCGGCCGAGGCGATCAGACGCTGGGAATGTTCGCGGCTTTTGAAGATCTTGCCGTTGTATGCGCGCTCGCCTTCGAATACCGATGACGCATAGTGCATTGCGTGGGTCAGAATGTGCACATTGGCCTCACGCCAGGGCACCAGCTTACCATCCATCCAAATGGTGCCATCACGATCATCATACCCCGCCATGCGAAACCTCCTGAACCGGGTTGAGTTTTCGATTGTTGCGCGATTTAGGTCCGGTGCGGACATAATATTGCGCAAAAACTGCAATTCGATACCGCTCTACTCTTGGAATGTCAATAACGCTGACATAAACTCGGCCCGGTAGTAACGAATGAGGCATGATATGTCCGACATCCGTCCGGCCCCGCGTTATGGGGGCGAGAGCCTTTTGTTTTTGACCGATGAGCAATTGAGGCAGGGGATCGAGGCCATGTTCTTCGCCTATCGTGGCTTTACGGCTGATCCCGATCGCATCCTCGCAGAGATGGCCTATGGCCGCGCCCACCATCGGGCAATCCACTTCATCAACCGCGCGCCGGGCACGACGGTCAACAATTTGTTGGCCATCCTTGGCGTAACAAAACAGTCTCTGAACAGGGTTTTGCGAACCTTGATCGAGGATGGTTTGGTGGAAAGCCGCGTGGGTACAGTGGACAAACGAGAACGCCACCTATTTCTGACGGAAAAGGGGCAGTCGCTGGAAACCACGTTGTCGGATGCTCAGCGGGCCAGAATGCGCGCCGCCTACAAGGATGCCGGTCCCGAAGCCGTGGCTGGATTTCGCAAAGTGCTTGAAGCAATGATGGATGCTGATATGCGTCATGCCTATACGAAACTTCGGGATACGACCACATGAGCGATATGGATGCCCATCTGCTGATTGTTGACGACGACGAGCGCATTCGTGATCTGCTCAAGAAGTTTTTGATGCGAAACGGGTTTCTGGTTACTGCGGCACGGGATGCGGCCCACGCGCGGCGCGTATTGTCGGGGTTGGATTTCGACATGATCGTCATGGACGTGATGATGCCGGGCGAGGATGGTGTCAGTCTGACCCGCGCTTTGCGGGAAACGCATACGACACCGATCCTGCTGCTGACAGCAAAGGGCGAGACGGAACACCGGATCGCGGGCCTCGAGGCTGGGGCGGATGATTACCTGGCAAAACCGTTCGAGCCGAAAGAGCTGCTGTTGCGGATCAATGCGATCCTGCGCCGGATGCCGGAAACACCGGCAGAAGAAACCACGGCGAAGATCCTGAACCTCGGGCCCATCCGCTATGACATTGAACGCGGCGAGATGTGGCAGGGCGAAGATCCGGTCCGTCTGACCGCAACCGAAAGCCAGTTGATGAAGATATTTTCGGCCCAGCCCGGAGAGCCGATCAGCCGCGCCAAGCTGGTCGAGGATCTGGGGCGCGACAAAGGTCAGGCGCAGGAGCGCGCAGTGGATGTGCAGATCACGCGCCTTCGACGCAAAATCGAACAGGACCCCAAGCAGCCACGCTATTTGCAGACTGTGCGGGGCGCAGGGTATATGCTTGCGCCGGATTGAGATGCCGCTGCGCGGCGTTTTTTGACCTTCGGCGAGGATATTTGTAGTCAGATGAAGATGGGATCCCAATGACAACCGCCCTTTTGACCCACGCCGATTGTCTGGGCCATGTGACACCTGACGGGCACCCGGAGCGGGTGGCGCGGCTGGAGCATATTCTGCATGCATTGGAAGCGCTGGAGCTGAAGCGGGTGACGGCTCCGATGGCTGCGGATGACGATCTTCTGCGCATTCACCCCGAGAGCTATGTTCGCGACATTCGGGCCGCGCGCCCTGCGGACGGGTTCGCACAGATCGACGGGGATACGTTCCTGTCTCCGGGATCGGTGGACGCAGCTTACCGCGCGGCGGGTGCGGTGGTGCGGGCCGTTGATCTGGTTTTGAGCGGTGAAGCCTCGAACGCATTCTGTGCCATTCGCCCGCCGGGGCACCACGCGGAATTCGAAACGGCCATGGGCTTTTGCCTGTTTGGAAATGCAGCATTGGCGGCGAAACACGCGCTGGACCATCACGGTTTGAAACGTGTGGCCGTGGTCGACTTCGACGTGCATCACGGCAATGGAACCCAGGACCTGTTGTGGGATGAAGCGCGGGCTTTGGTGATAACCAGTCAGCAGATGCCTTTGTGGCCCGGATCGGGCCGGCCCGAGGAAACGGGTGTTTACGATACGGTTCTCAACATCCCTCTGGCGCCCGACAGTGGTGGCGCCGAGATGCGTGCCGCCTATGAAACGAAGGCCTTTCCGCGCTTGCGGGCCTTCAGGCCGGAACTGATTATCATTTCCGCAGGGTTCGACGCCCATCAGGACGACCCGCTGGCCAATCTGAACTGGGCCACTGATGACTTCGCCTGGATCACCGCAGAGCTGTGCAGGATTGCTGACGAGGTTTGCGACGGTCGTATCGTCTCGACTCTGGAAGGCGGGTATGATCTGAACGCACTGGCCCAGGCCACACGCGCCCATGTGGAAGAATTGATAAAGGCAGCCCGATGACCCAGACCCCCGTAGACCAGATGACATTCGAACAGGCGATGAAAGAGCTTGAAGCCGTAGTTGGCCAGCTGGAACGTGGCGATGTCGCGCTGGATCAATCAATTGCGCTGTACGAACGCGGCGCGGAGCTGAAAAAGCGGTGCGAGGAGGAGTTGAAGCGCGCGGAAGAAAAAGTCGCAGCGATCACTCTGGACGCCAGTGGTCAGCCGACCGGTACGACGCCTGTCGAAGGTATGTGAATGTTCCCCGAAAGACTTGCGCAGGATGCTGCCAGCATTCAAAGCCATTTTGATCTGGTTTTGGGCGCGTTTGCAGACGTGGATGTCACCCGGGCCATGGCATATGCCACCCGAGGCGGAAAGCGGTTGCGCGGATTTCTGGCATTGGAAAGTGCCCGACTGCATGATGTTGAAGAAGACCGGGCGATCTGGCCGGCTACGGCCATAGAGGCGCTGCACGCTTATTCCCTGGTGCATGACGACCTGCCCTGCATGGATGACGATGACCTGCGCCGCGGGCGGCCCACCGTTCACGTAGAGTGGGATGAGGGCACGGCTGTTCTCGCCGGGGATGCCCTTCAGACGCTTGCTTTTGAACTTTGCACCTGTTCGCAGGTTGGGTCCGCAGACATTCGCGCAGACCTTGCCCTGACCCTGGCCAAAGCCAGCGGCGCACAAGGTATGGTGCTGGGACAGGCGCTGGACATTGCCGCGGAAACGGCCGCCGAACCGCTGTCGCTGGACGAAATCACGCGTCTTCAGGCCGGAAAGACAGGCGCCCTGATCGAGTGGTCAGCCTGCGTTGGCGCCGTTATGGCCCGATCCGATCCTGACCCGTTGCGCCGATATGCCCGGGCAATGGGTCTTGCTTTTCAGATCGCAGATGACATCCTTGACATTGAAGGCGATGCCCAAAAGGCGGGCAAGCGATTGCAAAAAGATACTGAGGCAGGGAAAGCCACTTTTGTTTCGCTTTTGGGTCTGCCTGCTGCCAAAGCCCGCGCAAGTGAGCTGGTGGATCAGGCCTGCGCCGCTTTGGACGGGTTTGGTCCGAAGGCGGAAACCTTGAAGGAAGCCGCCCGCTTCGTTATTGCCCGGGACAGCTAAGCCAGGAACGCGCCACATGTCTGACCGCCCCAATACGCCCCTGCTGGATCTTGTGAACCGCCCTGCGGATCTCAAGCAGTTCTCGGACGCGCAACTGCACCAGGTCGCACAGGAGTTGCGGGCCGAAACAATTTCCGCGGTTGCCGTCACCGGCGGGCATCTGGGGGCTGGCTTGGGGGTTGTTGAACTGACCACCGCGTTGCACGCCGTGTTTGATACGCCCCGAGACAAGATCATCTGGGATGTGGGTCATCAGTGTTATCCGCACAAAATCCTGACCGAACGACGTGATCGCATCCGCACATTGCGCATGAAAGGTGGGCTCAGCGGCTTCACCAAGCGCAGCGAAAGCCCCTATGACCCATTTGGCGCGGCGCATTCCAGCACGTCGATCAGCGCTGCTTTGGGCTTTGCTGTTGCGCGGGATCTGGGTGGTGTAACGCCCGAAGGGTTGGGCGACGCAATTGCGGTGATCGGCGATGGTTCGATGTCTGCGGGCATGGCCTTTGAAGCGATGAACAATGCAGGCCACCTGAAAAAGCGTCTGATCGTCATTCTGAACGATAACGAAATGAGCATCGCGCCGCCAGTTGGTGCGTTGTCCAGCTATTTGTCGCGTATCTATTCCGAAGAACCGTTTCACGATCTGAAAGCCGCTGCAAAAGGCGCTGTCTCATTGCTGCCCGAGCCGTTCCGGGAGGGCGCCAAGCGCGCCAAAGAGATGCTGAAAGGCATGGCGGTGGGCGGCACGCTGTTCGAAGAGCTTGGGTTTTCCTATCTCGGCCCGATAGATGGCCATGACATGGACCAGCTGCTGCCTGTTCTGCGTACGGTCAAATCAAGGGCAACCGGGCCGATTCTGATCCATGTATTGACGAAAAAAGGCAAGGGGTATGCCCCCGCCGAACAGGCCCGCGACAAAGGCCATGCCACGGCCAAGTTCGATGTGGTTACTGGAGAACAAAAGAAGGCACCTTCAAACGCGCCCTCTTATACGTCTGTATTTGGCAAGGTGCTGGTGGATGAGGCCGCGCGTGACGACAAGATCGTTGCCGTGACCGCTGCCATGCCCGACGGAACTGGCCTCAACCTGTTCGCCGAGCGCTATCCGTCACGTTGCTTTGATGTGGCGATTGCCGAACAGCACGGCGTGACGTTTTCGGCTGCGCTTGCCGCAGGAGGAATGAAGCCGTTCTGCGCAATGTATTCGACCTTTCTCCAGCGTGGTTACGACCAGGTGGTACATGACGTGGCGATTCAGCGCCTGCCCGTACGTTTTGCAATCGACCGGGCAGGTTTGGTTGGGGCTGACGGCGCCACCCATGCGGGATCGTTCGACATTGCCTATCTGGCCAACCTGCCCGGTATGGTCGTCATGGCTGCCGCAGACGAGGCCGAGCTGATGCATATGGTGGCGACCGCCGCCGCGCATGACGAAGGCCCCATTGCGTTCCGGTATCCGCGCGGCGAAGGTGTCGGGGTGGACTTGCCCGAACGCGGCGAGGTTCTGGAAATCGGCAAGGGCCGCGTTATCCGGGAAGGTGCGCGGGTGGCTCTGCTTTCATTCGGTACACGTCTGGCAGAGGTTCAGAAGGCGGCGGAATCCCTTTCAGCCAAAGGCATAACGCCCACGATTGCCGACGCTCGTTTTGCCAAACCTCTTGACCGTGACCTGATCCTGGATCTGGTGTCCCGCCACGAGGCGTTGATCACCATAGAAGAAGGGGCCGTTGGCGGTTTTGGCAGCCATGTCGCTCAACTTTTGGCGGATGAAGGTGTATTTGATCGGGGGCTGAAATACCGCTCGATGGTTTTGCCTGATATCTTCATCGATCAAGCCAGCCCCGCGGACATGTATGCGGTGGCCGGCATGAATGCCGAGCATATCGAAGCGAAAGTTCTGGATGTTCTGGGTGTTGCCTCGATCGGAGAGAAACGCGCTTAGCGTGCCTGTCGGCAGGGCAGCGGACGTTGCGAGGGCCGAAATCCGTTTGACTTGGATTTATCTGGTGCCGCTGAGGGAAATCCAAAACCAAAATCTTGGAGCACCACGGAACACTCATGTTTTCTGACCATATCTAAAATACGTTTCGATGTTTCACGCTATTCCGTTCTGCACCACTATACCCCATAGCTAGGGTCAGGATGCATTATTTTTTGCTGCGCTGCGTGACTCGCGGCTCCCAGAACGGAGC
>NZ_WQFQ01000014.1:0-36330 GCF_013034245.1 Ruegeria sp. HKCCA4812 | reverse complement strand
CACCCATTGGAAGAATTGAATCAGCAGTTCATGCACCGATCAAGGAAGAGTTTTTTAACAAAATATTCGCAAAGCTGTCATTCGAGGTATTGTGTCAAACGTCCAAATCGAGCCCAAAGAGGCCACTCGCTCAAACTTGGCTGGGGGCCGATAATTGTCCCATAACCGTCTATTTGACTGATTGGTTGCCAGAATCGCAGTCTTAGGTGATCCTTCAAGAAATCGAAGGATCGCAATATGTTCAGGTTTCTATTAATTGCATTCGGTATTTGCGTATCTACTTCCGCGTTAGCGCAAGAGTCGTCCGAAGATGTAGCGGCAAAAGATGGTATCTCGGCGACCTCATCCAGCCTGCTAACTGACGCTGAGTTGCAGACATTGGTCGCCCCGGTTGCTCTTTATCCCGACACGCTTCTCATACAGATATTTGTCGCGGCCACCCAGCCGTTGGAAATTGTTAAGGCTGAACGGTATCTACTGGACAACACCGATCGCGACCCTGTTGAGCTTGAGCTGGAAATCGAAGCAATGGGATGGGATCCTTCCGTCAGTGTGTTGGCGACGGCATTCCCCGAAATTGTTGGTCAGATGGCCACCCATATTGACTGGACCGAGACAGTCGGCACAGCCATGTTGGCCCAGTCCGATGATGTGTTGGATGCGGTGCAGGTCATGCGGGATCAGGCAATTGACAGCGGCGCTCTTGTTTCAGGGCCCGAGCAAACTGTCGAAGTATCTGACGACGACACAGTGATAATTACACCGACAGAGCCCGAAACAGTATACGTCCCACAATACAATCCCGAGACAGTTTATACCGGTCCGTCAACCGGGGATGTTGTGGGCGCCGCATTACTGACTTTTGGCACTGTCGCCCTGATCGACGAGATTTTTGACGACGACGATGATTGGTACGACTATTGGGGGTGCCGAAATTGCGGTGGCTGGGGCGGTGGTCCAATTTATAGAAAACCAGACATCGATATTGACGTCGATGGCAACGTCAAATTCGGCAATGACATAGATTTAGGTGACCGAACGAATATCGGATGGAATCCCGATCCTGACCGGCAACAGGAGGCCCGGAACAAAATAGCGGACCACAAAAGACCTGAAGGTGGCCGTGGCGACTTGCCGGTTAACCGTCCTGACGGTCGCACCGATGAGCTGCGTGCAAAGTTGAGCCGAGAATCTGGTGCTGCAGATATTAGCCGGGACCGCGGGGCGGCCGCGGCTGCGGTCGGTGCAGGGGCTGTAGCAGGCGGGGCTTTGGTGAACCGTGGCAACGCTAATCGGGACAAGGTCGCCGCAAAGCAACAGGCTATTGATCGCACCAAACGTCCAGATGCAACGAAAAAGCCAGTCGCACAAAGACCGCAGACTGCGAAGAAGCCGTTGGCGAAGAAGGCCGTATCGGCGCAGGGCAAGCCCAAGGCATCCAAAGGGCAAGCGATGAAGAAAAAAGCGTCCGGTAGCAGAACACAAAGCGCGTCCAAGCGTGGACATGCAGCTAAAGGCAAGCGGAGACGGTAAGGTGCGTAGATCAGTATTTACAATTTTGTTGCTCGCCGGGAGTGCAAGCCCGGCCCTCTCTGGCGGGGCCAACTTCGATACCCCGCAATCCGCACTGGATGCTTTTGTTGGTGCGTTGAAGGCCAATGATCAGAGCAAGATGCTCGAAATTTTTGGTCCTGAGGCCGAAGATTTAGTGGGAACGGGCGATCCGGCGGAAGACCAAGAAAGAAGGCAGGAAGTGTTAGGCATGTACGCTGAGGGGTATCGCTTTCAGCCTGAGGATGAAGGGGTTGTACTTCTCCTGGGTGAAGACAGTTGGCCATTTCCAATTCCAATTCTTCGTACAGATGACGGTTGGCGCTTTGACCTAGAAGCAGGGATCGAAGAGCTTTCAGCCCGCGAAATAGGTTTGAATGAGTTGGAAGTGATCGAATTGCTTGAGGCCTATGTCGATCTGCAGGCAGCTTTCCGGCTTGTGGACCATAACGGGAATGGCGTTATGGAATTCGCTCAGACGATCATTTCCGATCCGGAAGAGCAAAACGGACTCTTCTGGCCTGGAAAAAACAGCTTTGTCGGTGCAGCGCTTGCCCGCGCCGCAGCTTCGGGGTGGAGTGACGGTCAGGTTGACTATGAAGCCGAACCGTTTCTTGGTTATTATTACACAATCCTGCAAGAGCAGGGCCCTAACGCTCCGGGGGGTGCCTACTCTTATTTTGTCGGGGATCACTTTGTTGCAGGACATGCCTTGCTGGCAATACCGGCAGACTATGGAGAAACTGGCATCCATTCCTTTCTGGTTGGCGAAAACGGCATAGTCTACGAGGCAGATTTTGGCCCGGAGACACTTAGCATTGCAGCTGAAATTTCTGCCTATGATCCAGACACGAATTGGTCACCGGTCGAGTAATATTTGGATTGAAAGTGGCGCTTAAGCTCTGCGCTTTGCTGCGACAGCCAGTTTTTGACTTAAAACTCCTTCATGCGTACTTGGTTTTTTGCGCACCCACTAAATATGTCGGGATACTTGAACCGAAGAACTCGAACTTTCGAGTGCTACTCACTGTGATCGGTTTCTCGGTGGTAAAAAGATTGCTATCAAATGAGAACGAATTATCGATTCCGATCATCTGAATGTGAGAATAAATGCGCTTAGCTCTATTCATTCTCTTTCCGCTTATATTTGTCGGTTTGCTTGTTTTTCTGATCTTTGGCTTGAAGCCGCCCAACAGTATTAAGCTAGCTGCTGGCATAAACGGCGGGGGATATTGGCAAGTTGGACAACTCTACAAAGCAGAACTTGCACGTGACGGCATTCAGGTAGTTTTAGTAGAAACCGAAGGGTCCGTTGAGAATATTCAGAGACTTGTTTCTGGCGAAGTGGATGCCGCATTTGTTCAAGGCGGCCTCGAACTCCCTCAGGACGAAAGCTTACAGTCTCTGGGTGCCATTTTTCTTGAACCCATGGTGGTGTTTCGCGGAAAGTCTAGTCCAGTCGGAGCTAATGCAGGAGAATGGGGAGACATACGCTTAGCTGCAGGATCTCAGGCGTCTGGTACTCGCGCCGCCGCTTTAGCGCTAATTGAGGCCGCTGGGTTGCAAAATGTCGGCATAGACCTCGTCGATGTCGGGGGCCATGATGCGATAGGGGCGTTGTATGCCAACGAAGCGGATGCCGCGTTGTTTGTCGCTCCACTCGATGCACCTTACCTTATGGATGCAATTTTTGATCCAGATATCATTTTCGTCCCTATGGCTTTGGTCGACGCCCTTGCATTGAAACTTTCCGGAGCGAATTCGGTAACTGTGCCGGCAGGATCAATCACACTCGACCCTCCGAGACCACCAGAGGATGTTAAGATCTTAGCATTGCGAGCTTCACTTATCGCCGCATCCGATCTGCACCCTGCAGTAACCGATAGGTTGGTAAATGCAGCAAAGAACATTCATAGCGAACCTAATATTTTGCAAAGTGCGCGCGAGTATCCAAACACGGCTTCGCCACCTGTACCATTAAACAAGATTGCCACAGAACTTATAAACTCTGGGCCAAACTTTTTGCATGGCGTCTTGCCATATTGGATCGCGGCGCAGTTTGGCAGCGTATTGTTATTGCTGTTGCCTTTGTTGTTCTTAGTACCGTTTCTGCGGATCGTCCCGTCCAGTTACGTGTGGTTTCAAAAGCGCCGGGTCTGGCGTTTTTATCAGCGCATCGCTGCGCTTGAGGAGGAACTCGGCAAGGCACAGACCTCAACTGAAGTAGAAGAGGTCGCCAAAAATATCGAAGACGTGGACACCGCCCTTGCAAATCTGAATCTGCCTCTCGCATACCGCCAGGGAGCATATGATGCGCGTTTGCACATAGATCTAATTCGACAGGAGATTGCGCGTCGTCGAACTGCCAAAAATGATGGAACCCCGGCCTTCTCAAGCAAACCAACTTAAAATACCATTTCTATTTGAGACTTAGGTACGGTCGTATGCTTTAATCATTGCTTGAACAGTACTTTGGGCTCGCAGCCATCATTAGCAGAGTTTTCTTTGGCGGCAGCTTTGCTGGGCGAAAACAGTTTAGATTTTGCGTCATGGTTACTTGTATTGAGCGTTGTAAGCTCTGAACAAAATAAGAGGTTAGGAAATGTTCCGTTTAGCATCTATTTTGACTGTTGCGTTTACTGCTGCCGCGCATGCCGAGGACATCCCGAACACTCAACCCGGTGACAGAGAGTATTCCCCTTACCCACAACAAAACTTCCCTAATCAGGTCTTTTTCGGCGACACCCATTTGCATACATCATACTCTGCCGATGCTGGGATGATCGGAAATGTACTTGGCCCTGATGAAGCGTACAGGTTTGCCAAAGGCGAAGTCGTTACATCCAGCACCGGCGTCGAAGCGAGGTTGCGCCGACCATTGGGTTTTTTGGTTATTGCCGATCACGCCGAGAACCTTGGTCTCGCGCCGCTGCTCTCAGCCAAAGATGCCACGCTGCTCTCCACGGAGTTTGGCCAGCAACTGAACGCTGCTGTCGAGGCCGGTGATCCGGTTGGCGCATGGTCGATTTGGAGCCAAGCCAAGTCCACTGGCACAGACCCCTTGGCGGATTATCAGGAGATTTACCAAACAGCGTGGAGCAACATTACCTCTGCCGCTGAGGCACACAGTCAACCGGGTTTGTTTACTGCGCTTATCGGGTTCGAGTGGACCTCAAACCCACAGCGGAACAACCTGCACAGGAATGTCATATTCAATGGTGGCAAAGAGGGCGCTGACAAGATCATCCCGTTCTCGAACTTTGACAGCTTCGACCCCGAAGACCTTTGGGCATGGATGGAACAAGCCGAAGAGACAACAGGCCAAAAGCTGCTCGCGATCCCGCACAATGGCAATTTGTCCAACGGGTTGATGTTCGACGAAGTGCGCTTGTCCGGCGAACCGTTCGATGTTGAGTATTTCAAACAGCGTGCCAAGTGGGAACCGATCTACGAAATCACACAAATGAAAGGTGACGGCGAAGCACATCCCATGCTGTCACCTGACGATGAATTTGCCGACTTTGAAACGTGGGACAAAGGACAACTTGGACCAGAGCCCAAGACACCGGAGATGCTTCCACGCGAGTATGCACGCGCGGCATTGCGTCGTGGACTAGGATACGAGGCGGAAACTGGGACAAACCCGTTCAAGTTTGGCGTGATCGGCTCAACTGACGCTCATACATCGCTGTCCACGGTTGGCGAGGACAATTTCTTCGGGAAAGTCGCGGCTGTTGAACCTACTGCTGACCCGATCCGATTTGAAGAAGTCGTCGGCGGTATTGGTGGTGACGAGAGTGTTGCACAATATGCATGGCAGACTTCGGCGTCGGGTTTGGCGGCCGTTTGGGCAAGGGAAAACACCCGCGAGGCGATTTGGGATGCTTTTGCTCGGAAAGAAGTCTATGCAACCACGGGGCCGCGCATGCGTGTTCGCGTTTTTGCCGGATATGAATTCGACGAAACCGACCTGCCACGTGCGGATTTTGCCGCGTATGGATATGAAAATGGCGTCCCTATGGGGGCGGATTTGCCAGCGGATAGTGATGGTCGATCTCCGCGATTTCTCATCCGTGCTCTCCGCGACCCCGATGGGGCCAACCTCGACCGTATTCAGATTGTCAAAGGCTGGCTGAACAGTGACGGCACAACGTCGGAACGTATTTATGATGTTGCTTGCGGCGAGCGTGAACTTGTAAACGCGGCGTGTGACGGCCCGGTTGGCAATACGGTGGATGTAGAAAACGCGTCTTGGACAAATGACATCGGCGAGGCAATTCTCGCCGGATATTGGGAAGACCCGGACTATGACCCGACGCAAAGCGCGTTCTACTACGTCAGAGTGCTGGCCATACCAACGCCGCGCTGGACGACATACGACGCCAAGGTGTTCGGGACAGAAATCCCTGACGAAGCCCCTTGGTCGATACAAGAAAGGGCTTATACGTCGCCTATCTGGTACACACCTCAGGGATGATTGGTATTAGATTAAGATTGAAATTCACTTAGTCTGCCCTGGGCTCGAAGCCCTCTTCCAAGTGTTTTATTTAACGTCAGCTTTCGGGCCATTTGCAGGCGCCGATTCCCGTGTGTTCAAGGTAGCGAGGTCAGACATTTTGCGGATGTGTCACATCTTTATTGGCGGTGGCCACAGATTTCTGAACTCAGAACCCTTACTTTGTTTAATAGAAGCGGATCGAACTTCCTCGTGCCGCAGTGAGCAAATGAGGTTGATATACCAAACATGACGCAAGATCAGCTGGCGGAGCGGTGGCACATGGTGACTGCGATGGGCTGTGATCTGACGGTTGCAGCACTCTGCGCCATCACCAAGGGCCTCTACGTAACGCGGTCCTACAGGCACTTGGGCATGGCCCTTCAGTCGAAGATAGTTGGCCCAGCCTTCGATAGCTTGACCGTCTCCCGCATAGTGGAAAACGCAACGAACGTCACCGGAGCGGTATTGGCGTATTGCGCCGTCGAAGCATGTGTTTGCCCGGTAAGTCGCTGTCCTTGACCCGAAGGTGATACCATTATTCGTTAAGCTGTTGTGCAGCTCTTGTAGCCCTTGATGCTGCCACTGAAGCTGACATGGATCTCAGTAAGTGTGAGATTTCGACGACGTGTAGAGTTGCTTCAGATCCTTCGGGACTATCCGCACAAAGTAGAAAACGCCATCTTTGACAAATGAGTGGGGTGCAGTTTTGTTCTCCGCCACGTTCTACGGCGGCTCCATCCTGAGATAAAGATGATGCTTTACAACAGCTTAGCGGATGCTATGGTGCCCCCACACGGACTCGAACCGCGGACCTACTGATTACAAATCAGTTGCTCTACCAGCTGAGCTATAGGGGCACTGGCTGTCGATTACTTCCTCTGGCAGTAGACTGCAAGCCTGAATTTTAGCCCAAACTTAGACATTGCCCGATTTCCTGAGAACGTGCAAAAAAACGCTGAATTCATCCGTTGCAAATATCTCGCGAGTGGTAACGGACGCGGCTATGCAGAAAAGCCAAGGGGTAAAGGAAAAAATGCAGGTTGCCATCCACGCCGGTGTTGCCTTTTCGGATGAAGGGCTGGTGATGTCCTCGCTTGGCGCGAACAGGAGCGTACTGGCCGAATACCGAACTGCGGTTCTGGGGCCGCGTCGGTCCCGGCTATTCGTCAAAGTGATGTCTGACTCGATTCTGCAGGGTGTATCTGATGCAGACGCACGGAACAGATTGTCCGAGCTTGTTGCCGGAAACCAGAATCTGGACCGCGTGGTTGTGTCGAGCGACAAGTTCTTTGGCCCCAGGCGCACCGCGCTGCAAGACGGCCAGATCTATCCGTTTGCAGGGAATAGAACAGCCCATACGGGCACTCTGCTGGACGGCGTGCAGGTTCAAGTGTTTGCAGGGCTGGTGAACCCCGGGGTTTTTGTTCCAAAGATTCTGGCCTCGATCCATGAAGACCATCGACGGGACATTCTGGCCAGCACCGATTTAAGCTGCCTCAGCTGGCTTGGCATGATCGAAGACCTGCGGGATCTTGCGCCTCAGGTTCAGCTCACCTTGTGGGAACACGAGAATTCCCCGCTTATCTGGGGCGATATCATCCGCGCCATAGCGGGACTGCCTGACGAGGCTGTGCTTCATGAAGAGTTTGCATTCCTGTCCTCCCTTTTGACAGAAGCCGGACAACGTCATGTATTGGACATCGTGAGAAAAGGGGACGCCATCGATCACGGCCGCCGACGTGAAGAGATGGCGAATATTCTGGACGAATACGCCCGGCCGGAGCAAATCGAAGAAGAGCTCGATTTACCGGGCTGGAATTCCGACATAGTTGAAGCGTTCACAGAGCTTTACGAACAGGATCTGGCCACGATCCGGTCCATGCCTGACGTTCGTTTTTTGCAAATCTGATCGGTTTGCGCAGTGCCGTTGGGTTGGGTGCACAAATTGCGCGAAGGAAGCTTTTCCACGAATCCGGCGTGAGGGCAGGAACGCAAGCATATTTGGGGCCCTGCTGAATATCAGGCAGCGAACTGGTGGTCTTGCAGCGACGTGTTGATACGGAAAATCCTGCCGGTCGATGGGTTTATCTTACAAACCATGGCCTTCGACCAAATTGATCATCCGGTTTGCAGCAGAATGGCATCAACTGACCGGTTCATTTGTTTGGCACAATTCATCAGGCAACTAAGTAATCTCGCAATATCCCGTTGAACAGTTCAGCTTTTTCCAGATGGGTCGCATGTGCAGAGTTTGGTATCACCGCTAGGTTTGCATTCGGAATGGATTGCCACAGCTGTTCCGTCTGACTCCATGGGTAGGTGCGATCACGATCCCCCCAGATAATCAGCGTCTTGGTCCTGATTGCCGGCAGGTTTTCAGCGCCGCTCCAGGAATGCATCGCATCCAAACCAGACAGCATGGCCTTCAGGTTGCTTTTCTGGGCTATCGTAGCGCAAAGTTCATATTCCAAGGCGTTTTCGCGTTCGAGAAACCAGGTTGCCGCAATCCGCCGCGCCGTCACTATCGGCCCGTCTGCACAGGCACGGGTTTTCGAAGTGTCGATGGTCTCAAACCGCCCGGGCAGCACACCTTGGGACCCGGTGCCATAAAGAACCAAACGGTCAACACGCTCGGGCGCACGGGCAACCATTTCCTGCACGACCATTCCACCCATCGAGTGACCAACCAGGTGGAATGTCTCGATGTTGCGCGCCTTCAGCTCATTCAGCGCCCAGTCCGCGAATCCCGAGATGCTGCAAAACGCGTCACGTTGCGCATTTTCGCCAAAACCAGGCAGATCCAGCGTGATGACATCGTAACCTTTCAGGGCCTCGACCTGCCGCTGCCATTGCCGACTGCCGCCCAGGAACCCGTGAACAAACACGATGGGTGTCATTTCCGACCGCCCTGTACAATCCGATCGAGGATCATGGCACAGAACAGGATTGAGAACCCCGCAAGAATACCCTGGCCCACATTCGCGTATTGCAACGCTTCAAGAACATCCTCGCCCAGCCCTTTGGCACCGATCAGAGACGCAACAACAACCATTGCCAGTGACAACATGATTGTCTGATTGATCCCCGCCCGGATCGACGGGCTCGCCAGCGGCAAGTCGACTTTGGTGAGCAGATACCATTTGTTGGCGCCGAAACTGATCGCCGCCTCGCGCACGCTTTCGGGCACGCCACGCAAGCCGAGAACGGTCAGGCGCACCACGGGCGTACCACCGAAAATCATCGTGACCACGACTGCCGCCGGCTTGCCGACACCAAAAAACGCGATCACGGGGACCATGAAAACAAAGGCGGGCATGGTTTGCATGAAATCCATGATCGGCTGGATGAAAGCGTAGAACCGAGGGCGACGCGCCGCGAACATGCCCAGTGGAATTCCGATGACAATCGACAGGCATGCCGCTGTCCCCAACAAGGCCAGCGTGGTCATTGCGCCCTCCCAAAAGCCCAACAGCCCCATATAGGCCAGAAACGCGCCCGAATAGATTGCCGTGCTGACACCCGCAGTCAGCCATGTCAGCAGAATGATGAGACTGGCGATCACGATCCATGGCGTCTGCACCAGGATGACCTCGAGCGCGTCCAGCAGGGTACGGATACCGAATGTCAGCCCGTCAAAGAACGCTTCGCTGTTGCGCACGCACCAGGCGATGAAATCTTCCACCCAGGTGATGCTGGTCAGGCGGATATTGGGGTCTGTCGGGAAGTGGCTAAGCAACGAGAAACGCCCCGGAAAGCTGTAATGCATCATCGCCGCAGCAACGATCAGCGCCATGAAGATCGCGCTGAACACGATCTGCGATACCGGCATTGCAGATCGGATTGAACGATCTGACAGCCATTCCGAGAAACGCGCCTCGAGCGCCCAGTTTGCCACCTGTGACTGAACAAGCTTGACGATGATCAGAATGATCAGGCCGGTCAGAACGATGTAAGGCCCTTCAGCGGCCATTGCTTCGGCTTCGGCGCGGATGCCGCCTATGTTTTCCTCGAGCGAGTCCACCGTCCGCTGGTAGACGTCGATCTTGTCCGAGTTGTTTTCGATGGCAGCGGCCAACTGCTGACGGCGCAGCTCAAGCGTTCCTTCAATTGACGCGATGCGTTCCATTGCCTCGGCCGCCAGGTCGCCGAACATCCCGCGCGCGATCTGCACATAGGCTATTGTTTCGAGGATCAGAAATGGCAACGCCCATGACCACAAGCCCCGTGCACCGAACCAGACCGGGCCAAACACCCCGGCCATCAGATTGAAAGTCGGCGTAAATCGGGACGATGCGCCGATCTTGTCGAAGTTGCGGATGTAATAGTCGGGGCTGGTGCGAACGAAGGCACGGATGTTTTCGCGCCGCTCTTCGGCATATGCCTGGGCTGCTTCGCTCTCGGTATCTTCCAGCGGGTTCACATCTGAAGACCTCATGACACTTCGGTTCCTTCGATCACGGTGCGCAACAGATCGGCACGGGTTATGACGCCAACATCCACGCCGCCGTCCTCCACAAGGATCGCGCTGTCGGTGTCGATTGCCAGATTGATCAGCGTGCTCAGGTTTTCGCCTTCATTCACACGCGGGGCGTCCGAGGGCAGCGGACCATGGGTCGCGACATGTTCCGGTATGGGCCGCATGACGGCGTGGGCACGCACCACCTTGAGCCTTGAGATACCCGCCACGAAATCGGCGACATAGTCATCGGCGGGGTTCATGACGATGTCTTCGGCCGTTCCGATCTGCACCACCTTGCCGTCGCGCATGATCGCGATCCGGTTCCCGATGCGGACGGCTTCATCCAAATCATGGGTGATGAAGATCGTCGTCTTTTTCAGGATTTTGCTCAGTCGAATGAACTCATCCTGCAATTGCCGCCGGATCAACGGGTCCAACGCCGAGAACGGTTCGTCCATCAACAACACATCCGGGTTCGCTGCCAGTGCCCGGGCAAGGCCCACACGTTGCTGCATTCCCCCGGACAACTCGTGTGCGAATTTCGATCCCCAGGCTCCGAGTTCGACGATATCCAGAATAGCAGCGGCCTGACGCATGCGTTCATTCTTGCTGACCTGCCGGATCTCCAGCGGCATTGCGACATTGTCCAGCACAGACCGATGCGGCATCAGCGCAAAGTTCTGAAAGACCATGCCAATCTTGTTGTTGCGAAACTGCTGAAGCTCTTTCGGGCCCAGGGCCATCACGTCCGTGCCTTCGATTTCGATCTTGCCTGCGGTGGGTTCTAACAGCCGGTTGAAATGGCGGACCAGAGTGGACTTCCCGCTGCCTGACAGGCCCATGATGCAGAATATCTCGCCCCGGTTGACCGAAAGACTGACATCCGCGACGCCGACAACGCAGTTGTATTCCGCCAGCACCTGGGCCTTGTCCAATCCACGGTCGCGGATTGCCTGCAGCGCCACCTCGGGCCTGCCCCCGAAAATCTTCCAGACATTCGAGATTTCAATAACGGTATCGTCGCTCATAAGTCCCCCAGAGATGCGCAACTGGGTGGCGCCGTCCATCGCCGCCACCCTGTTTTGGGACGAAAGATCAGAGACCCAGCCAGGCGTCGACACGATCCGGGTTCGCTTCGACCCATTCACGGGCAACGTCCGCCGGGTCGCGGCCCTTGCCGCTGATCTCATAGGCGAACTCGCTGACATCATCCGCCGTCAATGCGAAATTCGCCAAGAAATCGGCAATCGCCGGAGAACGCTCTGGCAGCGTGTTGGACCACGCAATCTGCACGTTCTTGAGGGCGTCCTTGGTCGCGACATTGGATTTGTTGTACCAGTCCGGGTCATCAGACGGTTGGACCATCACGTATTTTGCCGGGTCGAATGGCGGCTCGGTCAACATCTGGACGTCGAACATGTACCAGACGGCATGCGGCTTGTAGCAATAAAAGGCGTAGCCTTCGCCCTTGGCGATGCTGTCCTTGATCCGCGCGGTTTTCACGCTTTCCTCGGCACGTATCGGCTCAATGAAATCAAGTAGGCCATAGTCGCGGGTTTTGACTTCGTTCACGTTGGCCGAAGCCCAACCCGGCGCGCCAATCCACATTTCACCTTTGCCATTGCCGTCACTGTCCATCAATGCGGCCACATCCGGGCGGCCCAGATCGGCGATATCTGTGATGTTGTTGGCCTCACCAAAGTCTTTGCTGACGCAGAAACCCTGATTGCCCTCGTAGGGGTTCGATGACAGGGTGACGGTGCCCGCTTCGTCCACATATTTCTTGGTGAAGCTTTCCTGGTTTGGCAGCCAAACGTCGGGATGAACGTCGATATCGCCCTTGCCCTGATCCATCGCCTGAAAGATCGTGGCGTTGTTGCCGGGCACATATTCCACTTTGCCCCCGATGCGCATTTCCACGACTGCGCCCAGCACATGGGCAATCGCTTGGGCGCCGGTCCAGGATGGCACGCCGATTTTCACCTCTTCGGCTGCGAATGCCGGCACAGCGCAGACGCTGAGCGCAGCAGCCATCCCCAGCTTTTTCAGATTGGTTCTCATGGTCTTCTCCTCTGTTGAAATGTGCCGTGGTTTGGCGTCGTTCTTTTCGTTGTTCGATTTTCCTATCGCGCAATAGGGGCGCGCCAACTTGCCTTTGGCGACACATTCGGACGGAAGGCTGAAACAAGACCAACCGCCAGACCCTGCCCGGAAGTCTAGAACAGGAGCTTTTCCGAGAGCCAATTCGAACATTTCATCAAACTATTCTGTTTCTGCATAGTTTTCTGTATCGTTGCTGAAGATGCTCTTTCACAAGCGGGGATACGCATTGGATCTGAATTGGCTACGCGATTTTGAATGCCTCGCTCGGACCTTGAACTTCACCCGTGCGTCTGATGAACGCAACATCACGCAATCCGCATTCAGCCGTAGAATCAAAGCCTTGGAAAGCTGGGTGGGGTTGCCTTTGGTCAATCGGGCAACCTATCCGGTTCAATTGACCGAGGCCGGCAAACAATTCCTGCCTGTTGCCCAGGCGGCAATTTCACAGCTGTCTGAATCCCGCCAATCCCTGCGGGACGCCGACCGGGGCGACAGTCGGTTCATCCGGTTTTCGGTTCTGCACACCATTGCGGTTAATTTTTTGGCAACCCGCATAGAAGAGTTGCAGAAGCAGATCCCAGATTTGCGCACACGCGTCCTGTCCGATTCTCTGAGCACCTGCTGTGATCTTTTGGTCGAAGGCGCGGTGGATATCCTGCTGTGCTACTATCACCATACTGTCTCGCCCATGATCGACGAAACCGCGTTCGAGCGTAAGGATCTGTTGAAGGACCGTCTGATACCGGTGGCTGCCGCTCAGCCGGTGCGGACTCTGGGTTGGGATTTGTCCCGGCAGGATGGCCCACCGATCCCTTATCTGGCCTATGACCGATCGTCCTTCTTGGGCATGGTCGTTGAAAACACCGTTGATCGGAAACCCCAGAATACCGAAACGATATATGTCGATAGCCTGGTCGAAACGATCAAACGAAGATTGATGACCGGCAGCGGATTTGCCTGGATGCCCGAAACGTCGATCTCGGCGGAGCTGGATCAGGGGTTGCTGGTGCCGATCGGTGATGATGCATGGTGTGCGACGTTGACGATTTCAGCCTTTTCCAATCCGGCCAGTTTGGATCAGATCGCGCACCAGCTTTGGCAGCGATTGTGACCGGACGGATTCGTTTTGGCGCACCGACGGGCCATTGAACGGAAAATGCGCCTTTACCTCGTATGCCGGCCCGTTTGAGAAAAATTGACGATCGCGCGGACCAGCAGATCGATCGTATCCACTGCATTGGCGTCATCCGCGACGCTGTCGGCAATGAGGGAGAATTCAGAGCAAGCGACAAACTGCAAGTCCGCCCCCGCCTTGACCAAGGCTCTTGAGGACGCTCGCAGCGTTTCGCGCGCCTTCTCGCTTTGACCGTTGACCTTGATCGCGCGGATCGCCGCCAGCATCGCGTCGTCATCCGTTGGCCAAACGGTTGACAGCCCGCGCGCTTGCAGGGCTGTTTCGAAAAGACCAGTACGGCGCACCGCCGGAGAAGCGAGCACACCAACGCACCCACCCTTCCCGAGTGTCCCGACGGCGTGATCCGCAGCCAGCTCAACCATGTTCAACAGCGGAACGGTCACGGCATCGGTGATCGCCTTGGCATAGTGATGCGCCGTGTTGCAGGGCATTGCCAGCGCCACGGCGCCGGCATCCTGAAGACGTCGCGCCATCGCCGCCAGTGTCGGCCCCGGATCTTCGCCCGCCCCGTCGATCAGATGCGCGATCCGTGACGGGACCTGAGTGTTCATGTCGATCAAAAGCGGAATGTGGTCCCGGTCGTCGCTCACCGGCATAGCCTTGACCAGCTTGCGCTGGAGGAGGATCGTTGCCTCAGGGCCCATGCCGCCAAGAATGCCGATGGGGTGCTGCGTCATTGCTCAGATATTCACCCAGCGGTTTTTGTGATCGAAGGCAAAGTCATACCCCGCCAAAGCCACCGCGCCGCCCGTGTGAAGGAAAACGACCCGCTGGTCTTTGAATTCGCCTTTGCGCGCCAGATCGATCAGGCCCGCTGCACCCTTGGCCGAGTAGCAGGGATCCAGAAGGATACCTTCCAATTCGGCAAACATCTGGATCGCTTCGATGCCGCTTTCAGTGGGCAGGCCATAGCCTTCGCCGACATAGTCGGTATTGGCCATGACATCTTCACGCTTTACCACGCCCGCGCACCCCAGCTTTTCGGCCGTCTCGCAGGCGAGGTCGTACACCATCTGTTCCTGCTTTGGCCGAGGTGCCCTTGTCCCGATGCCAAGCACCGGCACCTGCGCATTCATGGCGCACATTCCCGTCACCAAACCTGCCTGTGTACCGGACGACCCGGTCGCATGTACCAGCCGGTCAATCCGCAATCCGCTGTCATTGGCCTGACCCAACAGTTCAAAGGCCGCGTTTACATAGCCCAGCGCCCCGGTCGGGTTCGAGCCGCCGCCGGGAATGACATAGACATTGCGGCCTTCTGCCCGTTTCTTCGCGGCCGCCTTTTCCATTTCGCCCGGCATATCGTGACCCCCGGGAAACTTCTGGGTGGTCGCGCCGTGCAAATGATCCAGCAGGACATTGCCGTTTGTATTGTAGTTGCCATCTTGATAGCCGGTGCGATCTTCCAGAAGAACATGGCAATCAAGGCCCAGCTTGGCGGCAAACGCTGCGGTTTGTCGACCGTGGTTGGTTTGGGTGGCACCTTGCGTCATCACCATGTCGGCGCCCTGCGCTTCTGCTTCGGCCATCAGAAATTCCAGCTTGCGGGTCTTGTTGCCGCCGGTTGACATGCCGGTGCAATCGTCGCGCTTGATCCAGATTTCCACTCCCAGTTCTTTGGAAAGCCGCTTCATCGGTTCAAGCGGTGTCGGAAGATGGGCGAGGTGAAGGCGGGGAAAGCGCGCAAGATGCATGTCACAATTCCTAATATTGATTTTCGTCAATTTACGCTGTGTGTTGCCGCTCTGCTAATTCGAAATTCAGTAAGTATGTTGCAAAAATTGCATGTTGGTAAGGTCTGGGCTATCTGGTTCACATGCGTTTGGAATGGATCGACGACATATTGGCCGTGCTGGACAGCGGATCGCTGACGCGCGCCGCGGAAAAACGGCTGCTGACCCAATCTGCCTTCACCCGTCGGGTGCGGCTCATCGAAGGCAGTATCGGTGCGACCCTGTTTGATCGTCGCCGCAAACCCGTATCCCTGATGCCGGGCGTTCAGGCGTTGGAACCTGAACTGCGCGAGCTGAGCGCGCGTCTGCACAAACTGCGTCACAGTTTGAAAACAGAAAGCGATCAGGCCAGCCAGTCGTTGTCGCTCGTGTGCCAGCATGCGTTGACGACAACCGTCTCGCCGAAGGTGGTCCGGATGTTGACCGAAAACAGCGATATCTCGGTTCAGGTGCGATCGGGGAACCAGGACGAATGCCTGTTGCAACTGATCTCGAAAGAAGTCGATTTCGCGATCATGTACGCGGCATCGGACGGCGGGGTGCAGAACCTCGAAAGTGCGTTTGAGGCAAAGACGCTTGGTGCCGACACATTGATCCCGGTATGCGCACCTGCAATGCGCGGGGAATTGGATGGCAAGACCATTCCTGCGATTGTCTACCCGCCTGATGTTTTTCTTGGGCAAGTGTTTTCCCAATTGATTGCACCGCGGTTGCCCGACGAAACCAGACTCGTGGCCAAGGCCGAGACGGCCCTGACGCTGGCGATGCTGCATTATGCCGTGAAGGAAATCGGTGTTGCTTGGTTGCCCTATTCTTTGGTCGCCACGCCGCTTGCTCAGGGACAGCTTGTAAGCGTTGAAGACGCCCTGCCTGCGCCGGCACTGACAATAAGAATGGTCCGTTTGGCCGAAGCGAAGCCAGAGTTCAGTGAACAGATTTGGCAACGTCTTGCCGGGCAATCGCAAAGCTTTTGGTTGTCGCAGGATCAAAACGAGGAGGCGACCTGAGCCGTTCACCGAGAAAGGTGCCGGGCCTGCCGATTAGCATCGGAAGAATACGCAACGGAATAGTGGCAAAACCGAGCTGGATGTATCTAACCTGTGCTGAAATGACAGCAACAGGGCAGGTCAGCGGATGTTCGGGAAGGTATTGAAAACGGGTATAGGTGTCGCGGTTCTGGGCGTCGTGGGGCTGCTTGGTTATCTTCTGATCGCCCCGCCCGATTTGTTGAAAGTAGGCACGAATTACTCGGCCAAGATTGTCTGTTCGAATGTTTTCATTGCCGAACGTGATCCGGAAGAGGTCCTTGCGGTGGATGTGCAGGCCCCGGGGCATCCGCTGCTCAAACATGTTTCGATTGAGGTCGATCGAGAGGCGCAGACTGTTCATGCGCGACTCTTTCGGTTCTTCGCGCCCGCCACATCGCAGTTCCGGCAGGGGCTTGGCTGCACCAACGTGCATGCTACATCCCTGAGTGCGCAGCGACTTGAGGCCGCCAAGCCCGCGCCGACAGGTCTTTGGCCAGGCGGAAACGACGTTGCACAGTCTCAGGATCCCAAAATTCAGGCCGTCTTGTCGGATGATACGCTGCTTGGCGAAGGGTACCGCGCCATAGTGGTGGTTCAAGGCGGCCGCATCGTGGCCGAACGCTATGCGGAAGGGTTCGACGCCGACACACCGTTGCTGGGCTGGTCCATGACCAAGACGGTCACGGCCGGGCTGATCGGAACGTTGATCAACGCGGGTCAGATGAATGTATCGGACACCCTTGTCGACAGCTTTCCCAATTGGGCAGAAGACGCAAGGCGAGACATTACTGTTGCGGACATGCTGGCAATGACAAGCGGTCTGCAATGGAATGAAGAATACGGAGACGTGTCAGACGTGACCAGGATGCTGTATCTCAGCAATGACATGGCCGGTTTCGCTGCTGACCGTGCACTGGAAGCCGACATTGGAGCCGACTTCAACTATTCCTCGGGCACGTCCACCGTGTTGTCCCGGGTTTGGCAGGACAAGCTGCCCGACGGCGGTTTGAGCTATCCTCGGGATGCGCTTTTTGAACCGCTTGGCATGGCTTCGGCGATCATCGAGACAGATGTCGCCGATACATTCATCGGATCCAGCTATATGTACGCCACGGCCCGAGACTGGGCGAGGTATGGCCAGTTTCTGCTGCAAAAAGGGGTTTGGGACGGCGCGCAGATTTTGCCCACACGTTTTGTGGACTGGATGTTCGAACCCGTTGCGGCGTCTGGTGGGGAATATGCCAAGGGTCATCTTTGGTTGAAATCGCCGGGCGACCTGCCACCGTTTGAAGATGCGGTTTGGTTGCAAGGGCATGACGGTCAGTCCATCGGAATTTTCCCGTCGCGTGACATGGTCGTCGTGCGGATGGGGCTTACACCTTCACGGGTGGGCTATTCTTCTTTGCCCTTGGCGAAAGCGCTTATTGCGGCTTTCGGGGGGTAGGGGATCGAACATTCCCATCGACGCACCGCCCGACATTGCGGCGGGCATCGCCCGTAGGGCAGGACACTGGGTCGCAGATCGGTATCTTGCACGCCGGCACAGTTTGGTATACCGCCGCATACAAATTCAAGGTGCCGGGCTTTCACATGGCCCGGTGCATCAGCTAAATGGTCGGAACCGTCATGAGCCTTTACACAGAATACCTGAACGAAATCGAGACGCGCAAAGAACAGGGTCTGCACCCCAAACCCATCGAAGACGGTTCCCTTTTGCAGGAAATCATCGGGCAGATCAAAGATACGGGTCACGCTCATCGCGCCGATTCACTGAACTACTTCATCTACAACACGCTTCCGGGCACAACCAGCGCCGCAGGTGAAAAGGCGCGCTTTCTGAAAGAGATCATCCTGGGTGAAGCGATGGTCGAAGAAATCTCGCAGGATTTCGCGTTTGAATTGCTGTCGCATATGAAGGGCGGCCCATCGGTAGAGGTTCTGCTTGATCTGGCGCTGGGCGATGACGCAGAGATTGCGCAGAAAGCGGCGGCAGTTCTGAAAACCCAGGTGTTCCTGTACGACGCAGATACCAACCGTCTGAAAACGGCCTTTGAGGCCGGCAACGCCGTTGCCGGGGACATTCTGGAAAGCTATGCCAAGGCCGAGTTCTTTACCCGGCTTCCCGACATCGAAGAAGAAATCAAGGTTGTGACCTATGTGGCGGCCGAAGGGGATATTTCGACCGATCTTCTGTCGCCCGGCAATCAGGCGCATTCGCGGTCGGACCGCGAATTGCACGGCAAGTGCATGATCTCACCCGAAGCACAGGCCGAGATTCAGGACTTGCAAAAACAGCACCCGGACAAGCGCGTCATGCTGGTTGCTGAAAAAGGGACGATGGGCGTTGGATCGTCGCGCATGTCCGGTGTCAACAACGTTGCATTGTGGACCGGAAAGCAAGCTAGCCCCTATGTTCCATTCGTGAACATCGCGCCGGTTGTTGCCGGTACAAACGGGATTTCACCGATCTTTCTGACTACAGTCGGCGTCACCGGCGGGATCGGCATCGATCTCAAGAACTGGGTCAAGAAAGTGGATGCCGACGGCAATCCGATCCTGAACAATGACGGCAATCCTATCCTCGAGCAGAAATATTCCGTCGAGACCGGAACGGTACTGACCATCAACACCAAGGACAAAAAGCTGTACAATGACGCAGGCGACAAAGAGCTGGTCGATCTGTCCTCATCCTTCACGCCGCAAAAGACCGAGTTCATAAAGGCCGGAGGATCTTATGCCATTGTCTTTGGCAAAAAGCTTCAGACATTCGCGGCTGAGACGCTCGGCATCAAGCTGAAATCTGCTTTCGCACCGTCCAAAGATATCTCGCATGAAGGGCAGGGCCTGACGGCGGTTGAAAAGATATTCAACAAGAATGCGGTTGGCGTGGCCGAAGGTAAAGTTCTGCATGCGGGCTCGGATGTTCGGGTGAAGGTCAACATCGTCGGTTCGCAGGACACCACCGGCTTGATGACGGCACAGGAACTGGAAGCCATGGCGGCGACAGTGATATCGCCCACCGTTGACGGCGCCTATCAGTCTGGTTGTCACACTGCTTCGGTTTGGGATTCCAAAGCGCAGGCAAATATCCCAAAACTGATGAAATTCATGAACAACTTTGGTCTGATCACCGCGCGTGACCCCAAAGGTGTTTATCACTCGATGACAGACGTCATCCACAAGGTTCTGAACGACATCACCGTTGATGACTGGGCGATCATCATCGGTGGCGACTCGCATACACGTATGTCCAAAGGCGTCGCGTTTGGTGCTGACTCGGGTACTGTTGCACTGGCGCTGGCCACTGGCGAAGCTACCATGCCGATCCCGGAATCGGTCAAGGTGACGTTCAAGGGCCAGATGGCGGATCACATGGATTTCCGCGATGTGGTTCACGCCACCCAGGCGCAGATGCTGAAGAAATTCGGCGACAACGTGTTCCAGGGCCGGATCATCGAAGTTCACATCGGCACATTGCTGGCGGATCAGGCATTCACCTTTACTGACTGGACGGCCGAGATGAAGGCCAAGGCCTCGATCTGCATCTCAGCGGATGACACGTTGATCGAATCTCTGGAAATCGCAAAAGGCCGTATCCAGATCATGATCGATAAGGGAATGGATAACGAGGCCCGGACACTGCAAGGTCTGATCGACAAGGCCGACGCTCGGATCTCGGAAATCAAGTCGGGTGAAAAGCCTGCCCTGAAACCGGATGAAAATGCCAAGTATTTTGCCGAGCTGGTGGTTGACCTGGATGAGATCAGCGAACCCATGATCGCCGACCCGGATGTCAATAACGCCGATGTCTCAAAGCGGTATACCCATGATACGATCCGGCCGGTTTCCCACTACAAGGGGGAAAAGAAGGTCGATCTGGGATTTGTTGGATCGTGCATGGTGCACAAAGGCGATCTGGTCATCGTCTCGCAAATGCTGAAAAACATCGAGCAGGAGAAGGGCACAGTAGAATTCAAGGCCCCGCTGGTCGTTGCTGCGCCCACCTACAACATCATCGATGAGCTGAAAGAAGAAGGCGAGTGGAGCATTCTTCAGAAGTATTCAGGCTTTGAATTCGACGATCTGTTCCCAAAGAGCAAAGCACGGACGGAATACGAGAATATCCTGTATCTGGAGCGTCCGGGATGTAACCTCTGCATGGGCAACCAGGAGAAAGCCGCAAAGGGTGACACTGTTCTGGCCACGTCCACACGCCTGTTCCAAGGCCGTGTTGTTGAGGACGCGGCGGACAAGAAAGGCGAATCCCTACTGGCATCGACCCCGGTGGTGGTGCTGTCGGCTGTTTTGGGCCGAATGCCGACCGCCGAGGAATACAAATCGGCCGTGAAAGGTATCGACCTGACCAAATTTGCGCCTCCGATGGAAAAGCCCGCAGGCACGAAGTCAGCGCATTTCTAAACGCAAGGCACAAAGTTGATTGCCCGGTCATCCCTTCAGGTGGCCGGGCGATTGAGTTCCGCTGTGTTCAGGCCTGGTTGCAGCGCGCGCCGCGCAAAAGCGCGGCATGGGAATGCCCCGGACCTTTCGCACGACTTCGCGTGGACCATTGGGGAAAAATCCATGATCCACGGCCATACGGTCGCTGTTTGGCGTCAGGCTGACAGCTCTTTATACATGTAAGTTGTGGGTTCCAGTCTGGTTTCGAACGGGTTCCGGCAATAGTTCGGAATTTCCCCGGCGATCTGAAACCCCAGGTCCAGATAAAGCAATCGAGAAGGGTCGGTGCTGCGGGTATCCAGAACCAGCATCGTGCGTTCCAACTTTGCCGTTCGCTGAAAGAGGGCTTCCATCAAGGCACGGCCAAAACCGCGCCGTCTGGCGTTTGGGTGAACCAGAAGCTTCGCGACATCCGCGCGATGTGGCTGATTGGGCATGGTCGCGGGGATCAGTTGCACCGTGCCCTGAATGCGCCCTTTGTGGTGGAGGACAAACAGCTCCAATGCACCGGATTTCAGCCCAGGTCGAACGTTTTGCAGCCAGTATTTTCGTGCGTCACCCTCGGTAAACGGAAGGACAAAGCCGATGCTGGCCCCTTCATGCACACAGGCGTGGAGGATTCCCGCCAGATCATCCACTGCCGCGCTGAAATCGAGATCGGTCAGACGCGAGATCATATCAGCACCAAGAGATAACGCGCACCGCGAGATGCCCCGGTTTCAAACCGGGTTGGGCCCGACAGTTGATAGCGCAGGCAATCTCCGGCGCTCAGCGCATGGGGTGTTCCGTCAACTGTCAGTGTCAGTGCGCCGTCGATCAGGATCAGATGGTGTTCCTGCCCGGATTTGGGCGGCGCATCGTAAGTGATGACCGTATCGCGCGGCAGGTGACATTCCACGACCTCGGCGTTCAAGCCGTTTGCAGGCGGTGAAACTGCACGGCGGGTAAAGCCGGTTTCGGGATCCCGCCATTCGGTCTGGCGTTCAAACGCCACTTTGGGGTCAAAGCTGTCTTCGACCATCATCAAAAGCCGTGACACCGGCAGATCATAAGCGGCACAGAGGCGGCCAAGACTCTCAGCGGTGGGGCTGACCTCTCCTTTCTCCATGCGGGACAGCGTGGCGCGGCTGATTCCGCTGTGGGCGGCCAGTTGATCCAGGGACCACCCGCGCCCGTGGCGGAGTTCGTTCAAACGGACGGCAAGGCGGTTTGAGAGGTTGTCGAGCATGGATCACAAACGAGAAGATTTTTCATTTAAGGGAAAATTGCATAAAATTATGTATATGTAAATGAAAAAGGGCGCAGAAACTCCGCGCCCTCTGCCAGCTTTTGACGAGGCAGTGGATTACTTCCAGCCGACTTCGTTAAAGATTTTCTGTGCTTCCGGGATGTTCTTTGCGACTTCCGACAGGTTCACGTCGTCAGCTTTGAACTCACCCAGTGCCTTTACCGATTCCGCCAGTTCAACACTCTGCACTGCCGGGAATTCGTCATTGCCCGCCGAGAAGTACTTCTGCGCCTGATCGCTTGCCAGATACTCGAGGAACAGGATTGCGTTTTCCTTGTTCGGCGCGTGTGCCGCGACGCCACCGCCCGACAGGTTCATATGCGCACCATAGCTGTCCTGATTGGGGAAGACCCAGCCGATCTTGTCGAGGTCAGAGGACAGGCCTTTGACGTCTTTGCGGATAGCCCGCGCATAGTAGTAGGTGTTCGATACAGCGATGTCGCATTCACCCGAAACGATGCCACGCAGCTGGTCGGTGTCACCCCCCTGCGGGTCTCGGGCCATGTTGGCGACAACGCCTTCCGCCCAGGATTTTGCAGCTTCGGCGCCTTCATGTGTGATGATCGAAGCGAGCAGGGTTTGGTTGTAGGTGTTCGTCGAGGACCGGATGCAGATCAGGCCCTTGTATTCCGGCTTGGCCAAGTCCGCGTAAGTGGCCGGCGGATTGGCGACGTTTTCTTTGTTGAAAAAGATGATCCGACCGCGCTGCGAGAAGCCGAACCACTGGTTGTCTTCGTCCTGAAGGTTGGCGGGGATGCGCTCCTCCAGGGTTTCGCTGTCGATTGCTTGCAGAATGCCCGCATCTTTGGCGCGCGCCAGGCGAGACGTGTCGACCGTCAGCATGACGTCCGCCGGAGAGTTCGCGCCTTCGGCTTCCATGCGCGCAATCAATTCATCCGCCTTGCCTTCGATCCGGTTGATCTTGATGCCGGTCGCTTCTTCGAAGTCCGTGTAAAGACGTTCGTCAGTGTCATAGTGGCGCGAGGAATAAAGGTTCAGCTCGCCTTCAGCCGCGGCTGATGTTGCGATCAATGCCGACAGAGCGGCAGCCAGGCAGGTTGTGGATTTCAGCATAGTTTGCCCCAACAATTGAATTTCGCGTCGGTCGATATCCCGACTGATTTGCTCAATTATACGATTCTCAGCGAGATGCAAGAAAATCCGACAGATTTACTTGGTCAAATGAGCGCAGGCGCCCTTGCGAGGCTTTTCCGGGCGGGCGCGATTTGTGTTGAACGGAAAGATCCGCGTCACACGGCAGTGTCTGGATCACTCACGATCAAGTACCTCAACTGCAAGGATCGTGGGCAAATGGCGCGCGACTTCCGTCCAGGTGTCCCCTTCATCAACACTGGCAAAAACCGAGCCGCTGTTGGTCCCGAAATAGATACCGGCGGGGTCTCGGTGGTCTCCGGCCATGGCCTGTCGCAGAACAGTGAAAAAACAGCTTTCTTGCGGCAACCCACGCCGCTGGTCTTGCCATGTTGCGCCTCCGTTTGTGGATTTCCAAACTGCCGCGGCGGCATCCGGTGGATAGCGCCCGATGCTGTCTCCGTTCAAGGGTAATGTCCAGATCGTGTCCGGATCACGTGGGTGCACATGAATCGGAAATCCAAAGGTGGATGGCAGGCCTTTGGTGATGTCATCCCAACTGCGCCCTCCGTCGGCCGAGCGCCAGACACCGTGATGGTTTTGCTGGTACAGCAGATCCGCGGTTCCCGGAGCTTGAACCATGTTGTGGACGCAATGACCCGTTTCACCATCCCTGGGGGCAGCGGGATGATCATGATGCGTGCAAGATTCGGCGTTGGACAATCTGTTGCGCCGCTCCCAGCTTGCGCCGCCATCCTCGGTTGCAAACACACCCGCAGCGGAAATGCCGACCCAGAGCTTTTTCGAATCATTTGGGTCAGTCACGATTGTATGCAGGACCAGCCCCGCACCGCCGGGATTCCAATCGGGTGCTGAGGGGTGGTTTGTCAGGCCCTCAAGCGTGTCCCATGTCCGACCATTATCGTGGCTGGCAAGCAGGCGGGCCGGTTTTGTGCCAGCGTACAACGTTCCATGTTGATAACGCAAAGACCAGACCTGCGAAAACTCATCGGCGAATGGTGCGGGTTCTCCGGTCCAGCCGATCATCTGGGCAAAATCCTGATCGTTGGCGGCCCACTCGTCCATTTGGCCTTTGGTGAGTTTTGCGACCTGCCAAGTCACACCGCCGTCTTCGGAACACCAGACACCGGCGCCATGCCAGTCACCACCGCCCCCGGCCCAAAGCGTGCCCGTTTCCTTGTCGCCGATGACGTGGTTGATCGGCCATCCTTCGCAATGCGGGCCCGTCACTTTCCAGCCTGACCTGTTCTGATCGCCAGAGACAATGAACGTTCCCTTGGTCGTCCCCACCAGTACGTCGATGCCGTGTTCGCGCATGGGTTTTACACTCCGCAATATCGAAGCAAGGGTAGCACGTCGGGCGCACAGGTGCAGAAAACAAAAAAAACCGCGCTCAAGAGCGCGGTTTTCTAAAACGGTGTTTCGCTGTTCTCAGCCCTGACGAGCTTTGAACTTGCGCTGCGTCTTGTTGATAACGTAGACGCGGCCTTTGCGACGCACAATACGGCAGTCGCGGTGCCGATTTTTGAGCGAGCGGAGCGAGTTCTTGACCTTCATGGTCTGTCTCCAATCTGCGGCGCCTTCATCAAGGACGTGGCCAGCGCCTGGGTTACTCGGGTGTCCCGGATCTCCGGAACAGTGAAATCATGGTGGGCGGTACAAGGATCGAACTTGTGACCCCTTCGATGTCAACGAAGTGCTCTACCGCTGAGCTAACCGCCCACTTTCCCTTTGCGTGCCCAGCCCCATAACGAAATGGGGCGCGGAACCCCGCGCCGGTAGCGGGGTCTATAAAAGGAGTCGCAAAGGGGTTCAAGGGGTTTGGTAGAACTATTTTCCGGTCTATGTTGATTGCGAACATGGAGGGATCATGCAGAACGCAGCCTTTGTATTGGATATGCCAGAAAACCGCAGTTCATGCGTGGTTTTTTCATCCCCGCATAGCGGGCGGAATTATCCAGAAGCGTTTTTGAAGCGGTCCGTTCTGAATCAAAGCGTGATTCGATCCTCGGAAGACGCCTTCGTGGATCAATTGTTTGCTGCTGCGGCCGAAAATGGCGCGCCTTTGATCAAAGCGACCATGCCGCGCGCCTATCTGGACCTGAATCGCAGTCTGGATGAACTGGACCCGGCGCTGATCAGCGGTGCCCGCAGGCATGGGCACAACCCCAGGGTCGCATCAGGGTTGGGTGTGATACCCCGCGTTGTGGCCAATGGACGGGCAATCTACAGCGGCAAGCTGACCATGGACGAGGCGCGGCTGCGTATCGACACCTATTGGCGCCCCTATCATGCACGTTTGAAATCCCTGCTGGCCGAATCACACGAGAAATTCGGCCAGGCCATACTGGTGGATTGCCACTCCATGCCGCATGAGGCGGTGGCCATGGCTGGTACGACCCGAAACAAACGGCCCGAGATCGTGCTGGGTGATCGGTTCGGTGCTTCGGCCTCGTCTGAAATCGTGGACCTCGTCGAATCGGCGTTTGCTGCGGCAGGTCTGAATGTTGTGCGCAATGCCCCGTTTGCGGGGGCCTATGTGACTCAGACTTATGGCCGCCCCACCCGCCAGCAACACGCGATCCAGATTGAAATCGACCGGGCCTTGTATATGGACGAAGAAAAGATTGCGCCGAACGCCAATTTCATGACGTTTTCGAAACTCCTTCGGCAGGTGGTGCGCGACATATCCAGGATCGGTTCCAAACCTCATCGTCTGGCGGCGGAATGAAACTAGCGCAAAGCACGGCCCTTCACGATTGCTTCCGGGCCGAACCTCTGGCGGATCTGGTCGGTGGCCCGCTCGGCCTGTGATCTGCGGTCGGCGCCGGGATCAAGCAGGTCGCCGGAGATGTCAGCCTGATCCGCCGGGCACAGGTCAGACAGGCCACACCCCAACAGGCGGTACGGCCCCTGATCTCCCACCTGATCGAAAAGCCCTTTTGCGGTGCGATAAATCCTGTCCGCGATCTGCGTTGCGTCCCGCAATGATACGCGCCGTGTCAGAACCTTGTGATTGGCTTTCTTCAGCTTCAGCGTAACGACCCGGCCAGCCAGATCCTTGGCCTTGGCCCGGTCCGAGACCTTCAGGGCCATGCGCCACAAATGTCCGTCCAGAACATCAATATTGGCGGTGTCCTCGAAAAACGTGGTCTCATTGCTGATGGATTTCATCGGTTCATGGGCTGAAACGCGCCGTTTGTCCTGACCCCGTGCCAGATGCCACAGGCGATACCCCATCGAGCCGAAACGCGCAGTCAAAGCCTCCTGATCCCAACGCAGCAGGTCGTTGAAGGTTCGAATCCCTGCCCGATCCAGTGATTCCTGCGCGGCGGGGCCAATGCCCCAGATCAACCTTACGGGTTTGTCATTCAGAAACTCTGCCGTCTCTGCCTTGCCGATCACCGAAAACCCGCGGGGCTTGTCGAGGTCCGAGGCAACCTTGGCCAGAAATTTGTTGTGACTCAGCCCGATGGATCCTGTCACGCCCAGTTCATCCTTCATGCGTTTGACCAGGCGCGCGAGCATGACGGCCGGGGGGGCTCCGTGCAGCCGTTCGGTGCCGGACAGGTCCATGAAAGCTTCGTCCAGCGACAGGGGTTCGACCACTGGTGTCAGTTCGTCCATCATGGCGCGGATGTCCCGTGACACCTGGGCATACACGGACATGCGTGGTTTGATCACGACGGCATCGGGGCACAGTTGCAACGCTTTGAACATGGGCATGGCGGATCGCACACCGCGAATTCGGGCCACGTAGCATGCCGTGGATACAACACCGCGTTTGCCGCCGCCGATGATGACAGGCTTGTCTGCCAGTTCCGGATTGTCCCGCTTTTCCACCGAAGCATAAAAGGCATCGCAATCCATATGAGCGATGGACAGATCAAACAGTTCGGGATGAGACTTTACCCTGGGGCTGCCGCAGGCCGTGCAGCGCCGTTCGTTGGTCAAAGGGGTCAGGCAATCTCGGCAAAGACCGGGCATCTGCGTCCTCGTGTGTTCCGCAGTTGTCTTGGGGGTTCTTTATATCATCCAGTGATATCGATCAAAGATCATTCAGAGAAAAGAAACCCCCCGCGCTTCGCGGGGGGAAGTAACGAACCTCAGGAAGAATAGGTTCGTTGGGGAGTAAATCCCCTTAAGAATCGCTAAGATTTTCGGGCTGAGATAGGGTTAAGCGCGCTTTTCAAAAACTCGCTTTTTGAATGTGTGTTTTCTGGCACAGGGACGATTTGGCGCGGATTCGCGAAAAATTGACGTGAGGTCAACCTGTTGCGGCGGTTTTTTCAGCGTGAATCCCTGTTGAAACGATGATCCTGCTCATCTCGTTTTCAGAGAATTTAACTCGGTAAAAACGGCCGCGGCCGCGGATTTCGGATCTTCGGCCTGATAAATGGGGCGGCCAACTACGATATGATCCGCCCCGTCCTGGATGGCGCTGGCAGGTGTGGCCACACGTTTTTGATCGCCCAGTGCCGCGCCTGCCGGACGCACGCCGGGGGTTACGATCAGCCGGCCCGTCGCCTGGGGTAGGGCGCGGATCAGGGCGGCCTCCTGCGGGCTGGCGATCACGCCATCGGCCCCGGCCTCGAAGGCGTGGGCGGCGCGTTCCACCACCATGTCCTGAACGTCACCGGCCTTCATCATGCCGGCATCCAGGTCGTCGCGGTTCAGCGAGGTCAGGATGGTCACCGCCAGGATTTTCAGATCCTTGCCCGCCGCGCCTTCCTTGGCGGCGCGCACCACATGCGGGTCGCCATGCACGGTCAGGAAATCAAGATCGAACTGCGCCAGCCCCCGCACCGCGTTTTCCACCGTGTTGCCGATGTCGAACAGCTTCATGTCCAGGAAGATGCGCTTGCCGTGTTCCTGCTTGAGCTCATTGGCCAGTGCCAGCCCGCCGCCTGTCAGCATGCCCAGGCCGATCTTGTAGAACGACACGGCGTCGCCCAGCGTCTCGGCCAGCTTCAGCCCTTCCAGCGCGTTGGGGACGTCGAGGGCGACGATCAGGCGGTCATCGGCGGTTTGGGACATTGTTTCGGCCTTTCAAACTTGACGGGATCGGCGCTTCTGTAGAGCGTGTGACGCATTGAGACAAGAAAAGACGCAGGAAAATACGGGATGATACGGTTGGGTGTGGTGGCCTCGGCCGGAACCCGACCCTGACGATCCACCGCAGGACCCCGACTATTCGGATGGAGAGTGTGACTGCCTGATGGCCGCTGCCGCTCCGGGGCAGTCGCCCTATTTCGACGGGGTGAAATGGGCCGACATGGACGCCGAGAATGCGATGGCGATCTGTGCCGATCTGCTGCTGAAAGACCAGGATGTCGATGCCGAGGTCGCCGCCGCCTTTGGCCGGGCGCTCATGAAAGGCGGCAAGCTGGAAATGGCGCTCGAGTTTTCGGAACTGGCCGCGATGGAGGGCAGCGGGCTGGCGATGAACACGCTCGCTTCGCTCTATAATGATGGCGAGATCGTTCCCGCGGACCACGAGACCGCGTTTGCCTGGTACATGGCGGCTGCCGAAACCGGTCTGCCGATGGGGATGCACAACATCGCTTATGGCTACGAGAACGGGAAAGGTGTTGCGCCCGACATCGACAAGGCGCTGTACTATTACGAAAGGGCCGCGTTCTTCGGATATGAGCCGTCTCTGCTGCATCTAGGCGTAATCCATCGCGAAGGCACGCATGTCACGCGCGATATGCAGCGCGCGGTCGACTGTCTGAAGATGGCGGCCGGAAACGGCAGCGCCGATGCCGCGGCGCGTCTGGGCTATATCCACGAGATCGGCGAGAACGGCTACTCCAAGGACATCGAACAGGCGCTGGATTATTATTTCCAGGCCGCCAGGCAGAACAATGTCGTGGCGCTGCACAATCTTGGGTCTTTGACCTATCACGGGCGGGACGGTGTGCCCCAGGACACGGAAGCAGCCCTGTTGTTCTGGGGCAGGGCCGCAAAGCTTGGCGATGTGAAATCGCAGCGCAAATTCGGCCGGTTGCTCTATGAAACCGGCGATGTCGACGAGGCGCTGAGGTTTCTTCGCCTCGCGGCCGAGCAAGACGATGACGAGGCGCAAAAGCTGATCCGGCAGATCGAAGGCGGTTGACCCCCCGGCTGACAAACGAGCCAGCGGTGTCCCCGCTTTGTCCCAACTGTGCTATGGTGCTGCCATTCTGAAACGAAAATTGCATCAAGGGGACAGACCATGAAGCACCTTGTTCCGCTGGCCGTCGTCGCCACGCTGGCCGCCTGCGACGACACGCCGCCACAGACCGAAACAGGCGCTGCGCCGCCCCCGACCAATGATGATTTGAATCTTGTCCGCGGCTATCGGTCCGAAGATGACTGGTGCCAGTTGACCGGAGAAACCGCCTTTACCGGCAATTTCCTTGACCACACCGCCGACCTTGTATCCTGCCCCACAGGCAGCGCCGCCGCGCAGTCGCTGGTCGAGACGAGCGATGCCCAGCAGGTGGCTGAAACCGGGGGCTACACCGTCTATACGATTCCGCGTGGTTGAGGCGTTTTTCCACTCTCTAGCCTCTTGAAGCGGCGGAGAAGTTTCCCAGATTGAGGTCAAGGCCCGGACCATTGCGTGCTGCCAAGCGGGCGCGAATTCACCGGGCGCTTGGAAAAGGAGAATACCATGGACTTGAACAAGTTCACCGAACGTGCACGGGGGTTCGTGCAGGCGGCGCAGACCATTGCGCTGCGCGAGGGGCACCAGAGGCTGGAGCCCACACATATACTCAAAGCATTGATGGATGACGATCAGGGGCTGGCAAGCAATCTGATCACACGCGCGGGCGGCGCGCCGAACCGCGTGGTCGAGGCGCTTGACGCAGCTATGGGCAAGATCCCGAAAGTCAGCGGCGATGCCGGCCAGATTTACATGGACGGCCAGACGGCCAAGGTTCTGGACGAGGCTGAAAAGATCGCCACCAAGGCGGGCGACAGCTTTGTTCCGGTCGAACGCGTGTTGATGGCGCTGTGCATGGTCAAATCCAAGGCCAAAGAGGCGCTGGAGGCGGGTGCCGTATCTGCGCAAAAACTCAACGAAGCCATCAACGACATCCGCAAGGGGCGCACTGCTGACACTGCAACGGCGGAAGAGGGCTATGACGCGCTCAAGAAATATGCCCGCGACCTGACCGAGGCCGCGCGCGAAGGCAAGATCGACCCGATCATCGGCCGCGACGAGGAAATTCGCCGCGCGATGCAGGTTCTGTCGCGCCGCACCAAGAACAACCCGGTTCTGATCGGTGAACCCGGCGTCGGTAAAACCGCGATCGCCGAGGGCATGGCCCTGCGCATCGTCAACGGCGACGTGCCGGAATCGCTGAAGGACAAGAAGCTGCTTGCGCTCGACATGGGTGCGCTGATTGCCGGTGCGAAATACCGTGGTGAATTCGAAGAACGCCTCAAGGCTGTTCTGACCGAGGTGACCGAGGCCGCCGGTGAGATCATCCTGTTCATCGACGAGATGCACACGCTGGTTGGCGCGGGCAAATCGGATGGTGCGATGGATGCCGCCAACCTGATCAAGCCTGCGCTTGCACGGGGTGAGCTGCACTGCATCGGTGCGACCACACTGGACGAGTATCGCAAATACGTCGAAAAAGACGCGGCCCTTGCGCGCCGCTTCCAGCCGGTGATGGTTCAGGAACCGACGGTCGAGGACACGATCAGCATTCTGCGCGGTATCAAAGAGAAGTACGAGCTGCACCACGGCGTGCGCATCTCGGATTCGGCGCTGGTGTCGGCGGCGACCCTGTCGCATCGCTATATCACCGACCGGTTCCTGCCCGACAAGGCCATCGACCTTGTCGACGAGGCGGCGTCGCGTCTGCGGATGGAGGTGGACTCCAAGCCCGAAGAGCTTGATCAGCTGGATCGTCAGATCCTTCAGATGCAGATCGAGGAAGAGGCGCTGAAGCTGGAAGACGATGCGGCATCGAAGGATCGCCTGGAAACCTTGCAGAAGGATCTTGCCGAACTTCAGGAAAAATCCGCCGAGATGACTGCGCAGTGGCAGGCCGAACGCGACAAGCTGGCTGGCGCGCGGGATTTGAAGGAACAGCTCGACAAGGCGCGGGCCGATCTGGAAATTGCCAAGCGCGAAGGCAACCTCGCCAAGGCGGGTGAGCTGTCCTATGGCATCATCCCCGAGCTTGAGAAAAAGCTGTCCGAGGCCGAGAATGCCGAAAGCAACGCCATGATGGCCGAGGAAACGGTGCGTCCGGAACAGATCGCCAGTGTTGTCGAACGCTGGACGGGCATCCCGACCGCCAAAATGCTGGAAGGCGAACGCGAGAAACTGCTGCGGATGGAAGAAGAACTGCATTCCCGCGTTATCGGTCAGGATGCGGCTGTCACCGCTGTTGCCAACGCAGTACGCCGTGCTCGTGCGGGTCTGAATGACGAAAACCGCCCGCTGGGCTCGTTCCTGTTCCTTGGGCCGACTGGCGTGGGTAAGACCGAGCTGACCAAGGCCGTGGCGAATTTCCTGTTCGACGACGACAACGCGATGGTGCGCATCGACATGTCCGAGTTCATGGAGAAACACGCGGTCGCCCGTCTGATCGGTGCCCCTCCGGGCTATGTCGGTTATGACGAAGGTGGTGTGCTGACCGAAGCCGTGCGGCGCAGGCCCTATCAGGTCGTGCTGTTCGACGAGGTCGAAAAGGCGCACCCGGATGTCTTCAACGTGCTGTTGCAGGTTCTGGACGATGGCGTTCTGACCGATGGTCAGGGCCGCACCGTGGACTTCAAACAGACGCTGATCATCCTGACGTCGAACCTTGGGTCTCAGGCGCTCAGCCAGTTGCCCGAAGGTGCGGACAGTTCACAGGCCAAGCGCGACGTGATGGATGCGGTCCGGGCACATTTCCGGCCCGAATTCCTGAACCGTCTGGACGAAACGATCATCTTTGACCGCCTCAAGCGGGCCGATATGGATGGCATCGTCGATATTCAGATGGCACGTCTGCAAAAACGTCTGGCCGCCCGCAAGATCGAGCTGGCCCTGGATGACAGCGCCAAGGAATGGCTGGCCAATGAAGGCTATGACCCGGTCTTCGGTGCCCGCCCGCTGAAACGCGTCATCCAG
The DNA here is from genome assembly GCF_013034245.1 of Ruegeria sp. HKCCA4812. NCBI lineage: Bacteria > Pseudomonadati > Pseudomonadota > Alphaproteobacteria > Rhodobacterales > Roseobacteraceae > Ruegeria > Ruegeria sp. HKCCA4812. The sequence continues at coordinate 3,783 of NZ_WQFQ01000014.1, read as the reverse complement.
CGCGCCTTGCAGAACCCGTTGGCCGAAGCTCTGCTGGCCGGGGAAATCAAGGATGGTGACGTCGTTCCGGTCACCGCCGGGCCGGATGGTTTGATCATCGGCGATCGTTTGGGAACTTCCGAGCGACCCCGCCCGGACGATGCCGTGGTGCATTGATCTGACACCGTGAACCGAAAGGCCCGCTTTTTTGGCGGGCCTTTTTCATGTCGGCTTTCCATAGCCTTTGTTCAGATAATCACTGAGGACCTTCATCCAGACCTGCGCTTTCTCCATTTTAAACTGGGCCGTGAACCTCAGCTTCACAATACAATTTTCCACGACGCCGACTGCCAGAAGTTCGGACAGGCCATCTGATGCTTTGGCCTCGGCCCGATACGGCAACACCTGCGACGGATCACGCAACTGAAAGACGTTGATTTCGCCAAGCTCGGCATCGCGCCGCGCAGCTATTGCACCGATATCGCGTGCAGCTTGTTTGAAGCTTTCAAGGGCCATTTCGGATGAGACGTCCCTTTGTTGATGGTCATAGAAGAAAACCGTGATCTTGGAAGATGGGTCTGCAAAAGTGGCGGAATAGCCGAGGCCCGGATGGCTGTCTTCATAAACTTCCGACCCGATCTGGTTCAGATCGCTCAGGACCTGCGGCGCGCGCTCAAACAGCTTTTTGCACGATTGCACATCAGCCAATGCCGATCCGCACAGCAAAGACAAAAAAACAACAAGGGGTCTGAGCAACATGAAGGCAGGGTGTCCCGAACAGATCAAGAATGCACGAAGTCTTGGTCTGCAACTTTGGCAGAAGTTTGGCACTGCCGGAAAGATGGCCGGGCGGGCGCTGGTCGGCCGCCCGGGCATTTGTCAGATCAATGCAAAGATCCGCGCCGGCCCGCCGGTGCCGCCTTGGTGCTTGGGCGCACCGATCACCAGCGTTGCACCAGACGCAGGCACGCGATCCAGCCCAGCCAGACATTCGATCCCGAACCGGCCTGACGGCAACCACGCGTAATGCGTCGCGAAATCCGCGGACATGCCGTGATCAAGAGACAGGGTATCAACGGCAATTGATCTTGCTCCGGTCTCCTCCATCAGCATCTGCGCGGCTTCAACGTGGAAGCCCGGGTAATGCTGCGCTTCGCCGTCGAAATTGCGGAACTCATCCGTGGCGGTTTTGCCTGCCCATCCGGAATGCATCGCCACGCAGGCACCACCAGGGATATCACCATTGGCCGCAATCCAGGCTTTCAGATCGTCCGGGGTGACGCGCGTGTCAGCGTCTTCGGCCGCTCGGGGGGCGATGTCCACGACGCATAAGGGGGCGACCAGATCCGTGACGGGGATTTCATCAACCGACGTCCCATCCGCCGAAAAGTGAAGCGGCGCATCGATATGCGTGCCCGTATGTTCGTTGATTGAAAGGTTGAACAGATTGAAGCCGTGATCAGCAAAGTTGAATGCTTGCTCGGCGGAAATACCGGGTTCGCCGCCCCATGTCGGGAAATCCGGGCTCAGCGTATGGGTCATATCTTCGACACCGCCATGCCCGGCCGCCAGTGCTGCCGGCGCGACGGCCCCGGTTGCGGCTGCTGCAACACCCGAAGCGGCGGCAGCTTTGAAGAACCCGCGACGAGACAGCATCTTGTCTTTGACGGCATTCATTACACAGATATCACACATTTTTCTTCCTCCCATTGCGGCCAAAAGGCTGCAGTCGCAGCCTTGCCTCGCGTTCGGCTTGGCGTGGCGCCCGTCTGACAGAGTGCAGCCTTGCGCCCGCAGTTGTAAAGTTTTGTACCCGTGTTCTGACTGTAATCCACAAAAACCGCGGTTTTCCGCCGGGCTCCAAAAGCTCTCTAGTCTGTGGTTTTCGGTGCTGAAAACGATACTCGAATGCCCGGTCACATTGGAACGTTACAATCACTTCGCTCAATCGTTACGCCTGTTTCCGTGGCTCTGTGCTATCAGCACACTACGTCAATAGCGACCACTGAAGATGACGGAGACCCATATGGCGCATCGCTGGACCAATACTTTGACACATGCCGACGTCACCCCCCGGGCGGCGTTCCTCAACCGGCGGCAGGTTATGGCCGGGCTGGCAGGTGTCGGCCTGACTGCGATGGCCAAACCGGCGGCAGCACAGGATGGGTTGGAGCCGAACACTTGGGAAGAGATCACCACCTACAACAACTACTATGAGTTCGGGACCGGAAAAAATGACCCGGCGAAATATGCTCATACGCTGGTGACCGAACCCTGGAGCGTCACGATTGACGGTCTGGTCGACCGTCCCGGCGACTATGATTTTCAGGCCATCCTGTCCGAGATGACGATAGAGGAGCGGATCTACCGCTTCCGCTGTGTGGAAGCCTGGTCGATGGTAATTCCGTGGAACGGGTTTGAACTGGCCGACCTTCTCAATATGGCGGGCGTGCAAGACGGCGCGAGATATGTGGCTTTTGAGACGGCCTATCGCCCGGACGAGATGCCGGGAACGCGGTTTCCCGTTCTCGATTGGCCATACCGAGAGGGCTTGCGTCTGGACGAGGCGATCCACCCCCTGACAATCATGGCAACCGGAATTTACGACCGCCCGATTCCCAACCAGAACGGTGCCCCCTTGCGTCTGGTCGTCCCTTGGAAATACGGCTTCAAATCGATCAAGTCGATTGTTCGGATCACGCTTACAAAGGATGAACCGCCCACCAGCTGGAACATGTCCAATCCACGCGAATACGGGTTCTACAGCAATGTGAACCCCAATGTGGACCATCCACGCTGGTCTCAGGCTTCAGAGCGCGAGATCGGGGGCGGGCTTTTCGCGTCACGCAAGCCGACCCTGATGTTCAACGGCTATGAACAAGAGGTCGCCAGCCTTTATGAAGGCATGGATCTGGCCAAGAACTATTAGGACCATGTTGGCGATTAACCAGACACTCCGCCGTATTCCGGTATGGGTCATATATCTGCTGGGGGCGTTGCCCGCGCCCTGGCTGTTTTATCTTGGCCTGACCGGTGGTCTGGGGGTCGAACCGATCGAGGCGTTGGAGCACAGATATGGGGAACTGGCCCTTCAGTTGTTGATTGCCGGTTTGGCGGTCACACCCCTGCGCCGGTATGTCGGCCTCAACCTGATGAAGTTTCGCCGCGCGATCGGGGTGCTCACGTTTGTGTACGTCGCGTTGCATCTTCTTGTGTGGCTGGTTCTGGATGTGCAGCTTCCCAGCCAGATCTGGGCGGACATCCTCAAACGTCCGTACATAACGGTCGGCATGGCGGCGTTCCTTCTTCTGCTTCCGCTGGCGTTGACCTCCAACAACTGGTCGGTGCGCCGACTGGGACCGCGCTGGCGCAAGCTGCACTGCCTTGTGTACGCGGCCGCATTGTTGGGGGCGATGCATTACCTCTTGCTGGCAAAAGGTTTTCAGATCGAGCCGCTTGCTTACCTGGCGGCCATCATCGCCCTGCTTGCCCTGCGCCTGCCGATTCCCAACCTGTCTTTCCGGTCCAACAGGGCCGATTCCGCCTGACTCGGAGGTGAGTCTGTGGGTAATCATGTGCATAGCGCGCTGAACCGGGAATTCTGACCTGCCTTTACATGGTTGTCAGCGGCAGCACGCTTGGTGGGTCCGATTTAAGTGTATGTAATTAATTGATAAATGAGCTTTTCAAGAATTTCTTCTGTTTTTGTGTATTTTCCGCTTGCGGGATTTGTTTGTTATACTTAGAACCCCCTTCACCGGCGCTGCTGAGGCGGTGCTGACGGGTCGGAGAGACGGCCTGACG
>NZ_WQFQ01000013.1:0-36358 GCF_013034245.1 Ruegeria sp. HKCCA4812 | reverse complement strand
GATCGAGCCAAAAAGCTCGGGATCACGATCAGAAAGGGACTGGGTGAAAAATCCGTCTAAACGGTGCGGGGCATTCACTGGTCATATCTCCTAATTGAGGAACGCAACGCAGCCACGGCTGCGTTGGACGCCATTGCGTGATGTTTGAAGGTGGCCTCAGATCACGCGGTCCCGAGGTTCGCGGCCTTCGAAGAAATCGCTCAGGTTGTCGAGAACCCGAAACCCCATCGCCTCGCGCGCTTCGCGGGTTGCGCTGCCCAGATGCGGCAGCATGACGAGGTTGTCGCACTGCAACAGATCCGGGCTGATACGCGGTTCACCATCGAATACATCCAATGCAGCGCCGCCGATCACGTCGAACATCAATGCCTGGATCAGCGCCCATTCATCGATCACTTCGCCTCGTGCGGTGTTGATCAGAAATGCGTCAGGCTTCATCAGGCCAAGTCTGCGCGAATTGATCAGATGGCGGTTGGCTGCGCCGCCCGGACAGTGCAGTGAAACGAAGTCACATTGCGGCAGCAGGTCATCAATGGTGTCCACCTGTCTTGCGTTGCATCCGGCGAGAACATCGGGCGATACGGCGCTACGGTTGTAAACCAGCACGTCCATGCCGAACCCGTGATGCGCACGGCGGGCCATCTCCTGACCGATGCGGCCATATCCGATGATGCCCAGTGTCTTGCCGCTGACCTTGGTTCCGACCAGATGCGTGGGCCGCCATCCTGTCCACTGACCTGCACGCAGCTCGCGTTCGCCCTCACCCGCCCGACGCGCCACCATCAACAGCAGCGTCATGGCGATATCGGCGGTGCATTCGGACAAAACGTCGGGCGTGTTGGTCACAGTCATACCCAACTCGCGGGCCGACGGCTCGCAGATATGGCTGTAGCCGACCCCGTAATTGGCAAGGATTTTCGTCTGCACACCCGGCACATCCAGTGCCTCGGCGCTCAGCGTGTCCGTTACGGTGGGCAGCACGGCGTCATAGGATTTCAACGCTTGCCGGATTTCAGCCGGGGACATGGGTTTGTCGCCGGTGTTCAATACGGTGTTGTAGTTCTCGGCCAGCTGCGCCTCGACGGCAGCAGGCCAGCGACGGGTAACCAGAACCGAAGGTTTGACCATCACGCAGCCTCCATCACGCGGGCGATCGTCTCACCGATCACTGCAGGGTTTTCGGCCACGGTGACACCTGCGGCGGACAGGATCTCGACCTTTTCGCTGGCGCTTTCGCCGAAGGCCGAGATGATCGCCCCCGCGTGCCCCATGGTGCGGCCTTTCGGAGCGGTCAGACCGGCGACATAGGCGATCACGGGTTTGGAGATGTGGTCGCGGATATATTCGGCGGCTTCCGCTTCCTGCGGGCCTCCGATTTCGCCGATCATGGCGATGACATGCGTGTCTTCGTCGTCTTCAAACCGTTGAAGGATGTCCTTGAAGGACGATCCGTTGATCGGGTCGCCCCCGATTCCGACACTGGTCGAAACGCCGATTCCGCGCTCTTTCAACTGGGCCGCCGCCTCATATCCCAATGTCCCCGAACGGCCAATGATCCCTACATGTCCGGGAAGATAGATATGCCCCGGCATGATGCCCAACAACGCCTTTCCGGGCGAGATGGTTCCGGCGCAGTTCGGACCGGTCAGAACCATGCGTTTCTCTTTCGGATAGCGGTACATGTACCTTTTTACCCGGATCATGTCCTGTGCCGGAATGCCGTCGGTGATGCAAACGCAATAGCGGATGCCCGCATCGGCGGCCTCCATGATGGAATCCGCCGCAAACGGGGGCGGCACGAAGACCAGGCTGGCATCGGCGCCGGTGGCTTCGACGGCCTGTTTGACGGTGTCAAAAACCGGAACGCCTTCGACGCTTTCGCCCCCCTTGCCGGGCACGACGCCACCCACCACGTTCGTGCCATAGTTCAACATGTCCTTGGTGTGGAACCGCGCCATGCGCCCAGTGATGCCCTGCACGATGACACGCGTGTCACGATCGAGAAGAATGCTCATTACACAACCCTCATTTTGGTGCCCTGAGTAAGGTCGTTTTTCCACGCGCCCACAGCGCGTTCTGCCGCCTCCATCAGCGTCGTGGCGCGAATGATCGGCAGTCCGGATTTGGCAAGGATCTTCTGGCCTTCTTCGACATTCGTGCCGGCCAGCCGCACAACGACGGGAATATCGAGGTCAAGTTCCTTCAACGCCTGAACGACACCTTCAGCCACCCAGTCGCAGCGGTTGATACCGGCGAAGATGTTGACCAGAATGGCCTGAACATTGTCATCCGACAGGACCAGCCGGAACGCCTTGGCCACCCGTTCAGGCGACGCGCCACCGCCGATGTCGAGGAAATTTGCAGGCTCGCCGCCTGCCAGCTTGATCGTGTCCATGGTGGCCATCGCCAGACCGGCCCCGTTGACGATGCAACCGATGTTGCCGTCAAGCCCGACATAAGACAGCCCGCGATCCGCAGCGCGGCTTTCGCGCGGGTCTTCCTGGCTTTTGTCGCGCAGTTCGGCGATCTGCGGGTGGCGGAACAGAGCGTTGTCGTCAAAGCTCATCTTGGCATCCAGCGCCAGCACCCGGTCGTCACCGGTGATGACCAGCGGATTGATTTCGACCATCGTGGCGTCAAGATTGCTGAAGGCGGCATAACAGCCCTGCAACGTCCGCACCATTTGCTGGATCAGTTTTGCTTCAACCCCAAGATTGAAGGCGATTTCACGGGCCTGAAACTCCTGAAGCCCGACGGCCGGTTCCACGATGGACCTGACAATGCTGTCGGGGCGGTCGGCCGAGATATCTTCGATCTCCATCCCGCCTTCGGACGAGGCGACGATCATCACCCGCTGGCTGGAGCGATCCAGCACAAAACCAAGGTAGATTTCCCGGTCAATCGGCACTGCTGCTTCGACGTAGACACGATAGATGCCTTTGCCTTCAGGACCTGTCTGATGCGTCACCAGTTTGCGACCGAAGAGATCATCACAAGCCTTGTAGATTTCGTTTTCGCTGTTGCAGAGCTTGACCCCTCCGGCCTTGCCGCGCCCGCCTGCATGGACCTGCGCCTTGACAATCCATTTGTCGCCACCCAGTTCGCGCGCCCGGTAGGCCGCCTGTTCAGGACTGTAGGCAAGCGCGCCCGCAGGCACGTCGACACCGAATTTCGAAAGGACTTCTTTCGCCTGGTATTCGTGGATATCCATCTGATGCGCTCCTGTTTAAGCAGCTATTGAAGTGCCGTAACGGCTTTCCAGCAGAGCTTCGATCGCGTCTTGATCGACCTCTCCGCCCAGCTCACGAATGGCTTCGGCGAATAGGCGCACGATCCGGCTGACGGCCTCGCGATTCAATTGATTGAGGATGCCGATGCGAACCTGCACCGGTTCGCTCAAGGTGGGCCAGATGCCAAACCCGCGGGCGCGGCAGTTCTGCACCAGTTCCATCTCGCGGCCAGAAAGCGCGGAAGGCAGGTTGAGCACGATCAGGCTGGGCATGTCCGAGGTGACCTCGCACCCCATCTCGGTCACCGCGTCCCGAAGAACCTTTTCATGCGTCCGGTAAGACATCGACCGCTTGGCCAGACCTTCCTGCAAGGTCAGGCGCAATGACTCGTGGAATGCCGCAACCGCATATCCGGAATGGGTCCGGTGATAGGTGCCCTTTTCCACGTCCTGCCCCTCGACGATGCCCCAGTGGCGTGCCTCGAAGATCGGATTGTGCACGTAGGTATAGGCACCTGTGGATTTCAGAGCCTCGATATAGGCATCGGCAAAGCTGACAGGGGCATAGGTCAGCGGCAGGCAGCACAGGCCTTTCTGCGGACAGGATGCCCAGCCTGCCACACCCGGATAGTCATCGATCGCAAAGTCTTCGACACCCAGTGACGAGACCGCATCGATCAGCCCCATGGCGCCATGACGTTCACACGCCTCCGAGAAACCGCGTAGATCGTTCACCCTGCCCGATCCGGTTTCCCAATGCGCCATGAAGGCCCATTTCGGCTTGTGCTCGGCCACAGTCGCTTCAACCAGTTCAGCCGTCACCGGCTGGCCATGTGGAACCTCGACCACTGTGACACTCGCCGCCTGTGGGTCAAGCGGGCTGACCGCGTGCTCGGCGGGCGTTGCCGCCTTGATCCGCAGCGTCAACGCGTCGATCCCCGAAAATGTGCCGTTGGTGAAGGCCACAACCTTGTCACCGGGCATGATGGCCGAGAACATAGTATCCAGAGCGCTCCAGCCGGTACCCGCGACAGCGAAGGTGTAAGCGTTCCGTGTGCCCCAGATTTTCCGCAGCATGTGCTTGCATTCGATCATGCCCCTGAGGACATCGCCTTGCATGTGATCGGCGACACCTGCGCCGGCGAAGGCTTTCAGGACACGCACATCCGTGTTCCCCGGCCCCGGCCCTGCGGCAAGGGTCTCGGGAATTTCGAGCGGAGGGAAAATCTGAAAGGTCATGGTCTGACATCCTCGGCTGTTGGCCGGGCATTACGGCCTGATGGTTCAAGATACCGATCAGAAAACGCGAGCTTGCCGGATGGCGCAACGTAACTTACTACTGCTTTTGGATGGCTAATAGTGTGGGTAATTACCTACCCGTTTCGGCAAAAATACGACGGTATACCGAAATCTACCCCACCCTTTTGGGTAGTTTTTTGTAAAATATGGGCAAAATCATATGGTTGAGACATCGGACAAACCCATCGACATCATGCTTGCGGACAGCAACCCGCTGGTGCTTTCGGCCATGTCGGAAATTTTCGAACGTGATCCCCGATTCTCTCTGGTCGCCACGTCGGCGACGGCGGAAGGGTTTCTGGGAACGGTGATGCGGATACCCGTACAGGTCGGCGTCGTGGACTGGACGCTTCCGGCCCTGGGTGCCGCCAAACTGATCGAGGTGCTGCGCGATCAGGCCGATGCACCGCGCTTTGTCATCTATGGCGATGCCTCTGGGGATGTCCCGCGATTGGCGATGCAGGCGGGCGCCGCTGGATTTGTTGCCCGCTCGGGCGAGGTCGAAGGCCTTCTTGAGACCTGCGCCGAAGTGGCAGCAGGCAAGATGGTGTTTCCGTTCATCGACGTCCGGAAGATGAAACAGGATCCGATTCAAAGCCTGTCGCGCAAGGAACGCGCCATTTTGGAGGCCCTGGCACAGGGGATGTCGAACCGGGAACTGTCCAAGGAACTTCAGATATCCACCAACACGGTCAAGTTTCACCTGTCCAATATCTATGAGAAGCTGAACGTCAAAAACAGAACTCAAGCGATTGCGTTTTTCTATTCGTCCCACCGTGGGGCGGACTAGACGACAAGAACAGAGAGCCCAGATGACTGAAATCAAAATTAACGTTGTCGGTGCCGGGCGGGTCGGCAAAACGCTGATCAGCCTTCTGGATGGCACTGATGGCTGCCGGATCCAGGATATTCTGAGCACATCCTTTCAGTCGGCAAATGAAGCCGCCCAGTTGTCCAAAACCGGGCGCGTTGCCGCAAGCTATGCCGATCTGCGGCCAGCTGATCTGTGGATCCTCTCAGTACCCGACACGCAAATTTCTGCGGTGGCCCACGAATTGAAAGAGGCGTTCGAAAACCAAGAAAAAACCGGGAAGCCTTCAGTGGCGTTCCAATGCAGCGGCTATTTTCCTGCCGAGCAACTGGCGCCGTTGCGAAGCCTCTCATGGTCTCTGGCCAGCGTTCATCCCGTCCTGTCTTTCGCCGATCCACAGGCCGCTGCTGCGCAATTCAAAGAGGCGCTGTGCGGGTTGGAAGGCGATGAAGACGCCACAGCGTTCATTCAGCCGCTTCTGGAGGGATTGGGAGCCACCTGTTTTCCCATCCGGTCTGAAAGCAAAAGCCTGTATCATGCAGCCGCTGTGATATCGAACAACTTCGCCGTTGTCTTGCAGGCCATCGCCCGCGAAGCGTGGGCCGAGGCGGGCGTGCCGGACGAAACTGCCCGCAAGCTCAACGCTGGTTTGTTGAGCAGCACAGTCGAAAACGTCGACCTACTTGGCCCACAATCTGCCCTGACCGGTCCGGCGGCAAGAGGGGACTCCGAGGTCGTTGCCCAGCAGGGCGCGGATGTAGCGGCGTGGCACCGCGATGCAGGTGAAATTTACAAGCAAATGAGCCTGCTGGCGCAAAAGCTGAAGGCAACCGGTTTCACGAAGTAATCGCCAGATCCATTGCTGAAAGGCATTTCGGATCCTGCGTTCGAAATGCGTCGCGGAAAAGGCGGGCCCGGGCGTTTCTTTTGCGAATCCCTGAAACATGTTACGTTGGGTCAACTTTCGAGATTTGAATTTTCCCGGCACTCAGTTTCTTGCAGCGCTTTCCTACGAGGTGACTTCATGTCCGACTCCAGCAGTGAGCCCCCGCGCATTACGCTGTCCATTCCGACCTCTCGACCCAATCCCACGATCTCGGCGGAACTCTCGGGATCGGCCGGTTTTACGGCTGACAGCCTTGACGATCTCAGGCGCGTCGAAGCCGAGAAGCTCAAGGCGCTGCGCCGTGGTGTCGGCATTGACCTGTCTGCCGAGGTGATCAACGATCTGGTCGATCAGCGCGTGCAGGCCACCGGTGCAGTCTTTCGTCAGCTCGAAACCATACGCAAGGATCTGACCGACGGGTTTCTGGGCGCTGTCGTCCCAACCCTTGCCCCGAAACTGCGCGGTGAACTGATCAATCCCGACGGCACCCCTGCCGAGCGGGTAATCGTTGAAGCGCTGCGCCCAACCTTCACCGCCAGTGAAGGCATCGACAACGGGGATTTTTCATGGGCTGTAAAAGCCGCCGTAACGGATGCGCGGGGCCTGTTTTCGCTGGATCTGCCCAATCTGCGCCTGCCGCAAAATGGCCTCAGATTGCGGATCCGGGGGCAGAACACCACTCTGACCGAGGCAGTGCCGCGCATTGATGCATTGGATGGTGAATTGGGTCTCGTGGTGCTGGATCGCACCGTCCTCCCTTTGCAGCGCTCGATCCTGGGTGAGCTTGCCGATATTCTGCCGGTGGATCCCGAGGATGCGGAAGAGAACATATCCGACTTCACCGGCACGCAGGCGCCCATCGTGCTGGGCGAAGGTGATTGCGCTTCGGAATACCGAACCGAAGGAGGCACGGTTTCGCGGCGGCGTTATTCGGTTCTTTATCGGCTGATCGACCCGCTTGTCGGGCCGAAAAACATCGTTCGCACCCGCCCCGTTGGCGGCAATCGCTTTGTCACGACAATTCCGGGCGGCACCTTTGCGCAGGCCAATCTTTCTGCCGAAACACTGTTGAGCGCATTCAATAATGACGGCGGAGACTGGGATTTCCGCGATCGGATACCGATTGACGAACCCATTGATATCGAGGATTTTTTCGAAGACTTGGAACAGCGTCCGCAGGATGTGCCAAAAGCTTCCAGCCTGGCGCTTGGCTATATCGCCAAGATGCGTTCAACCGCCGTTCACGCCGGAATGTCATTGGGGCGTCTGGTCTATTCCCTGCCGCTTGCCCCGGGCGAGGAACAACGGATCGTCGTGTCGGAACAGCGCGAAACCCTGACCGTGCGCGAACGCGAAAGCCTGACCTTCGAAGAACAACAGGAATTCGAAGAGGCGCGCGATACCTCTTTCGACAGTACATTCGAAACCGCATTGGACGAAGTGATCCGGGGAACATCCTCTTTCTCGACCAAGGCGTTCACAAAAAGCTTCGGGGGCGCCGGTGGCATTGGTGGCGGTCTGTTCGGCGGCATCGGGGCCATAGTGGGCGGGGTCGGTTTCAGCGGCGCGCGTTCCAGCTCCAACTCGTCAGGCAGTTCGTCCAACACGCAGAACACGTCCCGCGATTTTCTGTCAGACACGCACGAGACATTCTCGGCTGCGCTGGAACGGGCCGCTTCGGTCAAGCGAAGTTCGGCCCGAACCAGCGTTCGCACAGCCACCGCAAGTGATCGGCGGACGGCGACAACAAAATTCGTGGCCAACCGCAACCACTGTCATGCAATGACGATGCAGTGGTTCGAAGTTCTGCGCGACTTTTCCCTGGAAACGCGGATCGAAGGCGTGCAATTGGTGGTCTTCGTTCCCATGCAGCTCATCCGCTTTCGCCGTTTGGGGCAAGGCGATCAATTGCCGGGCAATGTCAGCCGGTCCGGATTGCTGAGCCGGTACAAGGTGATCCTGCGCCACGCAGACGTGTTCCGTCGCGTATTTCGAAACCGTCGCAGATTCCGCACCGCCCTCAAACTGTTGGAAGAGTTTTACGCGGACAAGGACGCGACACCGCAGAATGCTCCGGGTGTCGCGCAGGACATCGTCAGCTTCGAGGCTCAGGGCACTTTCATGCCCAATGATGACATATCCGCGGTGATCTTCACGCAGGATGGCGATCGCGTTGGGCCAGTGCCCCTGACCGGATCGCCGATCGACATCGACAACCTGCATGACTTGCCTGCCGAGACACGCGAAAACCTGCTGGTTCGGCTGGCTGACGCGCGCCGTGATCCAACCAACCGGCGGACTTATACCGGATCCGTGGCGTTGCCCCGCTCGGTCGAACGTTCCGACATCGCCCGCGTCGAGTTGCGCAGGCGGACGGGCTCTTTTGCCTATTCATTCTATACCGGCCCGGACCCGATCAACATCTTCAACATTTGGGAACATATCTCGAACCTGGAAGATGTGGATGATCTGGATCGCGCCACGCGCAACATCAGCCGGAGCCTTCACACGACGATTTCAGGCTCGGATTTCGACGATCTGGTCGGCGCGCCGATGATCAGCGAGTTCGAAGCGCGCATGAATGAAGACGCGCAGACCATCGTTGACGACAATACATTCCAGGCTTTGCCTGCGACCCTGCCCTATTCCGTACAGGAAGTGCCGGATGTGCTGTCGCGCCGTGATCTGCGGCGGATCGAAGAAATGTATCAGCATATCGTTGCCGACACCGTTCGTTATTCCCGCGTGATCTGGGCCAGTATGACAGATGAGGAACGGGCCATCCTGCTGGAACGCTTCACCATCGGCGTGCCCGATGGCGGGTTGGATGACGACTCAAGCGAGATATCGCTGCTCAGCACGGTCCAGAACAAGGTGCTGGGGTTCTATGGCAATGCGATGATCATGCCCTTCTCGATCCCGCCCGATCTGGCCGACAGAATGGAGATGCGGACCGGCGACATTCAGGACAGCCTGTTGGCCTTCCATCGCGAAGACTTCCGGCCACCGCGCCGAACGATCTCGCTGCCGACCAGGGGCCTGTTGGGCGAGGCCGTTCTGGGCCGCTGCAATTCCTGCGAGATGATCGACCATCGCCGCTTCTGGAACTGGCAGGACAGCCCGACGCCACCCCCGGTTGGTGACACGCCGGTCCTGCCCGCGGACAGTGATGCAATCTTTGGCACCCGTGCGCCATCGGACCTGCCGGCCAATCAACCTTCGAACACGCTTACCATCGCAGGGGGCGACATCGGCACGGGCCAGGCCGTGCCCACTTCGCAACTGGCCGAGATCCTCAAGGCCGCGCCTGATCTTGCACGGGCGGGAACCGATCTGACAGGTCTGAAAGAGTTGCAGGCGCAACTGGCCCTTGAAACGCAATCGGTCGCCGCCGGTCGGGACAAGGCCATAGACACGGCGACGGATCTGACCAAAGAGCTTGTCGGCAAGGCCACTGAACTGGCGGGCAAAGGGCAAGAGATCGCCGCGGCCCGCAAAGAGGAAGAAGCCAAAAAGCAAGCCGCCGAGAAGAAAAAGACAGCTGCCGACAATGCCGCAAAGCTCAAGGGGTTTGAGGATATCGCCAAGAACGCTTCGGGAGTTTCTGCGCTGATTGGCGGGCAACCGGATGGCAACCGGACCGGTTTCGTTCAAAACCTGTTCAAGGATTTTCCCGGCGGTGCTGCCGCTCTGGCCAATCCCTCCAACACGTTGCTTCTGGCCAAGCTTTTCGGAGCCTTTACCAAAGCCAATACAGATGCGGATGACGGCAGCGCAACCAAGGCCGGCAGCCAATCCGTACTGGATTTCCTCAATGGCCTGAGCGCCCCTGCGGAGGACGACGATGAGTGACACCAGCACAAATGCAACCCCCGAACCGGGCATCGATGAAAGCCTTGCCGAGGCCATCATCAATATTCTTGAAACCACCAATTCTCCGGCGATACAGCGCGCCCGAGAGGTTATAGCCCACAGGCTGGCCATCGCTGGCGACATTGCCCCATCCCGCATCCCTGCCCCGCGCAATATCACCGAGATCGGCGGCTACATAAATCTGCTCAGCGAGTATGGAGAGGCCGAACAGCGCGCGCGCATGATCGCGGCCGCTCTGGGCATAGCAGGGCCGCAGATTTCGCTGCCACAGCCCGGTGCCGTTCCACCGTTGTCCTTTGTCACACTTGACGGTGCCCGACCTGCGGGGCCACAACAACCCAGCTTCCCGTTGACCTATACGATCCGCAGCGACTTTGTTCCGGCCTTTGACAATGCGGTGCAGGAAATCACGATCCGCGGTGGCGCGGTTCCGATTTTGACACCTGTCAGGATCCTGCCTGCTGCGGGGTCTGCACCCGCAACAGACGGCTCTGCGCAGCTGGCTCTGATCGGTCGTACACTCAGCCTGGCGCCAACAGCGGCTTTGCACGCCGTGGCAACCGACCCTTTGTCGCTCAGCCGTCCGACGGCTGGTGGCGGGTTCGAGGTTATGGTTCGGGTCATCGACGCCGCCGCTCCGATCGCCGGAACCATCGCGGCGGAGAACTGGACAAGTTGGGAATGCGATGCCTCTGCCTGTACCGAAGTCGACAGCAATGATGCGCGCTTTGCGCTCACACCACTGCTGAACGCCGCCGGGTGGCACCAGCCCGCTGATCCCGGCAATCCGACCAGTCTGTCAAATCCCGGAACCTGGGCGGAATGGCGCAACATCACCGGGCTTGTGCCGGGCGTCACGCGGTTTGCGGATGAGCTGCAACTGCAATATTCCGCTGAAATGCTCATTACCTCGCCGGTCTTCAATCAACTGGACAATGTCTGGACAGGAAGCGAGTTCGCTGCGCCATAGCACGGCTGCCTGAAACGCACGAAAGTGATTTGGCAATGCGCCCTTCATGAGGTTCAATGCATTCAGGAGGTCAGCCATGCAAAACCCCGAGCGTTTCGAGAAATTCTATTTCGCCAAAGTCGGCATGGGCGAAGCCTGTGGCTGTGCCGAGCGGATAATCGACGTGTTCGAATTCAACCGCAAAGGCGGTGCGCAATCCAGGCAACCTGTGAAACAGGACAGGCGCAGACGCGGGTCCTTTCGGGCATGGGCGGTCAAATATGGGCTGATGAGCCGCAGACGCACATAGCCAAGGCCTGACGACGCGCAAGGTTCGCTTTCCGTTTCATGGCGTGGCTCAGGCGGTATGATTGCATTTCTGAAACCACCATGTCCGGTTGCCACGAGAACAGGTCAGACCGGCACCAGCTTCCCGTCGCGAAGATCCAGTTCATCGGGCGCCAGTTCCAAGCGGAACGCCGGCGAATGACTGACAAGCAAAATCGCCTGTGGCAACGCGCGCAGGATTTCCAGCAGGCGCGCTTCGTTTTTCGTATCCAACGCATTCGTCGGTTCGTCCAGCAACAGCACTTCGGGCTCCATCGCCAGAACCGTCGCCAGGGTCACTAGCCGTTTTTCACCGCCTGACAATTTATGGGTAATGCGGTTCTTCAGGTGCATCAGGTCCAGATCGCCCAGAACTTTGTCGACGATGGCAAGTGCTTCGTCGCGGGTCTTGCCCAGATTGAGCGGACCAAAAGCAACGTCTTCGGCGACGGTCGGGCAGAACAGCTGATCGTCCGCATCCTGAAATACAAGCCCCACCCGGCGGCGGACCTCATGGAAATCAGCCTCTTCCACGCGCTGCTGACCAAAAACGGTGACGGTGCCTGAACACGGGCGCTGCAACCCAAGCAAAATCCGCAGGAGCGTCGATTTCCCCGCTCCGTTCGGGCCTGTCAGGGACAGGCGCTGCCCCGCGCTCAGGCTCAGGTTTGCCCCGTCCAGAACGGGTGGTTGGCCGGGGTAGGAAAAACAGATGTCTTCAAGCGCAATCAGTGTCATGCGAATTCCAGAATGATCAGACCCAGGCAGAGACCGCTGAAACCTGCCGCAAACACAATGTCCGCACGGGTCAGGGCAAATTCCTGAAGCAACGGCATACGCCCGGAAAACCCCCGGCACTTCATAGCGGCCAGGATGCGTTCTGATCTTTCGATCGCGCGCACAAGCATCATACCCACAAGGTAGCCAAAGCTGCGATATGTGTGCCAGTTTGTTGCTGGCCGAAAACCACGCACCTTCATCGCGGCGCGCAGCCGCAGGTATTCTTCGCGCAAGACCTCGATATACCGGATCGTGAACATCAGCAGGTAAACCAGCTTTTCGGGGCACCGCAGACGATGCAGGGCGTGGCCCAGTGTAACCGGCTCCATCGTCCCGACCAAAACCAACAGGGACAGGATCACGGCATTGGCGGTCAAGGCAATCTCGACCGCTTTCCAAAATCCCTGCCAGCTTGCGGAGAATCCCCAAAGCGTGAACATCGGATCCCCGGGCATGGAAAAGGGCAACAGGACCAGCATGAACAGGATGAACCCATCCATCATGGCCATTCGCTTCAACGTCTTTCGCCGCGGCAGACGTGAAACTATCAGAAGCGAAAGCGACACTGTCAGCGCCGCGCAAAGCGCGCCGAGGGATGACAGCGCCACGGTCACGACCGCAAAAACAACTGCCATGACGATCCGCATCCGGGGATCCAGCTGGCTGATCAAACCTTTTGGCCCGTCACCGGCTTCGGACAGTGTTTTTTCCTTGTGCCCCAGAACGTGTGCCATCAGGACGCCAGCTTGCGGCGGGCCACCATGTAAAAGCCCAGACCAAACAGACCAACGATGTACCCGATCCCGCCAAGGATGGTTTGCAAGTCATTCTGTTCGCGATAGGCCGCAATCTCGCGCCTGAGCGGGCGCAATTCGTCACGTACGGCCTTGGCGATAACCTGCTGCTCTTCGGCGCTGAGAGACGCCGCCGAACCGCTGGCCTGCGTCACAGCAGCCGAAGATGAGTCACCGTTTTCTGCCACGGCAACGCCCATGATCCGCGCGACATCTTCGGCAGACATCGTGACTTCGGCCACATGCCCGGCGCCAAGGTCGGCAAAGAAGGTGTGCGCCACGGCCGAGGTCGGCGTGTAGACAAAAAAACCGTCCGCATCCGTGACCGATCGACCCAGCTCGGCCCCATCCGGGCCGGTGACAATGACCTCGGTGCCGTTTGCCATGTCGCCGTTAGAAAAGCCAATTTCGCCCTCGATGACGTCTCCCGACTCGAAAACGCCGGCTATGACCTTGTGCGCCAGGGCAGGCACAGGTGCGCAGCACACGGCCAATATGACAACCAGATGCTTCATGTGGCTGCTCCTCTGAAAAACAGCTCGGGCTTGACCTTGCGCGCCAACAACACGGCGAACCCGGTCAAAATCGCCTCGATGGCCATGACAGGAATATGGGCGAAGAAAACAAGCTTGGCGGCAGGCAGAAATTCATCCCCCGACAGCGCCAGGGAAAACGCGACCATGCCGGTTGTCGCTGCAATCGCAAATGCGCCGCCGACGCCCCCCCAAATCGCACCTTGCAAAGGCGTTCCACGCGCGATCAGACGACCGAACAACATTCCGGCCACCACTGCGGGAAAGGCGATATTGACGGTGTTGATCCCCAACACCGTCAACCCGCCAAAGCCGAAAAAGACCGCCTGTAGCAAAAGCCCGACGAACAAAGCCGGGAATGCGGCCCAACCAAGCAGCAGCCCGGCCATGCCGTTGAGGATCAGATGGACCGACGACGGACCAATGGGCACGTGGATCAAGGATGCCACGAAGAAACTGGCTGACAGCACGCCCGCAGTGGGGATGCGATCAAGATCCAGAGACCTGAGACCCATGGCGATCCCGCCCGCGGCGGCTATGGCGCCGCCAATTACAACCGGGTTGGAAAGGGCTCCGTCGACGATGTGCATCTGGGGTTACTCCAGATCCCAGGCACGAATCCAGATGACCGCATCCTGGCTGAGTTCTTTGCCCTCATGTTCGGTTGCCGGACCGGAACCAAGGGCAGCGAAACCCCAGTAACCGGCTTTTGGAACGCCGAACGAAAAATACCCGTTGTCGTCAGATATTGCGACCACCGCACCACCCGGCATAGGAGACACTTTCGGTGCAGAAGCGGCCGAGCTTTCCATGTCGGGTTCCGCGGCCATGTACTCGATCTCGATCTCGGCGCCCGAAACCGGCTGACCATCAGCCAGCACACGGCCCGTGAAAGTCGAACCCGCGATGATGTTGGTCGGCTTGTTCAGCGGGATAATCTCGGTCGCTAGCCCCACAGGATTCATCCAGTCGGTCGGCAATTCGTTACGGTTCAGGAAGGCTTTGGTGAGCTGTTGGATATAAATGTCTTCGGATTCCTCGTAATAAGGCTGAGGAACCGTCACCAGCACATAGTCGCCCGAACGTTTGACCGGGACACTGCCCTTGAACGCCGCGCCCTCGTTTTCCCCGCCGGTGAAACGGATAGGTTCCAGCGTGTCCAGCAAATCGGTCTTTTCACCGTTGTGGATCACATAGAATTCCTGCGGCTTTTCAAGATCCATGACATGGCCATTCTCGAATGGATGCCAGAAAATCAGTTTGACCGGCACATCGCCCGGTTTCTCGATCATGGTGTCCGTGGTGTATTCCAAAAGGAAATGCGCATTTGCGATGGCAGGAAGAGCCACCGCGGCAGCGGCTGCGCTGAGCAGCGTTTTCATGAACAGTCGTCCTTGTCCCGTCGCGCCAATCCCGGCGCGAAATTCGTTTTGACCACGGGACATTCAACGCCAAATTACCCTTTCAGGCATCCTGGTCCGACGCACATCCCGTCGCCGATTAGGAGTACCCGTTAGAGGGCACATGTCCGGCAGGTATCCTGACTTGCGGGTCAAAGCGTTGGACTGGCCTTCCCGGGCAACCCCCAGTGGCGTTTCAGCCCTGCTCGCCGCTTACAGTTGCGGGTGCAGTTGCGGAATTGGGCCTGAGCCCGCACCGCATTCCCTATTGATTCCAGAGCAAGCCCCGGAACCGGACATGCCGAGCGGCTTGCCAGACAACTCAGCCCTCCGTCAACGAAAATGTGTTACGGCCATCGAAAATAATGAGCTCGGCAGTTTGCGAGAGTGAACCAGTTTGTGAAATATCCAAGGCAACAAGGTGATTTCACATCTAAGCTTCTGAAAGATACCTTTCCGACAACGGCAGGCTCGCCGCGCCCAGTGAGCGTGCTTCCGGGCCCACGGTCCCTGCCAGCACGGCAGGGCGCTCGAGACCGGTCAGGTTAAGCTCAGACAGTTTGTCTTCGACCATTTCAACCAAACGCGCCTTGATGTCCTGCGGCATCCAGCCGTCAATCTTCACGCATTCGAAATCTATCAGGCTACAGGACGAGACAATCGCATAGGCAATCCCACTCGCCGTCTGTTTCAACCAGTATTCCAGTTGAACTTTTGGCACATCCCAACGCTGGGTCGTTTCCCAAATGGAATGCGACGTGACACCTGCTGTGGTGATTGCACGCTCGAGCACATACAGGCTGGCCACGTCGATAAGGGGTCTGACACCACCGGCATCATCTGGCACAGGCAAGGGGCCGATTGCGCCCGCGTTTCCACGTCCCGAAAAGATTGCGCCATTGAGGACCACACCGCCGCCAATGAAAAACCCGATATAGAAGTACAGGAAATCCCTGGGCCCATCGGCTGGACCGAATACCAATTCCGCCCCACAAGCCGCAGTGGCGTCATTTTGCAGGAATACCGGAATATCGAGGCGCCGCGCCAGGTCAGCCTTCAGGTCTGATACGCGCCACGGGTCCATTTCTTCCTGAGGAACCTGAAGGGTCTGGGCCCAGTCCCATAGGTAGAACGGCATGGCAATCCCAAGTCCCGCAATCCTGCCTTTGGCCTCAGGCGACATGGATGATATCATTTTGCCCAGACTCTCAGTGGAAAACTCCAAAGTGGCTTTCGGCGTTGGATAGTCATAGGTTCGCCGATCGCGTTGCCGCACATTTCCGACAAAGTCAGTCAAAACCAACTCGGCACTGCGACGCCCCACCTTGAGCCCAAAGAAAAAGGCACCATCCGGGTTAAGTCGCATGGGAACGGAAGGTTGCCCGACTTTCCCGCGGACCGGTTCACCGCGCAAAAGCAAACCATCCTTCTCCAACAGTCGCATAATGACGGAAACGGTTTGTGCCGACAGTCCGGTCATGCGCGCGATCTCGGACTTCGCAAGCGCCTGGTGACGCCGGACAAGCGACAATACAAGCCGTTCGTTCCGGGCCCGCATCCCGCTTTGGTTGGTTCCGCGTACCTCTGACCCGTGCAGGCCAATCGAATTTTTCCGAGATGAATTTTCCGGCACGACCACCCCTTTCCTGTTGAAGAATGAGAAAGCCCGCCCGCACTGTCAATAATAAATAAGAGTGATTTATTTATTGACTCAAAATTCGAATCTTGTGATTGTTTCTTATGGGGTCAGGATTTTTTGCCTGATCGCCCTCGTGCCCTACTCGGCATAGAAAAAACTGGGAGGATAATCGATGAAACTTGCAAAACTTGCGGGTGCTGCTGCGCTCGGGGTTACTGCCATGGCTGGCAGCGCAATGGCGGAAGGCGAAACTGTTTGCCTGATCACCAAGACGGACACCAACCCGTTCTTTGTCAAAATGAAAGAAGGTGCGACTGCAAAAGCGGAAGAGCTGGGAATGACGCTCAAAGCCTTTGCGGGCAAAGTTGACGGTGACCATGAAACGCAGGTGCAAGCCATTGAGACCTGCATTCTGGACGGCGCCAAAGGCATTCTGCTGACGGCCTCGGACACATCATCCATCGTTCCGGCCGTGAAGCAGGCGCGGGATGCAGGTGTTCTGGTTATCGCTCTGGATACGCCGCTGGAACCCATTGACTCGGCTGACGCGACCTTTGCCACGGACAATTTCCTGGCCGGGCTGCTGATTGGACAATGGGCCAAAGCCACGCTGGGCGACGCGGCCAACGACGCGAAAATTGCGACACTGGATCTTGCCGTCAGTCAGCCGACAGTGGATGTGCTGCGCAATCAGGGTTTCCTGCAAGGCTTTGGTGTCGATCTGGCGGACCCGAACGTAATCGGTGATGAAGATGACCCCCGTCTTGTCGGAAGTGATGTCACTGCCGGCAACGAAGAAGGTGGTCGCCGCGCGATGGAAAACCTTCTGGCCAAAGATCCCACGATCAACGTTGTTCACACCATCAACGAGCCTGCCGCGGCAGGCGCCTACGAGGCGCTGAAAGCCATCGGGCGCGAAAATGACGTGCTCATCGTTTCCGTGGACGGAGGCTGCCCGGGTGTCCAAAACGTTGCCGATGGTGTTATCGGCGCGACGTCGCAGCAATACCCGCTGCTGATGGCATCGCTGGGTGTTGAGGCCGTCAAGAAATGGGCGGACGAAGGCGTGAAACCTGAAAACACGCCTGGCAAGGATTTCTTTGACACCGGCGTGGCGCTTGTAACCGACAAGCCTGCCGAAGGCGTCGAGTCGATCTCGGTCAAAGAAGGCATGGACCTCTGCTGGGGTTAACCTGACCACCCGGAGGGCCGCAGAGGGCGGCCTTCCGCATTTCAAACCACCCATTCGCCCGAAAACTTGCTAAAGTCGTCAGTAACCTGACGCTTTGGGGGAACCTTTATGTCCGATACTTCACGACGATCAGACGACTTCGAAGCCGCTGCAAAAGGCAGCCCGGAACAGATTGCCGAATTTGACGATCACCACCGCGGGTTCGTCGGAACGGTTCAGCATTTTCTGCATGTGAACCCCTCTTTGGTACCGCTGATCGTTCTTGTGGCTGCCATCGTCATTTTCGGGGCTTTGCTGGGCTCCAAGTTCTTCTCGCCATTCGCGCTGACCCTGATCCTGCAACAGGTTCAGATCGTCGGGATCGTGGCGGCGGCGCAAAGCCTCGTCATCCTGACCGCCGGTATCGATCTGAGCGTCGGGGCAATCATGGTGATGTCGTCGGTTGTCATGGGTCAGTTCACCTTCCGATATGGGCTGCCACCAACGGTCGCGATTGTTTGCGGCCTTTTCGTTGGCACCGCAATCGGTGCGGTGAACGGGTATCTGGTCAGCCGCATCAAACTGCCGCCGTTCATCGTGACGCTTGGCATGTGGCAAATCGTTCTTGCGGCGAACTTCCTGTATTCTCAGAACGAAACAATCCGGTCGCAGGAGATCGAAGAAAACGCCGCGATTCTGCAACTTTTCGGGGCCAAGTTCAATGTGGGCGGGGCGGTATTCACCGTCGGCGTGATCTTCATGCTGGTGCTGATCCTCGGGCTTTCCTACGCCCTTCGTCACACCGCATGGGGAAGGCATGTCTATGCGGTCGGTGATGATCCGGAAGCCGCCGAGCTGTCCGGTGTCAATGTGCATCGCACGCTGATGTCGGTTTACATGCTGTCCGGGCTGATCTGCGCCTTCGCGGGCTGGGCTCTGATTGGTCGGATCGGGTCCGTGTCTCCGACGTCTGGCCAGTTGGCCAATATAGAAAGCATAACGGCGGTCGTGATCGGGGGCATATCCCTGTTCGGTGGCCGCGGGTCCATTCTTGGATCGCTGTTCGGAGCGTTGATCGTCGGGGTCTTCACGCTTGGGCTTCGGTTGCTGGGCGCTGATGCGCAATGGACGTTCCTGTTGATCGGCATCCTTATCATCGCAGCGGTCGCGGTCGACCAGTGGATCAGAAAGGTGGCAGCCTGATGGAACCTATTCTCAAAGGACGGAACCTTGTGAAGCGCTACGGCAAGGTGACGGCGCTGGATCAGTGCGATTTCGATTTGATGCCGGGCGAGATTCTGGCGGTGATCGGCGACAACGGCGCGGGCAAGTCAACACTGATCAAGGCGATTTCAGGCGCGGTGATGCCGGATGAAGGCGAAGTCTGGCTGGAAGGCCGGAAAGTGAATTTCCACTCGCCGATCGACGCGCGCGAAGCCGGCATTGAAACGGTTTACCAGACACTTGCGATGTCCCCCGCCCTGTCGATTGCGGACAACATGTTCATGGGGCGCGAGATTCGGCGCAAAGGGCCGTTGGGATCATGGTTCCGAATGCTCGACCGTCCGGCGATGGAGAAATTCGCCCGCGACAAGCTGAGCGAACTGGGCCTGATGACGATCCAGAACATCAATCAAGCCGTCGAAACACTGTCCGGGGGTCAGCGTCAGGGTGTTGCGGTGGCACGTGCCGCGGCATTCGGATCAAAAGTCATCATCCTGGACGAACCAACCGCCGCATTGGGCGTGAAGGAAAGCCGGCGCGTTCTTGAACTGATCCTGGACGTGAAATCTCGCGGCATTCCGATCATCCTGATCAGCCACAATATGCCACATGTTTTCGAGGTCGCCGATCGAATTCACGTACATCGGCTCGGCAAACGCCTCTGCGTCGTTGATCCCAAGGATTACACGATGTCCGACGCAGTGGCGTTCATGACCGGTGCCAAGGAACCGCCCGCCGAGGACCAGGCCGCGTGAAAAGCACACTTGCCACGCCCGAGGCGCTTGCAACCAGGATCGCGGATGCCGTTCAGGCCTTGCCGCCGCTGCAAGACCGGCATCTTGTCGCGATTGCCGGGCCGCCGGGATCGGGAAAAACGACTGCGGCGGGCCTTGCAACCAAAGAGCTCAATCTGCGCGGCGTCGCAACCGGACTGGTTTTCATGGACGGCTTCCACTATGACAACGTGATCTTGAAGGATCGCGGCCTGCTGAGCCGCAAAGGATCTCCTGAAACCTTTGATCTTGCCGGCTTTCATGCGTTGCTTGATCGATTGCGCGCGGAAAAAGAAATCGCAATATCCGAGTTTGACCGGGAACTGGATCTGGCCATTGCCGCACGGTCCATGATCACGGCGGATCAGCGCGTTGTTCTGGTTGAGGGCAATTACCTTCTCTTGAACGAGCCGGGTTGGTCGGACCTTCACCAACTGTGGACATTCAAGGTATTTTTGGACACCGATTTGAAAACACTCCAAACCCGCCTGACCAACAGATGGATCGGCCATGGTCTGGACGCCAATGCCGCCAAGGACCGCGCGCAGTCGAACGATCTGCCGAATGCACAGCGCGTGATCCGAAATTCGATACCCGGTGATCTGACACTGGCTTGAGTTTTGCCTGCGGCCAACACAACCCGTCTTGATGAAAGGCCAGAGGTCAGTTCCGGTACACCGGCGGAACAAGACCGGCCTGGAACCAAGTCACGAAGGACACGATCGAAAACACCGGCAGCCCGGTCGCCTGTTGAATATCCGACGCATAGGGGCACATATTCGTGCACTCCAGAACTATTGCCCCAAGATCGGGGTGGTCCGAGGCCAACGCGATCGCGGCCTCAACATTGTCCTCCCGGGCCTTCTCAACATTCAGACGCGATTCATTGCCAAGAATTGCGCGGGTGAACTCCCGCCCACCCTCGGTTGTGCCGATTGGCGTGTCCAAGGGGACATTGGCAGCCTGAAGATGGTCATTGGTCAAGGTGGACGCCGAAATGGTCAGAATGCCCGCACGCTTTCCCCTGGGAAGGATGCGATTCACCATTTCGACCTGCATCAAGGACGACGTGACGACGGGAACCGGAACGGCCTCGGCCAGTTCCTTCTGGAACAGGGACAGGAACCCGCAATTGGTTGTTATTCCGTCGGCGCCGTCTTTGACCAGCTCTTGCGCGGCGTCGATGAAGACCTCGAGCATACCTTCGGCCCGATGCCGGACCACCCGATCGGGCGAGGCATCCCGGACGATGCGGTACAGCACCGGAAACGGCCATGTCTGCGCATTGCCCATGTCACCAGGAATTCTTGGGAATTGCGCGTCCAGCATGAGGATTCCCACCGATGCGCCGTAAATGGATTTGCCGCCCTGCACTATCATCCCTATGCCTCCTCGATAATGCGGGTCGAGATGTCTTCGGCCCCTTCCATGTAGATGCTGGTAATCCCGTGACGCACTGCGTCCTGAACCTGATCCATTCGCTTTGTGATATGAGCCGCCAGAACCCCGGCCGCCTCGTCCGCGTCCCTATCCAGCAGGGCCTTCATGACGTGTTTATGTTCGTCCTTGGACTTCTGCACCCGGTCCATGCTCATGGAAATCCAACGGATATAGCGGATACGCTCGTTGATCCGCGTCAGAGTTTGCAACAACTCCATGTTCCCTGACAGCTTTGCGATCCCCAGATGGAACGCTTCGTCCCGGGTAACTGCCTCTTCGATCGTCAGGCCGGTGATGTCGATGCCCGTTTCGTAAAGTTCGTCACGCAGCATTTGCAGGTCTTCATCGGTCGCCCTGGCGCAGGCGGATCGGGCCGCCGCGGATTCGATGATCTGGCGCAGCTCGAAAAGGTCGAACACGCTTTGCGCATCCAAGGAACGGCAAAAGAACCCTTGCCCCGGGCGGAAATCGAACAGCCGTTCGGCGACCAGACGGTTCAACGCTTCTCGCAACGGCGTGCGACTGACGCCCAGATCCCTGGACAGGGCGACCTCGTTCAGGCGGTCACCGGGGCGCAGGCGGAAGGAGACCGCCATCGCTTTGACCTGATCATAGATATCATCGACGCGTGGACCCGCCATAAACAATGCCCTTCTTCGGTTGATTCACAGGTGCCACACTCAATTCTTGAAATCAATATGCAAGCCTGTATACAGTTATGTGTACAATTATTACTCGAAGGAATCGCGAACCATGACAGGGACGAATTACCTGACCGGAGCCGAGGCGATGGTGCGTATGCTCGAGGCGCATGGCGTGACGCATATGTTCGGCCTGTGCGGCGATACCACCTTGCCGTTCTATGACGCGCTCGCCCGAATGGATCACGGCATTCAGCACATTCTGACCCGCGACGAACGGCACGCCGCCTACATGGCGGATGGCTATGCACGCGTGACAGGCAGGCCCGGCGTTTGCGAAGGCCCTTCCGGCGGTGGCGCGACCTACATTCTGCCGGGTGTGGTCGAGGCCAATGAAAGTTCGGTTCCAATCCTGGCGATCACCTCCGATGTGGCGACGACCAGCCGCGGGAAATACCCTTTGACAGAACTGGATCAGCCGGCGTTGTTCCGCCCGCTGACGAAGTGGAACGCGTCTCTGGATGATGCTGCCCGGCTTCCGGCCATGGTTCGTGCGGCGTTCCGAGCGATGACAACGGGAACACCCGGCGCGACACATCTGGCACTGCCGTTTGATACGCAGAAGGCACAGGTGGACGAGGCGGAAATCTGGGCCGACGACCGGCACCGCAGCTTTCCCGCCGAACGGGCTGCCCCCGATCCGGATGCCATCGAAGCAGCCGCAGCCATTCTTGCCCGGGCCAAATCCGCCGTCGCGGTCTGTGGCGGCGGCCCGGTTCTGTCCGGCGCGACCGATGCGTTGCGCCGCGTCGCCGGTCTGTTGGACATGCCCGTCGCCACAACCGTTTCAGGCCAAGGGTCCATCGCCGAAACCGGTCCTCTGGCCCTGGGTGTCGTCGGATCGAACGGCGGCATCCCCGCGACACGCGCCGTGGTGGATCAGGCTGATGTCGTCCTGTTCATCGGGTGCCGCGCCGGTTCGGTCACGACCGAACGGTGGAGAAGCCCCGGGCGCTACACCACGATCATTCACATCGACAGCGACCCCATGGTGATCGGCGCAAACTATCAGACCGAAGTGGCGATCTGCGCTGACGCCCGCCTCGCGCTTGAGGCATTGGCCCGAGCGCTGGAGGACCGGCAAGACCTGAACGGCCAAGACGGAGCAACCAAGGCCCGCGCCGCGTGGGAGGCCAAGGCGGCGGCGTTTGACCCCTTGGCTGCAAGTCGGGAAATGCCGATCCGGCCAGAGGCTGTCATGGCGTCCCTGATGGACATTCTGGACGACGATGCGATTGTGGTCGCTGACCCCGGCACCCCCTGCCCCTATTTCAGCGCGCATTACCGTTGGCGGCAACCCGGGCGGCATTTCATAACAAATCGCGCACATGGAGCACTGGGCTATTCTCTGGGGGCGGCCATGGGTGCACATGTCGGCCGGCCCTCGGTCAAGACCCTGGCCGTCATGGGCGATGGTTCGTTTGGGTTCACCTGCGGTGAATTTGAAACGATGGTTCGGCACAAAATGCCGATCACCTCGATCGTTTTCTCGAACTCGGTCTTCGGATGGATCAAGGCGGGTCAGGATGCTGGGTTTGATCAACGCTATTACAACGTCGATTTCAACCGGACTGACCACGCCGCCGTCGCAGCCGCCTTCGGAGTGAAATCATGGACGGTCAAAGACCCTGAGGACTTGCCGAAGGTGCTGAAACAGGCCGTCGAACATGACGGCCCCACATTGGTCGACATCCATTCGCAGCAGCTTCACGAGGCCGCTGCACCTGTGTCGGAATGGGTTGCGTAAGAGGCAATCGACGGGGTCAGCTGGGCCAGAAATTCCTGCGCAATCGTGGACAGGGGGCGCCCCTTTGCGGTGATGATTGCAAGATCCAGCATGACGGATGGCCTGAACGGGCGGGTCTGGTACCCGCTCTCACCATCGAATGTCACGGTAAAGGGATCGATCATCGCAACACCCATGCCCTGTTTCACAAAACTCAGCAGGTTCTCGGACAGGTGCGTGTGAATCTGTGTCCGCCACGTGCGCCCGGATGCCTGAAAGATGTCACGGGTTCGACGGTGGGTTTGGTGTTCCGGGCCCATCACGATGAAGGGCTCGTTTTCCAGTAATTCCGGTGTCAGAACGTCATAATCCGCCAAGTGGCTATTTTCTGGAAAAGTCGCAAGCGTTTCGAATTGAAACACCTGATAATTCAGAGTGTCGTGCAGGATCGGCATCTCGACGATGCCGATTTCAAACAGGCCTGAAATCACCCATTCCTGAATCTTGGATGAATACTGCGACTGGAAACTGACGGACAGGTTGGGGCGGCTTTTGGCAAAACGAGCGATCTCGCGCGGCATGAAACCAAATGACAGAAGATGCGGTGCCGCAACCTGCAATTGACCGGGATGTTTGTTCTGCAAATCTGTCACGGCCTGCGCCACGTGATCCAGCCCGCGCACGACCGTGTCGACTTCGCGGAACAGCAGCTCGGCTTCCGGGGTGGGCAGCAAACGGCCCTTGTTGCGCTCGAACAGAGGCAGTCGTGCTTCGCGTTCCAACTGAGCCAACAGATTGCTGATACCAGGCTGGGATATCCCAAGTACCGACGCCGCACCGGTTACGGTTCCGGTTTCCATGATGGCGTGAAACGCTTGAAGCTGGCGAAAGCGCAGGGACATGGATTACCGCATCATTTTTTCTGATGAACTGTCGAAGATATAGTATTTGAAATGATATGCCCGTCAAGGCAGGCTTCCGCTCAACCACAGGGGGCGGAATGAACGATCTGTCACAAAACATCATCGGTTACGACCTTTGGCACCTGAAGCTTCCGGTCACGTCCCGCCGGGATCACGGTATAGGATCCATCGAAGGCGCCTGCGAAGTCGTCATACTGCGACTGACATCCGAGGATGGCACACAGGGATTTGGCGAAGCGTCACCCTGGTCGGTGTTCACCGGCACCCCGGAAGCGACATTTGCGGCACTGGATCTATATCTACGCCCCCTTGTTCTTGGCGCCCGCGTGGGCGACCGGTCAGCCATCATGGCGCGCGCGGCCTGTGCCGTGGCGCATTGCACCGAGGCCAAGGCCGCGCTGGAAACCGCGCTGCTGGATCTGGCCGGCCGTATCAGCGACATCCCTGTCTGGTCATTGCTGGGCGGTCGCTGCCGCAACACCATTCCGCTCAGCTGTTCCATCGCCAACCCGGACTTTTCTCAGGACATAGACCTGTTGGCGCGGTTGCGAGAGGACGGCGTGCGGATTGTCAAACTCAAGACCGGGTTCAAGGATCACGCCTTTGACATCATGCGGTTGGAGTACCTTGCGCAGAACTGCCCTGAGTTCTCGGTCCGCGTGGACTATAATCAGGGGCTGAGCATCGAGGAGGCTCCGACGCGGGTGCGGGACGTGGCCCGGTTCAATCCTGATTTCATCGAACAGCCGGTTCGCGCCCATCACTTCGGCATGATGGCGAAGCTACGGCATACGACCGATGTTCCCCTTCTCGCCGATGAAAGCGTCTTTGGTCCCGAAGATATGGAACGCGCCGCGCGTGAAAGCATTTGCGATGGTGTCTCGGTGAAAATAATGAAGTCTGGCGGACTGACCCGCGGGCAAACGGTCGCCCGCATCGCGGCGGCGCACGGTCTGACGGCGTATGGCGGGGACATGTTCGAGGCCGGCCTGGCCCATCTTGCGGGCACCCATCTGATTGCCGCGACACCCGAGATCACATTGGGCTGCGAATTCTATCAGGCGTCCTATTTCCTGAAAGAAGACATTCTGGAAGAACCCTTCCGGATCCAGAACGGACAGGTCTGCGTGCCCGAAACCCCCGGGCTTGGCGGCAGGCCCGAGATGGCCAAACTGAACCATTACGCAGTGGCCAGGGCGGTTTCAGAATGAGCGACAAGAAAACCATAGCCATCATCGGCGCCGGTATCGTCGGCGTGTCGGCCGCGGTCTGGCTGCAACGGGACGGGCACGACGTGATCCTGTTCGACAAGGCCGGACCGGGTGAAGGCACGTCTCATGGCAATGGCGGTGTGCTGGCGTCCTGTTCCATCATACCTGTGACGGTTCCCGGACTGCTTGGCAAAGCACCCAAAATGTTGCTGAGCTCGTCGCAGCCGCTGTTTTTGAAATGGGGGTATCTGCCCAAGCTGCTCCCATGGCTCCGGCAATATCTGAGCCACGCGAACGTGGCAGACGTTGAACGGATCGCGGCGGCGCTGACGCCGATCGTCGGCGACAGCCTGAATGATCACAAGGCTTTGGCAACAGGCACGCGTGCTGAAAAGTGGATCGTGCCCAGCGACTATCTGTTTCTCTACGAGAACCGGGCCCATTTTGAACAAGATGCGTTGGGCTGGGGAATAAGGCGGAAGAACGGCTTTGATTGGGAAGAACTGGAGGGCAAGGCGTTTCACGACTATGACCCCGTGTTCAGCCCGGATATCGGTTTCGCTGCCAAGCTGTCAAACCACGGTCATATCACCGATCCCGGGCAGTACGTGAAAGACTTGGCCGCCCATGTTGAGGACGGCGGAGGCCGGATCATCCGCGCCAATGTCGAGGACGTCACCCGCGAGAACGGCCGCGTTACCGGTGTGCGCGCGGATGGTGAGACCATCGCTTGCGACACCGCCATTGTCACGGCTGGCGTCTGGTCGGGGCCGCTGGCGAAGCGACTGGGGGTTTCTGTTCCTCTTGAAAGCGAGCGCGGTTATCATCTTGAATTGGTGGCACCTTCTGCCATGCCCCGCAGCCCGGTCATGGTGGCTTCGGGCAAGTTTGTTGCCACGCCCATGGATGGGCGCATACGCTTGGCAGGTATCGTGGAGTTCGGTGGGCTGGACGCACCGCCCTCGCGCGCGCCGTTTGAATTGATGCGAAAGAATGCCCGGGCCGCGTTTCCGGGCATAACATGGAAGGAGGAAGTGGAATGGATGGGGCACAGGCCGGCCCCGGCTGACTCGATCCCGATCATAGGCGACGTGCCCGGAATCAAAGGGGCCTATATGGGCTTTGGGCATCATCATGTCGGCCTGACAGGTGGGCCAAAGACCGGGCGGCTTTTGGCGCAGATGATTGCGGGCAGAACCCCGAACACCGACGTAAGCGTTTATGCGCCGTCGCGCTTTGCACCATAAGAACAGACCGATGAAAAACATCGGTATATTAAAACTCGATAGGGAGAAAACGATGAAAACACTGACAAACCTTCTGGCGGCAACCGCTTTGACTGCTGCCGCGGCAGCACCGGCCATGGCCGAAAAATGGGACATGCCGATGGCCTATTCGGCGTCGAACTTCCATTCGGCCACCGGTGCGGAATTCGCCAAATGTGTAACGACCGGAACCGGCGGTGAGATCGAAATCGTTACGCATCCATCCGGCTCGCTGTTCAAAGGTGCCGATATCAAACGCGCAATCCAGACCGGGCAAGCCCCGATCGGCGAACGCCTTCTGTCCGGCCACCAGAATGAGAACGCGTTGTTCGGTTTCGATTCGATCCCGTTCCTTGCGACCTCGTTCGACGACAGCGCCAAGCTTTGGGAGGCCGCCAAGCCATCTATCGAAAAAGTATTGGCAGAGCAGAACCTGACGCTGCTTTATGCTGTACCGTGGCCACCGCAGGGGCTGTATTTCAAGAATGAGGTGAACTCGGTCGCCGATATGAAGGGCATCAAGTTCCGTTCGTACAACAACGCGACTTCGCGACTGGCCGAGCTGACGGGCATGTTGCCGGTGACGATCGAAGCGGCAGAAATCAGTCAGGCTTTTGCGACGGGTGTCGCCGAGTCGATGGTGTCTTCGGGATCGACCGGGTATGACCGCAAGGTCTGGGAAAGCCTGAACTATTTCTACGAAGTCGATGCCTGGTTGCCGCGCAACTACGTGATGGTGAATTCGGATGTCTGGTCGGGCGTGTCCGACGCCAACAAGAACGTCATCAAGGCCTGCGCAGAGCTGGCGGAATACGCGGGCAACTGGCGCGCCAAGGAATATACCGGCTTTACTCTGCAAGGTCTGCGTGATGGTGGCATGACCGTCGGTCCGGCATCCGAGCAGATGACGAATGAGCTAAAAGAGATTGGTGTGACCATGACCAATGAATGGCTGGAAGCCGCCGGAGACGAAGGCAAAGCCATCGTCGACGCGTTCAACGCCTCTCAGTAACCGTTCGAGGCAGGCGGCGCTGCATTGCGTCGCCTGTTTTCCATCCAATCATAACAAAGCGGGGACGCCATGGCGGTATTGCGGGGGCTTCGGTCCGTTCTGGATTTCATCTATCTTGCAGCGGGGGTACTGGCGGCGGTCAGCCTGATTGCCATTCTTTTGCTGATCGTCGTGCAGATGCTGGCCCGCTGGACCGGTGAAGTATTTCCCGGAGCGCCCGACTATGCCGGCTATGCAATGGCGGCGGCATCTTTTCTGGCCTTTGCCAATGCGTTGAACCGGGGCAGTCACATTCGGGTTTCGATCCTTCTGAACGCGGTACCTGGCAGCGTGCGGCGTGTCCTTGAAATCTGGTGTTTCACCATCGGCACAGCCGTCATGTGGTATTTCTGCTGGTATGCCTATCGCTTCGTCTATTGGAGCTGGAAGTTCAACGACATCAGCCAGGGTCAGGACAGAACCGCGCTGTGGATTCCGCAATCCGCGATGCTGATCGGAGCCGTGATCCTGGCCGTCGCGCTGACGGATCACCTGATCCACGTCCTGTTCAAAGGTGACCATCGCATTGTCCGCGATCTGGCCGACCAGAGCCACGGAGAATAGACGCATGGAAAACCTGTCTGTCATCATCCTTTTCCTTTTTGTTCTGTTCACCCTTCTCGGGACCGGTGTCTGGGTCGGCCTAGCCCTGATGGGGGTCGCCTGGGTCGGGATGGAGCTGTTCACCACCCGCCCCGTGGGCGACGTGATGATCACGACGATCTGGTCCGCTTCGTCGTCGTGGACCCTGACCGCCTTGCCCATGTTCATCTGGATGGGCGAAATCCTGTACCGCACGCGATTGTCCGAAGACATGTTCAAAGGGCTGTCCCCCTGGATGGCCCCCTTGCCCGGCGGTTTGGTGCATACCAATATCGTGGGTTGTACCGTCTTCGCGGCAGTCTCAGGTTCGTCGGCCGCAACGCTGACCACCGTCGGAAAGATGTCGATCCCCGAACTGCGCAAGCGCAACTACCCCGAACGGATGATCATCGGTACTCTGACCGGCGCGGCCACTCTGGGGCTGATGATCCCGCCGTCCCTAACCCTGATCGTCTATGGGGTGACGATCAATGAATCGATTACCAAGCTGTTCTTTGCCGGCATCCTTCCCGGCCTGGTGCTGGCGGCGATGTTCATGGGTTATGTCGCGATCTATTCCAAGTTGGGCAAAGACTGGACCCCGGATGTCGAGGGCAAGCTGAGCTTTTCCGAGAAAGTCAGAAACTCCCGCTTTTTGTTGCCTGTGATCCTGCTGATCACGGTCGTCATCGGCTCAATGTATCTGGGCTATGCCACTGCGACCGAAGCTGCGGCTTTCGGGGTGATCGGCGGCCTGCTGCTGGCGGCAGGCCAGGGGTCGTTGAACTGGAAGACATTCACCGAAAGCCTGATGGGCGCCACGCGAACCAGCGCGATGATCGCCCTGATCCTTGCCGGCGCGGCGTTTCTGTCGCTGTCCATGGGCTTCACCGGCCTGCCGCGCGGGCTGGCCGATCTGATTGCAGGTTGGGAACTGACCCGTTTCGAACTGCTTATGGTCCTGCTGGTGTTCTACATCATTCTGGGCTGTTTTCTTGACGGGATTTCTTCCGTCGTTTTGACCATGGCCGTGGTGGAACCAATGATCCGCGACGCTGGCATTGACCTGATCTGGTTCGGCATCTTCATCGTGGTCGTCGTTGAAATGGCGCAGATCACACCACCGATCGGATTCAACCTGTTCGTGATGCAGGGCATGACCAACCATGAGATGAGCTATATCGCACGCGCTGCGATCCCGATGTTCCTGATCATGGTGCTGATGGTTTTCATCCTCATCTGGTTCCCCGACCTCGCCACTTGGCTGCCCGAGAATTTGCGTCAGAGCCCGGGCGGGTAAAACGGCCTTGAACCTGCTCCATCTGGCGGCCCGCCACGGGCCCCGTGTTCTGGTCGCCGGATTGGCGGCGGGTCTTCTATTGCCGGGTTTGGCCGAGCCCATGCGAGGCCTGCTGCCGCCCCTGGTCGTGTTGTTGCTGTTCGTAACCGTCCTGAGAATGGACCCCGAAACCATTCTTGGATCGTTGAGCGATCTGCACAAGGTCGCGTTCACCGTCATCGGGTTTCAATTCGTGATACCGCTGATCATTCTGGCCATCGGATTTGTCGGGGGATGGACCGGAACGCCGGTGCTTCTGTCCCTGCTCATCATGGCGGCTGCGCCCTCGATTTCCGGCAGTCCCAACATGTGTTTGATGATGGGCTACCCACCTGAACACGCGATGCGAATGATGGTGGTTGGGACCGCCCTGCTGCCATTGACAGCGTTTCCCGTGTTCCTGCTCATGCCTGAACTGGGCGGCATTCACTCTGTTCTGCTGGCCGGGTTGCAACTGCTGTTGACGATACTCTGCACAACCGGCGCCGCCATTGTTGTCCGGCGCGTCTGGTTGCGTTCACCATCACGCTCCACATTGGTGAATCTGGAAGGGTTGGGCACAATCACCTTGGCCGTTTTTGTCATCGGCCTGATGCCTTCTGTCAGCACCACAGCGCTGAAAAGCCCGGCCGTCGCGGCCTTCTGGATCGCGCTCGCCTGTCTGGCCAATTTCGGAGCACAATTCATTTCGTTCCGGATTACCCGAGGACGTCTGCCGGCAGCCAGAGCAACCGCTGTCTCTTTGATCGCGGGAAACAGAAACATCGCGATATTCTTCGTTGCTTTGCCGCCCGAGGTCACCGCACCCATCATGGCCTTCATCGGGGCGTATCAAATCCCGATGTACCTGACGCCAATGGTCATGCGTCATCTCTACATGAGGCAAGTCTTGCCCGAGTAGCTTTGGAAAGCCGGCTTAGGATATTTTTATCCCTTTTCTCCGATCCTTGTCGGCGTTGGGCCGATACGTCGTGCTTGGTTCAATGCAAAAAAACACGCTCAGGGAAATCGGGTGAATAATTGTCACTATTGACAGTTAATTGCACTCTTCCTATTTACTGTCAATGTTGCCAGTAAAAGATATATCATGCCGATTAGCAAACTGGTCGTCGCATCTGTGATGACACTAGCTTCAACCCTCGGGGCATCCGCACAAACTCTCACTGCGACGGTGCAGGACGTGCGCAATGCAGAGGGTGATTTGATCATTGCCGTGTTCGATGACTCAAAATCTTTTGGGGCCATGGACGTGGCGAACGCGGCGGCCTTGGCTTCCATTCCTGCTGTCAAGGGCTTGGCTTCGGTCACCTTTCACAATCTCCCGCTTGGCACCTATGCGATTGCCGCGATTCACGACGAGAACAGCAACAACGACCTGGATACCGAGAAGGATGTCCCAACCGAAGGGTACGCCTTTGGCGGCATGGATCGGAGCGGTCTACCGCCGGAATTCGCGGATGCCGCTGTCGCCGTCGGCACCGGTGCAACCGCAGACCTGAAGCTGAAATACTGGAAATAACATGATCGGGCGCCCCTCAAATCGTGATGAACGTTGTGAGCAGATTATGCAGGCTCTGGTCAGATGTGTTGCGAGATATGGCCTTGATGGTGCATCGCTTTCGCAAATAGCCAAGGAGGCGGGCCTGACACGGCCTCTGATCCGGCATCACCTGGGCAATCGGGATGAATTGATTACGACCCTGCAAGACTATGTTCTGAAAAGTTTTTCGGAACAGTCTGACGCGCTCGTTGCAGGCTTGCCGGCGTCGGGAAAATCAAGACATCTGATCGATCTTCTGTTCTCGGACATGAACCAGACGTCACCGGATATGGTACTTGCCTTCGCAGCACTCACCGCGCGGGCGGTCGAGGATGCTTCGCTTCGCCAGGCCTGTCGAGAGGCTCTGCTTGCCTTTGAAACTACGATTGCTGCGATACTGCGCGCGGATTTCCCGAATGTGGATGCCGCAAAGGTCAATACCGCCGCTCATGGCATCGTGGCGCTTTATTTCAACGCGACGTCTTTGGCCCCTCTGGATATGCCGAATGTCTGGAAAACTCAGGCCGAACAGGCCGCGCGTGCGCTGTTCAATGGCCTGGCGCAAGAACCATGACACGCAAGCGACAGCTGAACTACATCACCTTCGCGGCGCTGATGGTGACGACGGTACTTGGCTATCAGACGTTGTGGGGGCTTCTTTTCATGTTCTGGACAATCCCGAATTTCTATTCCGGTCACGCTTTGCTTTTGACCGACGTAACCCGGGAAGAGGACCCCATCCTGTTTTGGCTGATCCAACTCGCCTGGGTCGCATTAGGCCTGTCGATGATCGCCATCGACTTTCTCCCCCAAACGTTTTGAAAATTCCTTCACAAGAGGCTCAAATGAAACCCATGCTGCACCTTTTGCCGGTCGAAGCTTACACGAGCCAGGATTGGTTCGACCGGGAAATGCGCGAAATCTTCTCCAAAACCTGGCGCTACGCCGGTTTTATGGAGGATGTCAGTGAACCCGGCCAGTTCATCGCCGTGCAGGCCGGACTCAACAATATATTCGTGATCATGGGTCGCGATCGTCGCCTGCGCGCCTTCCATAACATCTGCCGCCACCGCGGAACCCAATTGATCCGCGCGGTTGGCAAAACGCAAAAAGCGTTGACCTGTCCTTATCACGATTGGACCTACGATCTTGAAGGCAATCTGATTTCGGTGCCGGATGAGCACGAGGAATTTGGCAAGGTCGACAAGTCCTGTCTTGGCCTGAAACCCGCCAAGGTCGACATCTGGAAATCGATGATTTTCGTCCATCCAGACCCCGACGCGCCTTCCATCGCCGAATGGTTCGGCCCCGTCGAACCCCATATCGGCCCGCACGTCCCGGAAGAGCTGATCGAGTACGAAGACCTGAACACCAGCTATGAGATAAAGGCAAACTGGAAGGTTGTCGTCGAAAATTACATCGACGTTTACCACCTGAGCCATCTGCATTCGAATACGCTTCAGATGTATGACCACAAATCCGCCGAATTCCACTGGGAAGGACCTCATTACATGTTTTGGGAGCCGCCCGTGGCGGAGTTTCTGGAAGATCAGGACAGCAAACTGACCGCCCCGCGCGTCATCCCCAAAGAAATGAACGGCGCCTGGGTGCCGATGCTGTTCCCGGGGATTGGTCTGGCCGCTTCGGAAGACGGCTGGAATATCTTCATTGTCGAACCCCTTGGCCCGGAATTGACACGAGTTCACAACCGCGGGCGGGTATCAAACAGCTCGGAATGGGAATTCACCAAACAGTCGATGAAGTCGTCCTCTTTCTGGGCCACGTTTGGAATTGCCGGGAAATACGAAGCCAATGACGCGATGGGCGAAGATGACCCGATGGTTGCCGGTGACTTTACCGGCGAAGATATCTATGCGTGCGAGCAGCAGCAGAAGTCCCTGCATTCTCCGTATTTTGAAGCAGGTCCGGCGGCAAACGGTGAAAGTCCCGTCATCGAGCACCAGAAAGTTGTTCTGCAATGGTTGGGGGAAGGGAAATGAACTCGCGTGATTTTTTCCCATTGCGCGTTTGCGGGACCAGAGTCGAGCCGGATGGCGTGGCAAAAACCGTTATGTTCGATGTCCCTGACCACCTGATGGACATATTCGCCTGGAGGCCGGGCCAACACGTGTCCGTTCGTTTCAATATTGATGGCGAAGAGCACCGTCGAAGCTATTCGATCTCCAGTTCGCCTTACTCCGGGGACCCGCTTCGCATCACCATCAAACGGGTCAAGGGTGGCCGTGTCAGCAACTTCATCAACGACACTGTTCAGGAAGGGCAAACCATTGACGTCATGCCGCCATTTGGCAGTTTCTGCCTGGACCCCGACGAAACGGCGCGGCGCACCCATTACTTTTTTGGCGCGGGCTCTGGCATTACTCCGCTCTTTGCAATGCTGAACTCGGCTTTGACAGCCGAGCCCCATTCAGTCGCGCATCTGGTGTATGGCAACACAAACGCGAAGAGCATCCTGTTGCAGCACGAACTGAGCGTGCTTCAGCAAGCGCATCCCGAATGTTTTACAATCAACCATGTCTTTTCGAAACCCGGCTGGTGGTCCAGCGCCGAGTACTGGCGGCAAGGTACAATCGACAAGGCCGCAATCGAAGCGTTGATCGCCGAGTATCCACCTTACGCCCAGGACGCGCGGTACTATATCTGTGGTCCGGGCGATATGAACCAGGCCGTCAAATCGGCCTTGATGTCCATTGATGTTCCCCAGAACCGCATCCAAATGGAAAGCTATGGTGCTGCGCCGGATCTGGACACGGGTATTGAAGGGGTGGACGCAACCGTTGAACTGACGCTGGAAGGCACCCGACATCTCATTTCGGTCTCCAGGGGACAGACCGTTCTTCACGCAGCGCAGTCAGCGGGGCTCAAGCCACCCTATTCCTGCCAATCCGGAGTTTGCGGCGCGTGCCGGGCCAAACTGACCAACGGCACAGTTCATATGCGGGCGCGCATGGCACTGGACGACAAAGACATCAAAGCCGGAGAAATCCTGACCTGCCAGTCAATACCCACGGCGGAAAAACTGGCGATCAGCTTTGACCAGACCCGTCGGTGAAGATCCGGTGACGCGCCTGAGGCCTGCCGGTTCACGCCGCCTCAGGTTCATTCACGGATCGGATCATGCGTCCGGCGCACATTCTCGGATAACGAAGTGCTTGGTCGTTTCTTCCACGACTTCCCAAAAGCCGCGAAAGCCATTGGGGATCAAAAAGCTGGCCCCAGTGCGAAAATCCTGACGGGTCCCGTCTTCGTGGATCAGGGCGCAATGACCTTTGACGATATAGCAATATTCGTCCTTGTCCGTGAACGCGTGCCATTTGCCCGGCGTAGACGTCCAGGTCCCGGCAGACAGTTGCCCATCCGGGCTGGTGAAATGCATTCCAATCTTGTGATGCGGATCACCCGCGACAACGCGATCGGGAAGATCGGCCAAACGCCTTTCGCTGCGCGTTGCCGGCTCATCGAATAGATTGAGTACCTGTGTCGTCATGAGGTCATACCCTCCTGCTGGTCATGTAGTGCGAGATGACGTGACCGGCCGATGGTCGGTCACGTGCTGAACTTGGATTTCCGCCATCCTCTAATGAAACAGGTAGACACCCGCCAAAACCAGAGCAGCGATGAAGATCGTCTCGGCCACGATCAGGACGATGGCCTGCCCACCCACATCCAGAATCCGCTTGAGCGACGTTTTCATGCCCACTGCCGCAATCGACACCAGCAGCGCCCACCGGCTGAGATCGGCCATGGCCGACGAGACCACATCCGGGATCAGGCCCATTGAATTCAGGACGGCAAACATCAGAAAGCCAACGACAAACATCGGCAAAATGGGTGGGCGCTTGCCGTCTTCCTCGCTGAACTCCGCGTGGCGCCGGACTAGAAACGAGATGACCAGCACCACCGGGGCCAGCATTGCGACACGGATCAGCTTGACCAAAGTCGCCACCTCACCGGTTTGGTCCGAAACCGAAAACCCGGCCCCGACAACCTGCGCGACATCATGGATCGTTCCGCCCAGGAAGACCCCTGAAACCTCGTCGTTGAACTCGAAAGTCTCGGTGAGGATCGGGTAGGCGATCATCGCGATTGTCGACAGAACAGTAACCGACAGTACCGTGAAAACCAGGTTCCGCTCCGAATGCTCGTTTTTGGGCAGAATGGCCGACAAGGCCATCGCGGCCGATGCACCGCAGATCGCAACCGATCCCCCCGTCAGCACCCCAAAGCGCCAACCACGGCCCAGAAGACGCGCGCCAAGAAGCCCGAACAGGATCGTGAGGATCACACCGGCAATCACAACGGCAATCAGATCAGCGCCAAGGCTCATCATCAATTCAACGGAAATACGCGCCCCAAGCAGCGCAACGCCAAAACGCAGAACCGTTCGTGCGGTAAATTCGATTCCGGCCTTGCAGTCACCGGCATCGTCTTCGGCCAGGAAATGGAACGCGATGCCCAGCAACAGGGCCATCAGCATCGCCGGGGCACCATAATGTTCGGACAAGAACTTCGCTGCGACGGCAACAACCACGGAAACAAGGAAACCGTGCCCGTTCAAACGAACGAAAGACCGTGCCCGAAGCCACGGCGAGTTGGATGCACTCAACGCCTGCATCTTACTTCCTTTGCAATATTTGAGCTGCCTTTTGGGCAAAGCCTGCCCCCACCCGCACCGTATTCGGCCCGGGTGGGGGCAGGATCAGATTACAGTTCGGCCTGAGCTTTCATGTCGTCTGCCGAGATTCCTGCGACGGCGACTGGTTTTTTCATTGCGTCGCGGCGGAAGGGTTCGCCGAGCTCCTGGTTGATCAGGGCCTCGATCAGCGTGGTGATGCCGTTCTTCTGATCCTCGATCGCCTGGTTCAGCGCCG
>NZ_WQFQ01000012.1:0-59043 GCF_013034245.1 Ruegeria sp. HKCCA4812 | reverse complement strand
CGTGCATCTGCAAAACCTTAACAAACGCCTCTTCCGTCGTCATCTTCATCTGAGTGCTCTCCAACCAAGAGTGAGTGAAACCGGGCACTGTGCCCGGCGTTTGATATGGTTTTGGCGCAAGGGTGCGACCTGCGTTAGGGCCAAAACGAAAGCCGGATTAGGTCCAGATGAGGCTCACACGGCCCGAATTGCGTCGGCGATCAGTTTCACGCCGGGCGCGATGCGGTCTGTTGGAATGGAGGAATAGCCCAAGCGGTAGAAATTTTGTGGCCTGTCCGGCCCCGAGAAGAACGGTGCGCCGGGCTCGATGTGAACACTCTGGTTTTGCAGCCTTAATGCCAGTTGAGTTGTGTCGATGTGCTCAGGGGCTGACATCCACATTGAAGAGCCGCCAATCACACCCCGTCCAGCCACGGTCAGCCCACTTTCTGCGATGGCTTCGTCCATCGCGTCGCGCCGTTCTTGCAAGGCCTTCGACATACGCCGAATTTGCGCGTCGTAATGGCCCAACGACAGGAAATACGCCGCCGTGCGCTGAATGTGGCCTGGCGGGTGGCGCAGAACCAAGGAGCGCAGCGCGCGCGCCTCGCGGATAAAGGGCTCTGAGCCGACCATGTATCCAAGTCGCAATCCTGGAAACAGCGACTTGGAAAAACTGCCGACATAAATCACGCGCCCATCCCGATCCATGGATTTCAGCGCCGGCGAAGGTGCGCCTCGGAAGGCCATTTCAAACTCATAGTCATCCTCGACGACCATCGCATCCAGATCGCGTGCTCGGTCCAGCAATTGGTTGCGGCGGTCGATCGGCATGGTCGCGGTTGTCGGGCTTTGATGGCTGGGGGTGGTAAAGATGACGTCCGCTTCGTCGGGAATCGCCTCTGGAGGCAAACCGTCCCTGTCCACACTCAAGGGTGTTACCGCACAATCCCAATGGTTCAGAAGGCTTCGCAGTGCATAGTAACATGGGTCTTCTATGACGGCCGTGCGATTGTGGGTCAGCAAGATGC
The DNA here is from genome assembly GCF_013034245.1 of Ruegeria sp. HKCCA4812. Lineage (NCBI taxonomy): Bacteria > Pseudomonadati > Pseudomonadota > Alphaproteobacteria > Rhodobacterales > Roseobacteraceae > Ruegeria > Ruegeria sp. HKCCA4812. The sequence goes on along the minus strand of NZ_WQFQ01000012.1, from coordinate 58,033 downwards.
GCGATGCCAGCCAGAGCGCGTTCTGCGCGCCCAGAGTGATCAGGATCTCTTCGGGGCGGGCTGCGATGCCACGGCGAGGTAGAGTGTGACGGGCAATAAATTCGATCAACAACGGATCATCCTGATCCACGTAATCTCCGGTCAGCGAATCGAAATCCTTGTGTCCCAACGCGCGGACGGCGCATAACCTCCAGTTGGCGTGGTCAAACAAGGTTCGGTCAGCCTGCCCGTAGATGAACGGATAACGGTACTCTCGCCAGTCGCTGGGTTTTGGCAGAACGTCACTGTCCAGAAAGCGGCGTGCCAGCGCCTTGTCCCAGTCAACGGATTCGGTGCCGCGCTGGACAGGCGAATACTTGGGGGGGACAGGTGCGTTTTGCGAAACGTAATACCCGGACCGCCCCTTTGCCGTCAGATAGTCATTGGCCAAAAGTTCGGTGTAGGCCAACGTCACCGTTATTCGGCTGACACCCAGATGCGCGGCCAGTTTGCGTGACGAAGGGAGTTTTTCTCCGACGTGAAAGCGACCGGACAAGATGCCTTCGGCAATCATCTGCTGGATCTGGGCCTGCAATGTGCCCTGACCATTGAGCTCGAGAAAGAATGTATCGACCGAAATCCCCATGCCTGCTTATAGGGTGGACTTAAGGCCGGGGCAATCTGGACTTACATCGCAGTCACGAAATTTTGTCGGCGGGGTTGACCGGAGAGTTCCTTCGGACTAAATAACTAGAAATCTAGTTTAATGGAGATAGTGGATGTGGGAAGCTGCTGCTGCCGGATTTTCTGCCATGGGCTCTGAAGCTCGGCTGAAAGTCCTCAAGACGCTGGTCCGGGCTGGCAAAGCCGGATTGACCGTTGGCGAGATACAGGACCGGACAGGGATTGCCCCGTCGACCCTGGCCCATCACCTGCGGTTTCTTGCGGCCGGTGGAGTGGTCGAACAGGAAAAGGTCGGTCGAACCACGATCAACCGCGCCAATTACGACGAATTGAGAAATCTGGCGCAATTCATTCTCAGCGAGTGCTGTGCTGACGAAGTTGGAAAGGCTGCGAACGATGGCTGATTTGACACAGAACCCGCGCATGACTGCCAAAGTGGCGCTGGACCTGATCAAGACACCCTGGACGCTGATCGTCGTCATTCTGGCGGCGGTGGCGATCCTGGATCCCGGAAACTTGCCCGAGGTGGTGACATTTGCAGCCAAGGCTCTGGCGCATACAGGGCAATATATTCTGTTTGCAGTGCTTCTGCTGTCTTACCTCAAGGCGACCGGCGCAGAGGTGATGGTGGCGCGTGCCTTTGAGGGGCGCGAAACCCGGATGATCTTTCTGGCTGCCTTGTTCGGTGGTCTTGCGCCGTTCTGTTCTTGCGAGGTTATCCCCTTTATTGCGGGTCTTCTGGCCCTTGGTGCGCCGTTGTCCGCAGTCATGGCGTTCTGGCTCAGCTCACCTTTGATCGATCCGCCGACGCTTTTGATTACCGCCGGTGCGCTGGGATGGCCCTTTGCCATCGGCAAGGCTGTTGCGGCGGTTGCGCTTGGCCTGTTCGGCGGGTTCGCGGTTCGGTTGCTGATGCGCAACGGCGCGTTTGCCCAGCCCTTGCGCGAATACAAGCCCGCCGGGTGCTGCGGATGTGGTCCGAAAACGGATGAAAAACCGGTCTGGAAATTCTGGCAGGAGCCCGAGCGCCGCGCCCGGTTCCGTTCGGAATTCGTGCACAACGGTCTGTTCCTGTTGAAATGGCTTGCGCTGGCCTATGTGCTTGAGGCGCTATTGGTCAACTATGTCCCCGCCGACCTGATCGCTGGCTTGGTTGGCGGAGAAGGCGTGCTGCCAATCGTCGTTGCTGCGCTGGTGGGTATGCCGGCATACCTGAACTCCTACGTGGCGCCGCCTTTGCTGGCAGGGTTGATGGAGCAAGGTATGACAGCGGGTGCGGCCATGTCGTTCATGGTTGCCGGTGCCGTCAGTTCCATCCCGGCGATGGCTGCAGTCTGGTCATTGGTCAAACCACGTGTCTTTGCAACCTATCTGACCTTGGGGGTCGGTGGCGCAATCGTGGCTGGTATCATCTTTCAATTGGTTTGAACGCAAAAGCCGCCCGGTGTCACATCGGGCGGCTTTTATCCGTTCGGTTCCGTCGATCAACTACCGTCGCACAGACGTGGCAGTTTGAACCGGTATCGTGCTTCTCCGCTTTCGACGTAAACGCGTTTTTCAATACAGGCCGTCGTGCCCACTGTCTGCGAAATCTGCGCATCTGTGGACGTAATCGATGTGGCGGACCCATCAGGCAAGCGGACCGACGCCACGACGCCGTTCTTCAGATCTCCGTTCACCGGAGTTGCAGACAGAACCGGGACGATCAGAAACGCCTCATGCTCGTGTTCGCCTTCATCCCCCAGTAGAAACAATGTCGTGACGATGGCAATCATGACAACGCCGCCGGCCAGACCAAGCCCCCACGTTTTCAGAAAGGCATAAATCGTGACGGCGCGGTGCGGGCCAAATACCGCAGATAGAACGTTCAGCATGGCAAGTCCGTGAAAAAAGCCCCAGCCGTCATGGCCGAGGCTGTTTGCGCGTTACGGACGAAGATCGTCTTCGTCTTCGTCATCCGCCCCACCCTTGGGCAGGTTGAAAAAGCTGTCTGCGTCGATGATCGGCTCGTCTTCTTTCTCTTCCGACGGCTCGTCGGACAGCGAGAAGGTTTCCAGACCTTCAATTGCGGTCGGGATTTTCGGCGCAGCGTCCATTTCCAGCGACTGCTCGGTCGAGACCAGCTTGCGACGTTCGTCATCGCTCATCACGCCGCCTTCAGCCGCTTTCTTGGCCGCCGCTTTCTGCACGGCCGTGTCCAGTTCGGACTGTTTGCACAGACCCAGAGCAACAGGATCAATCGGCTGCATGTTGGCGATGTTCCAGTGCGTGCGTTCGCGGATCGACTGGATGGTGGGTTTGGTGGTTCCGACCAGCTTGGCAATCTGGCCGTCGCTGAGTTCCGGGTGGAACTTGACCAGCCACAGGATCGAGTTGGGACGGTCCTGACGTTTCGAAAGCGGCGTATAACGCGGGCCACGGCGCTTTTCCTCGCCGGCGGCCGATGGGTTGAACTTGAGCTTCAGCTTGTGAAGCGGGTTGTTCTGTGCCGCGTCGATTTCTTCCTGGGTCAACTGGTTGTTGGCGATCGGGTCAAAGCCCTTGACGCCGGCGGCGACGTCGCCATCAGCGATACCCTGCACTTCCAACTCGTGCATTCCTACGAAATCCGCGATCTGCTTGAAGCTGATCGTGGTGTTGTCCACCAGCCATACGGCGGTTGCCTTGGCCATAAGCGGTTTTGCCATCAGCCCGTCTCCTATACATACATCTGTCCCGTCGCCGGAATTCGGCGGCCCCTTGGTTTTGGGGCAGGTTTCCGTTGTCGGGGAACTTGGCCCGTATATAGTCGCGCAAAGGCAAGAAGGGAAGAGGCGAATGCGCCAAGGGATTACGGGGCTGGTTTTGTGGGTCTTGAGCGCAGTCGCTGCGCTGGCCGAGGGTGAAAAGGCGGGCGAGTTCGATTACTACGTGCTGTCGCTCAGCTGGTCGCCCAACTGGTGCGCCCGCGAAGGTGACGCGCGCGGCTCGGATCAATGTGACGATCGGCATGATCACGGCTGGATACTGCACGGGTTATGGCCACAGTTCCATCAGGGCTGGCCGTCCTACTGCCGCACCCCCGAAAGCCCACCTTCGCGACGCATGACGCGGGAAATGGAGGATATACAGGGCAGTTCCGGCCTTGCTTGGCATCAATGGAAGAAACACGGCACATGCTCGGGATTGTCGGCATCCGACTACTTTGCCTTGTCCCGGCGGGCTTATGAAGCGGTCAAGCGCCCTGAGGTGTTCCGCAAGCTGGATTCATCCGTCAAACTGCCGGCTTCGGTGGTCGAGGAGGCATTCCTGAAGGCCAACCCTGAGTTGAAGCGCGACATGATCACGATCACCTGCAAACAGGGCTATATCGAAGAAGTCCGCCTGTGCCTGTCCCGCGATCTTGATCCCGTACCCTGTGGCCGCGACGTGATCCGTGACTGCACGGCAAAGGACGCCCTGTTCGATCCGATTCGTTAAAGCTTTTTGTTCTGGCAGTCCCGCGCATAGTCCAGCGCCTTGGCGGTGCCTTTCAGATCGATGGCCATCACCACTTCACCTGCCGGATTGTAGACTGTCATCGTTTTATTCTGGGCGATGGCGTTCACAAAGCTCCGGTCGGTGAAAAACACGGTTGCGCCCGGCACGTCGCGTTCGTTGAACCCGATGGCCGTCGCATCATAGCTTTTGCCGTCCAGATCAAAGCGGATCGGATAACTCTCACCCTGTTTAATGTCGCCCCATGCCTTGTTGTACACGGCGAAATACCCACGATTGCCCAGCGCGTCATAGCCCAGCCGCACCACCGAGAGATCCTGATACACCGTCTGGATCAGGCACCCGTTGCCAAGCGCTGGGTCCATCATGATGTTCCAACCTTCGACAAAGCCCTTGTCGATGAGGTCTTGGGCTAGGGCGGAGGTGGCTGTCAAAGCGGCGAAAGTGAGGGCGAGAAGGCGGGTCATAGCACATCCACAAATCAGACAATCTATTCATGTCATTGTAAAGTGTTGTAGAAGTTAGACAATCCATTAATTTCCCGCGGGCCGTGTCAGGTCTCCTCGCCGTTGGAACAAATCTCAAGTCTCAGGTTAACAATTGCCTGGTTTGGAACGTCTTCTGAATTCAGCGATCCTCCGACAGCTAACCATTCGGAGTATTCAGGGTTAATGCAATCAACGTATAGAACGCCAAAAAAATCGCCATACTTACTTTCACCGCGAACATAGACGTGCCTGTGTGTTTGTTCATCATACTTTTTGTCTTCTGGAATTGCGCTCCACCATTGTTTGTATGGCGGCGGTAAATCGTGCGTGTCTTCGTATAAGTAGAGAGTTTCAGCGGCCAAGGGCGAGGCGAAAGCACCAACAATTGCATAAAACGCTAAGTGTTTCATCGTGTTTGATAATCCGTGGAATTAACAGAAAGAAACTCATCCAATAACAGTACAGCTGTCAAGCTAGTTACCGCGATATTTGAGCGTGCATCGCGCGCTGCGCTGGCGCCGCCTAGCGCAAAGGCCTCGCGAAAAATGAACCGGGAATTAGAGCTACAGTTCCTTCCGCGCCCGCAGCGCGGCCGTGATCGTCCCGTCGTCCAGATAATCTAGTTCTCCGCCAATAGGCACACCCTGCGCCAGCGAAGTCAGGCGGACCTGCCCCTCAAGCTGATCGGCGATGTAGTGGGCGGTGGTCTGGCCATCGACGGTGGCGTTCAGCGCCAGGATGACCTCGGTAATCCCTTCGGCCACAATCCGGTCCTTGAGGCGGGGAATGCGCAACTCGTCGGGGCCGATCCCGTCCAGCGCCGACAGCGTGCCGCCCAGAACGTGATAACGGCCTTTGAACACTCCGGCACGCTCCATCGCCCACAGATCGGCGACGTCTTCGACCACGCAGAGCTCGCCGGTTGCGCGGGCTTCATCGTTGCAGATGTCGCAGATGTCAGTGGTGCCCACGTTGCCGCAATTCAGGCACTCGCGGGCAGTCACGGCGACCTGCTGCATGGCATCAGACAGGGGCGTCAGCAGCAGGGTGCGTTTTCGGATCAGGTGCAGAACCGCGCGGCGGGCCGAGCGCGGGCCCAGGCCCGGCAGTTTGGCCATCAGGTCGATCAGGTTGTCGATGTCGCTGTTCGAACTCATGGCCAGTCCTGTCTTGCGCCGGAGGGAGCCTCCGGCGGGAGTATTTTAGAAAAGATGAAGCTCAGAACGGCAGCTTGATGTCTGCGGGCAAGCCCATGCTTTCGGTCAGCTTGGCCATTTCTTCCTGTGAACGTTCAGCGGCTTTGGTCTGCGCATCCTTAATGGCGGCCAAGATCAGGTCTTCGACCACTTCCTTGTCATCGCCGTTGAAGATCGACGGGTCGATATCCAGACCTTTGAGTTCACCCTTGGCTGTCGCCGTTGCCTTAACCAGGCCTGCACCGGATTCGCCGACAACCATCATGTTGTTCAGCTCTTCCTGCATTTCGGTCATCTTGGTTTGCAGGTCCTGCGCGGATTTCATCATCTTGGCCATGTCGCCCAGACCGCCAAGCCCGCCGAGTCCTTTCAGCATAGTATTCTCCTGTGTCTCCGTTTGCGCTCTAGATACGGGCAGCAGCCACATGGCACAAGGGTTCTCCCGCCGGTCGGAGGCTCTATCGTTCCGCCCGGCATGTTGATCGGCGCAGGCGTCAGCAGGATCGTGCCGCCCATCTGCGACGCCATATTCGCCTGCAGGCCCGACACGCGCGGATTGCCCTTGGCGCGCATATGGTCTTCTGCCGAGACTGATCACACAGGGCAAAGAAAATCTGGGCGTGGTTCGAATGGCTACGCGGCATCCGGATCAGAATTGTCACGGGCCGCCTACCGCTGGCCGGTGTCGCAACAAACGATCTGAGACATGCAGGCGGATGTGTTCGATTGAAACTTCGTTCAGCTTCGTTTGAAACAGGGGGTGACGGGCGGCGGGGTTAGTCTTCCTCGAACGGGTCCCACTCGTCTTCCACCTCGGGAAGCGCTTCGGTCTCGACCTTGGCGGCGCGTTGCTCCGGCGTTTCGATCCTGGTGATTTTCGCCTTTGGAAATTGCGCCAGTACCGCCTGCACCAACGGGTGTTTTTCGGCCTCGGATTTCAGTGCCAGCTCGGCCTCGTCCCGAATTTCTGCAATTGTTGGGGCTTCTCCGTCCGAGACGATCGAGACAGCCCACCGATTTCCTGTCCAGCGTTGCAGGGCAGAGCCCAACCGTGGCGCCAGATCGGCCGGTGCCTGGGCGGCGGGCGTAAATTCGATTCGCCCGGGTTGATAGGAGACGAGGCGCACGCCGTTTTCCACCTCGACCAGCAATTTCACGTCGCGATTTGTCCGGATCAGTTCCACCACGTGGTCGAAGGTCGGGTACCGGGCAAGAGCCGTCTGGGCATCCTGCGCCAGGGCTGCAACCGGTGCGCCACCGGCACCGCGAGGGGACGGCGCATAGGTAGGTGGATGGGCTGCGCCAGCCGGCGCCGGACCGGTGCCCGGTCGGGATATCGAAACGCCGCCATTGGGCCCGCCCGGCGGCGGTGGCGGGGCATCTTGCAATCGTTTGATCAGCTCTTCGGGGCTGGGCAAATCCGCCACATGGGTCAGGCGAATAACGGCCATTTCGGCGGCCATCATGGCGTTGGGGGCTGCCGAGACTTCCTCGAGCGCCTTCAGCAGCATTTGCCACATCCGGGTCAGAACCCGCATCGGCAGAGCCTCGGCCATGTGTTGGCCCCGGGTCCGTTCGTCCGGAGAAACCGTCGGGTCCTGCGCCGCGTCAGGCGTGATCTTGACGACGGACACCCAATGCGTGATCTCGGCCAGATCGCGCAGCACCGCCAGCGGGTCCGCGCCTTCGGCGTATTGGCCGCTCAACTCGGTAAGTGCTTCGGCGGCATCGCCGCGCAGGATCATATCCATAAGGTCCAGAACCCGGCCACGGTCTGCCAGTCCAAGCATTGCACGTACCTGATCGGCGGTCGTCTCACCAGCCCCATGCGAAATCGCCTGATCCAGCAACGAGGTCGCATCCCGCGCCGATCCTTCCGCTGCTCGGGTGATCAGCGCCAGCGCGTCTTCGGCGATCTGGGCGTTTTCCGCTTCGGCGATCTTGCGCAGCAGGCCAATCATGTCTTCGGGTTCGATCCGGCGCAGGTCGAAACGCTGGCAGCGGGACAGCACGGTGACAGGGACTTTGCGGATTTCAGTGGTTGCGAAGATGAACTTCACATGCGCGGGCGGTTCTTCCAACGTCTTGAGCAGCGCGTTGAACGCGCTGGTCGAGAGCATATGAACCTCGTCGATGATATAAATCTTGTAACGCGCGCTGGCGGCGCGATAGCGGACACTGTCAATGATCTCGCGGATATCGTTGACGCCCGTACGGCTGGCGGCGTCCATCTCCATCACGTCGACATGGCGGCCTTCCATGATGGCGACACAATGTTCACACTGACCGCAGGGCTCGGTCGTGGGGCCACCGGTTCCGTCGGGTCCGATGCAGTTCATCCCTTTGGCGATGATCCTTGCGGTCGTGGTTTTGCCGGTGCCGCGAATGCCGGTCATGATGAAGGCCTGCGCGATCCGGTCGGCCGCAAACGCGTTTTTCAGGGTGCGCACCATGGCATCCTGACCCACTAGATCGGCAAAGGTTTCCGGGCGATATTTGCGGGCGAGAACCTGATAGGCGGGGCTGGAGCTGTCTGTCATGTCTTCTCGTTGGGATTCGGTGCTTGGGCACAGCGTAGTGGCCACCGTTGCCCGCGTCCACAGCGGGGCGCGATGATTTTTGATTTAGAAACGAGTCGCTTTCGCACTAAACTGCATCAGCGGATTTAATGGCTCATTTTTGTAAAGAGTTCTTTGGGGAGGACAGGATTCATGTCGCAGTTGGTGATCTACGCCCTGCAAGTCGGTGGCGGAACGCTGGCACTGACCTCGATGCCCGGACGCGGCGGAGATTACTCCAGCGATCTGGATATGATCGCAGCCTGGCAGCCGGGGCTTGTTGTTTCGATGACGACGGATGTCGAAATGCTTCAGGACGGGGCGCAGGAATTTGGCAGCGATATTCAAAGCCGCGCCAGCCGATGGGTTCACCTGCCGATCGAAGATTTCGGAGCGCCGACAAAAGCGATTGATGACGCGTGGCCGTCCGTCAGCGCCGCGGCCCGGCACGCGCTTTCCGGCGGAGGTCGCGTATTGGTACACTGCCGCGGGGGATGTGGCAGGTCAGGTATGGTTGTCCTTCGGCTTATGGTCGAATGCGGCGAACGCACGGACATGGCGCTGCAACGATTGCGGGCGGTGCGCCCTTGCGCCGTCGAAACGGATGCGCAACTGGCCTGGGCCTCTCAGCGTGCGCAGGCACAGGTCAGTCTGGATTCAGATTGAAATCTGCGCGGGCGCGCAAACAGGTTTTCTCGGCTGGATCGTGGAAACTTCGATCATCGCGCAGGGTGGGGGATTCACGACGCCGGATGGCATCGCACTGAACGTGTTTCCGAAGATCAGGTCGGCATAGCCGTTCAGCGGCTCAATCGCGGTTTCGGGCTGCGTCCCGCAAAAGACACGAATACTGTCTGATCGCGCGCGGAAAATTGCATGACATCCTTCGGTGCAATGTGACAGCTCACTGCTGCCCTCAATTTCGAAATCGTCACTGGTGGCCGAGGTCGCCTGGGCCATAGCTTCGGAAATCGAGCGCGCCAGCCGCGCCAAAGCGGGGCAGGTTTTGCCCGTCCGCTGACATACCGTTGCACTGAATTCATGTGTTTTTGTCTTCCAGATCATCCTGCGCCCTCCGCGCTTGGTGGACAGGATATTTTGGACAGGTGGAACAGCGTGATGCCGTCAGGACCTGCCCGGACACCCCGCCCGAGTTTCGGTTTCGTTTCCGATGGCAGGTCTCCTGACTTGCGGGTCATCGCTTTGCCGACCTTCCCAGCCTTCGGGGCCAGTGGTGTTTCGGCATCGCTTACCGCTTACAGTTGCGGGGGCAGTCGCGGATTTGGTTGTTGCCTGCATGACCAGACATCACCGCACCGTGTTCCCTTTTCATCCCGACCCCTTGTGGAGGCCGGAAACCATCACACAACCGCTAGCGTTTGAGCACGCATCGAGTCAAGCCGATCTTTTGACCGGACGCTTGGTCATGCTGGATACGGTGTCGGTTCATGCATAGTGTCGAGGGCGTTGAGGTTCGGAAACCGGATTTACCAAGCGCAAAGCCAGAGATCATGTTGGACACAGAGCAAACGGTATTGACCGAAGAGTTTCGCTTTCCGTCCGGGCAGAAAACACTGTCTGCCCGGTTGTACAGCCCGCTGACCTCGCCCGAAATCGTCGTCGTGCTGAACAGTGCAACGGGTGTGCCGCGCGATTATTACCGTCATTTCGCACGATGGCTTGCTGCCGAGCAGGGTATGGCCTGCCTGACCTATGACTATCGCGACTACGGGCATTCCTTGACCGGCCGCCTGAAAGACTCGCGTGCGACCATGGCGGATTGGGCCTTGATCGACATGCCCGCGGCAAGGGCGGAAATGCGCAGACGGTTTCCCGATTCGCAGCATTGGACCATCGGCCATTCGATCGGCGCGATGTTGGGGCCTGTGCAGCCGGATGTCGATCTGATTGACCGGATGATCTGTGTGTGTTCGGGGCTGGTAACCGTAAGCGACCATCCATGGCCCTATCGTGGTTTGGCAGGATTGTTCTGGTATGGTCATGCCCCGCTTTTGGCCCGAGCCCTTGGCTACCTTCCCGGAAAGGCGATCGGGTTCGGCTCGGATCTGCCGGCATCGGTCTATTGGCAGTGGCGCAAATGGTGTACCGCGCCTTTGAATTATGTGCCTGAAATCGGGCATGAGTTACCTGCGGCGCAGTGGAAGGATTCTGGAACGCCCGTGGATTTGTTCACCTTCGAGGACGACCAGATGGTGCCGCCGGAAGCGGTTTGGCGGCTTGCGGATCTTTACGGCCCCGATGCCAACCGCCACCTGCTGAACCCCGCCGATTTCGGGTTGCCCGAGGTTGGTCATATCGGAGCATTTGCCCGGCGCAATGCAGCGGTTTGGCCGCGACTGATCGCTTGATCAGACGCGGCGTAGGACGGGCCGGGCACCGTCCAACAATCACCGGTTGCGAAGTTTCTTTTCCTTCATGACGCCACGGACCATCTTGCCGAACGCTTTGTCCCGCGCCCGGGACTGCGCGACGGTTTCAGAATTGCGCTGATCTTCGCGCCGAAGCTTGCGCCACCGGTCCAATCGAGCCGGATCAAGCATGCCGTGGCTTATTGCCTTTTGCACGGCACATCCGGGCTCGGAGCTGTGCTGGCAATCCGAAAAACGGCAGTCCCGGCTCAACTCGGCAAGGTCCGAGAAAACGTCGTCGATCCCATCCTGAGCGTCCACCAGGCGCAATGCGCGCATTCCGGGTGTATCGATCAACCAGCCGCCGTTGCGCATCCGGTGCAATGCGCGTGCGGTCGTCGTGTGTCGGCCCCGCGCGTCATCCTCGCGAATGTCCGAGGTGGCAAGATCCTGATCGGTCATGGTATTGGCAAGTGTCGTCTTGCCAACGCCCGACGAACCAACCAGCGCTCCGGTCTGGCTTTTTGGGCACCAGGACAGCACCTTTTCAACCTCTGCCGGGTCCAGCGCGTTGATCGCCAGAACCGTCAGGAACGGGTCCAGTGATTGCACCTGTCCCGAGAAACTGTCAGGGTCCGCCGATTTGTCGGCCTTTGTCAGAACAACGACCGGGTAACACCCGGCCTGATACGCAAGCGCCAAATACCGTTCCAGCCGGGGCAGGTTGAAATCGGCATTGCACGAGCTGACGATGAACAGCACATCGACATTGGCTGCGATCAGTTGCGTCGCGGCGCCTGTACCGGCGGCGCGTCGGTGCAGCAGGCTGCGCCGGTCGAGCAAATGGCGCACGCGTTTGTCGTCATCGGTGAGAACCCAATCGCCAACGGCATAGCTGCCGGTCGTTTGATCGGGGGTCAGCAACGGGACTTCGCCGTTAGGGTTCAGCCCGATCAGGCGGTCCCGATGAACGGAAGTGATGCGAAAAGGTGTGCAGGTAGGATAAGCCGCGTGTTGCGCAGCAAAGTGAGAGGACCATCCCAGGTCCGAAAGTGCAAGAAACATTGGTTTGCCTGTCGTCAGAAACAGCACTCCCGACGGATGGCGATCGCTCATCCCCGGGTCATGTGTTCAGGCAGTCAGTCGATACCGTGAGGTCAGAACCGTGCTGCCCGAAGGGTCTTTGCTACAATCATAAAGCCCTCCTGCGGCTAAGGTTCGTAAAGTGAGAGGTTGGACATCGACCCAAGCGGGGCTCGTTGTGGCTGCTTCCTTCCGGACCTGACCAGGTTGGCGAGGCGCTCGCCCGCGCCAACCTCTCGACTCTGGATATAGGGAAGGCTTCGGCAAAAGACAACCCGTCAGAGCGTCAGCCGAATGCGTGCAAAACCGTTTTCGTCAGGTTCCAGAATCTTGGGGGCAAACCTGTTCAATTCGTCGACATACTTCAAAGCACCGGGGCCGGTCCGAAGAATGGTCGTCCCCCCCGATTTCGGCATCAGAGAGAAGGGGTAAGGTTGCCGGGCCAATGGGTCGGGTGGCAGGCGGTGCGTCATGTAGTCCCGCAAAATGTCCCGGATATCCAGCGGGGACAGATCGATGGCCGGGGCCGATGACACATGCGGGAAATGTCCGCCCCCGCTTGCGCGATAATTATCGAGCGCAACGACAAATGCCTGATCGGGTTGCACGGCCTGGCCTGCGCAAGTCAGATGATGCACCCGCCTGTGGCCGGGATGGATCATTTGCCCCCCGACATCGTAACGCGCCGGTTGCGACGGGTCGATCTGATAGGACAGGCCAAAGATGACATCGAAATTGTATCCCGCCCGATCCCGGTCGAACAGCTCTGCCTCGGCGTCGGGGAATTGTTGGTTGAAGGCGCTGGCTGACATCTCCAACCACTCCAGCAGCTGCGCGCCCGTGATCTGAACCGCGCGCAACTCGTTGGGAAAGACATGCAGGTCCGCCACGTGACGCAGACAGATTTCACCGGGCGGCACGTCCGTATAGTGCCTGGGGCCAGAGCGTCCGCCGCATTTGGCCGGCGACGCGGCTGACAACAGCGGCAGCTCTGCAAGCGTGGTGCCGTGTAAAAAAGGGCGCAACGCGGCTGCCTGTGCGGCTGCCACAAGCGTCAATCCACGATCCGGCGCACAGAAACTGAAATAGCTGTGCAATGTGTCCGAGACGCGCGCAACGGGCGCGGCCATGTCCTGACGGGTCTGCTGATGTGCGGGTTCAACCAGATGCGCGATTTCCAAATCTTCGCCAATCGCGGTGCCGCCCACCGAAACCGGGCGCAATTCGGCGTGGCTGTCGGCAACACGCAGCCCCGACTGGGGCTGTAGGGTAACGGCCAGATCGATTACTCCAAGATATGCGCCTGCCGAGCCGGGCATGACAACCGGCGTTCCATGCACCAGCCCTTTCACGTAATCCACATTCGGGGTTTGCGCGCCGATGCGTGCGGGAAGGGTCAGGTGAGTGTGCCCGGCGACAACAGCGTCGATGCCCTCGATCGCGGCCAGGGGAATAACGGCATTTTCAGTGTCGGTCGCTGCGTCCGGGTGTCCAAGCCCGGAATGAGCGAGCGCCACGATCAGATCGCACCCCTTTTCGCGCAAGATACGCGTCAGGGACCGTGCCGCGACAACGATGTCGTCCGCCGCTACGGTTTCGTTCAGATTGTGTTCTTCCCAACGCGTCGTCTGCGGCGGCAGAACCGAAAACACGCCGACGCGAATGGGCACATCCTTGTTTCCCACTCTCACGACACGGTCAAGGATCGTAAAACGCTGCCATGATTGTTGTTCTCCGGACCGATGAAGATTGCCGCACAGAACCGGGCACGGGGCTTGTGCAAGGGTCTTGTCCAATGTCGGCAGCCCGAACCCGAAATCATGGTTGCCCAGACCAATCGCATCATAGTCCAGCGCCTTGAATGCCTGCATCATCGGGTGGGGATTGTCGTTCCGAACGGCCCATTCGCCCATCGGCGTTCCCTGAAGCGAATCCCCGTTGTCGAACATCAGCACCAGCGCGTCTGTGGCCTCGTGTCGGGCCTTGCGGATCAGGCTGGCGGTGCGTGTCAGCCCAAGCGTCGGGTCCGGTGTGTCCGCGTAATAGTCAAAACCGGTCAGATGCATGTGCAGGTCGGAGGTGGCAAGAATACGAATACGCCCACGGTCTTTTGTGGGTTGAACCTGCGTCGATGGGTTTTGCTTCACTTTTTTTGTTCTGCTTTTGAATGTGGTATTGGGCTAAAATCATCAAAGCGCAGTCTAGATGATTTTTCCGAGGCCGCCATGCGGCTTTTCGGCGGCGCGTCTCTGCGTTTTGCGTCTTGAATTGCCATTGCAACAGGGCCTGAGACATGGCAGCCCTGTGCGCAAGACCAGAAGGAATTCCAATGAAAAACGCAGAGCAGGTGACTTTCGGTGGCTCGGGCCTGAATCGGGCAGCGCATCTTCGTGGGGATTCAGAGAAGCTGGCCGAGATGGCGCGCGACCCTGCTGCGCGATGCATATTGCTGTGGCGAGGCAAGCTTTTGGTCGTGGGCGCGGCGCTGGATCAGCTTGCCCTGACGCAGATGACTCACCCGCTGGTATGCGATGGCCCCGGCGGCGTGATCGAAGCACCGGTTTTTCTGGGCCTGAACGCAGAGGGCGCACCCCTGTTTGCCGCGGATATCTCGGCCTGGGGGGCAGAGGGATTGGATCTGACCGGCCTGGGAGAGTTCGTGGACAGATCCGAACAGCAGCACCCGGATTTGCCTGAAGGGCATGTTTTCGCCGAGCTTCGCCGGATCATGGCGCGATTGTCGCCTCGTGATGCCGAACTGGCCGCATCGGCCAAGGCGGTTGTCGGTTGGCACGAAACACATCGCTTCTGCGCCCGCTGCGGCGCTGCCAGCGATATGTCGCAAGGGGGGTGGCAGCGCAGTTGCCCGTCATGCGGCGGGCAACATTTTCCGCGCACGGATCCGGTTGTGATCATGCTGATTACGCGTGGGGACAATGTGCTTATGGGGCGGTCTCCGGGTTGGCCCGAGGGAATGTTTTCCTTGCTGGCGGGATTTGTCGAACCCGGCGAAACGCTCGAAGCGGCGGTGCGCCGCGAGGTGATGGAAGAGGCAGGCGTACCTGTTGGCGCGGTGTCTTACCTGTCCAGCCAGCCCTGGCCGTTCCCGGCATCCCTGATGTTCGGATGCGCCGGCGAGGCCCTGTCGCGTGACATCGTTATCGATCCGGTCGAGATCGAGGAGGCGATGTGGGTCAGCAAATCCGAAATGATGCAGGCATTTGCCGGCGAACATCCCCGGTTGTTGCCGGCTCGCAAGGGAGCTATCGCTCATTTTCTGCTTCAGAACTGGCTTGCGGATACGCTGGACTGAGGAAAAACTGGTGAAGCCATAAACAGCAAAGGTCATTATGCAGTTTTCAGCGCGCGAAGATATCGAAGCCCCGATCAATTCGGTGTTCGACATGGTGTCGGATTTCGAAAGGTTCGAACGTATGGCGATGCGTCGTGGTATCGACGTGCGGCGTCTGGAGGCTGATGCAACGGTGGTTGCCGGCACTGAATGGAAAACCGAATTCAAGTTGCGTGGAAAGCCGCGCCAGATGTCGGTGGTGATGACGGATTACGACAAGCCGTCGCAAATGCGGTTCGAGGCGGCCAGCAAAGGGATGACCGGCCTGACGACAGTTGATTTTCTGGCCCTGTCTCCGCGCCGGACACGCCTGAGCATCGAGATGTCCTTGGCCGCAAAATCCTTGCCCGCGCGGTTGCTGTTGCAGTCCATGAAGCTTGGACAGTCAAAGTTCCGCAAGCAATTCCAGCTGCGGTTCAGCGAGTTTGCGCGTGAACTGGAGCAGCGTCACCTGCACGGGACGTAAACGGCGTCTGCTGGGCTGATCGGGGCAAGGATTGGAAAAAACCTCGGATGTCGCACATTATTTTTCTGCATGGTGCATCAAGCAGCGGAAAATCGACGATCGCGCAGGCTTTGCAACAGAAGATAGCGAAGCCATTCTGGCATATCTCGATCGACCACCTGCGCGATTGTGGTGTTCTGCCGCTGGATCGCTATCGCCGTGGCGAGTTCGATTGGTCCGACGACCGATCGGCTGTCTTTGATGGGTTTCATCAGTCGGTGGCTGCCTACGCGGCCTCGGGCAACAATCTGATTTTGGAACATATTCTGGATACGCCGGGGTGGGACAAAGATTTGCGCGACCTTTTCCGCCCGTTTGATGTTCTGTTCGTAGCTGTCCATTGCCCGGTTCCCGAGTTGAACGCGCGCGAACGATTGCGCGGCGACCGTCCGGTGGGAAGCGCCCAACGGGACCAAACCATGATCCACGCTGGCAGAGTTTACGATATCGAAATTGATTCCATGGACGGCATTGAAGCCAACGTACAGACAATTCTTCAGGCATGGCGCAGTGACCTGCGCAAATCGGAATTCAGCCAGTCTTTCGCGTGACCTGTCAGCTGCGAGGATGGGCCGCAGGGTAGACGCCAAGAACCTCGACATTGGTCGTGAAATGTTCCAGCTCGTCCATTGCCAGCTGCACGTTGCGGTCTTCGGGATGTCCAACGATATCCGCATAAAACTGCGTTGCCGTAAAGGATCCGTCGACCATATAGCTTTCCAGCTTGGTCATGTTGACCCCGTTGGTGGCAAAGCCACCCATGGCCTTGTACAGCGCGGCCGGGATGTTGCGGACCTGAAACACGAAGCTGGTGATCATGTCATACTCACCCCGACGCGACAGATCCGCCTCTCGTGACATGACAAGAAAACGGGTCGTGTTGTCGTCATTGTCCTCGATATGGCGGGCCAGCACGTTCAGGTCGTAGATTTCAGCCGCAAGCTCGCTGGCCAGAGCGGCGGAATGCAAATCCCCGATTTCGGCCACTTCGCGCGCGGCGCGGGCATTGTCGGGACTGACACGGCCGCGAATACCGTGTTCTTTCAGAAAGCCGGAACATTGCGGCAGCAGCACCAGATGCGAATGCGCTTCGGTGATGTCTTCCAGTTTTGCGCCGGGTACACCAAGTAGGTTGATGTGAACACGCACGAACGCTTCATCGATGATGTGAAGCCCGCTATGGGGCAACAGCCGGTGAATATCGGCAACCCGACCATAGGTCGTATTTTCGACCGGCAGCATCGCCAGATCGGCCGCGCCCGAGCGAACTGATTCGATCACATCCTCGAATGTGCGGCAGGGCAGGGCCTCCATTTCGGGTCGTGCGTTGCGGCAGGCCTCGTGACTGTAGGCGCCGGGTTCGCCCTGAAAAGCAATGCGATTGGTCATTTGGTCGATTCCATGCAACAAGTTCGCGATTTGGTCGTTTCGTCGCGGTGTCTATACCTTGCCTCTCGCAAGTGGAAGCCTTAGACACCTGCGCAGACAGCTGAAATGGACACGCGATCAATGTTCGACACGATGACAGTTACGAAGGCCGCCGCAGGCCTGTTCGGCACTTTCCTGGTGCTGCTTCTGGCCAAATGGGGGGCTGACATCCTCTATTCTTCCGGTGGCCATGGCTCGGCTGAGGCCGCCTACATTATCGAAACCGAAAGCTCGGGCGAAAGCGCCGACGGCGAAGAAGTGGTCTTTGAAGATCTGCTGGCCGCCGCTGACGTTGAGAAGGGCGCGAAAGTATTCCGCAAGTGCACCGCGTGCCACAAGCTGGAAGACGGGGCGAATGGAACCGGCCCTTACCTATATGGCGTAGTTGATCGCCCGGTTGCCTCGGCAAAAGGTTTCACCGGTTACTCAGCCAGCATGCAGGCCCATGGCGGCAACTGGACGCCCGAAGCGCTGGATGCCTTCCTGGAACGCCCAAGCGCCTATATCTCGGGAACATCGATGAGTTTTGCTGGCTTGAAAAAACCTCAGGACCGCGCGGACTTGATTGCTTATCTGCAGACAATTGGCAACTGATTGCCTGAGAGACCATTGAAGTTCAGAGCCGCTGCCCCGCGCAGCGGCTTTTTTTGTCTGAAGGGAACTTCACAAAGCGCTCACGCATTCTAAACTTGAAACTGTCAGCGTTGGCACTTTAGCTAGCGTATGCGACATAAAAGATTACAATAACCCAGAGGATGAGCCCCATGATATCCCTAATGCCTGCTGCACGTGATCTTAAGGTCAGGCCATTGGCTGGCATATTCGGGCTTTGTGCTGTTCTGCTTTCACCGCAAGCTGCTTTGGCATTGGATGAGGGGGTTACCCACAGTCATGGATACTCGTATTTCGGCAATCTGGATTACCCTGCTGACTATCCGCATCTGAATTACGTGAATCCAGATGCGCCCAAAGGTGGTGAGTTGTCCTTGGCGGCTTCGGGGACGTTCGATTCCCTGAATCCCTATTCCCGCAAGGGGCGCGCAGGCGCCTTGACGACGCTGCAATATGACCGCCTGTTCGAAAGCTCTGATGACGGTGTCGGACAGTATTACGGCGTGCTGGCGGAAAGTCTGGAATATGATGAAGGGCGCAACTACGTCATTTTCCATTTGCGACCCGAAGCAACCTTTTGGGATGGCACGCCGGTGACGGCCGAGGATGTTGTCTACAGCCACCGCTTGTTCATCGAACAGGGCCTGCCTTCGTACGCCCAGGCCGTGGGCCGCATGGTGACGGGGGCCGAAGCGTTGGATGATCACACGGTCAAGTTCACGTTCAATCCGGAAGTCACACGCCGCAGTTTGATCGAGACCGTTGGGTCGACCCCCGTCTTTTCGAAAGCATGGTTCGAGGCGGATGAATCCAGACGTCTGGATGAGCCGCGTCTGGAAGTTGCGGTCGGCTCGGGCCCCTACAAACTCGACAGCTATGACATTAATCGCCGTATCGTTTACAAGCGACGCGACGACTATTGGGGTAAAGATCTGCCATTCAATGTCGGTCGCAACAATTTCGATACCATTCGCGTCGAGTATTTCGCCGATCAGACAGCGGCGTTCGAGGGGTTCAAGGCCGGTGAATACACGCTGCGGATTGAAAGCGATCCCAAGCTTTGGGCGACGGCGTATGATTTTCCGAAGCTGAACGAAGGTGTGATCGTACGGGACGAGATACCGGATGGCAGCCCGCCAACACCGTCAGGCTTCGTCTTCAACCTCGGAAAACCGCAGTTTTCCGACAAGAACGTACGCAAGGCCCTTGCACTGGCCTTCAATTTCGAATGGGCAAATGAATCCCTGCTGTTTGGTCTGAATTCACCGCGCAACTCCTTTACACAAGGCACCCCGCTGGAAGCGCAAGGCCTGCCCGAGGGCGATGAACTGGCGTTTCTTCAAGCGCTGGGTGAGGTTGTGCCCGAGGACCTTCTTTCAGAACCTGCCGTGACGGTTCACGAGTCAAACCCCGCGCGCCTGAATGATCGCAGAAATCTGCGAAAAGCCGCGAAATTGCTGGACGAGGCCGGGTGGCCTGTCGGCGATGGCAACGTGCGGCGCAACGCGGAAGGACAGACGCTCAAGGTGGATTTCCCCTATCCTTCAAATCTGCCGACTTCGACGGCCACGATGATTGAAACCTATGTCCAGAACCTGCAAGCCATTGGCGTGGATGCGTCGGCGGAAAAGGTTGACCCGGCGCAATACACGCTGCGCAGCCGCGAGCGGGACTATGACATGGTCTATTCCACACGTTACGGGTCTTTTTTGTCGACCGGTGGCGGGTTGAGTCAGATGTACGGCTCGGAAGAGGCCGCATTCAGTCTTTTCAACCCGGCCGGATTGGCCAGCCCATTGGTTGACGCAATCATCGAAGCATCCTTTGATACCGACAATCAGGCGGATCAGGACATGGCGTTGAAGGCGTTGGATCGCGCTTTGCGGTACGAGTTCTTCGTGATCCCCGTAGGATACATCGCTGACCACTGGGTGGCATATTACGATATGTATGAATACCCGGAAAACCTGCCGCCTTATTCGCTGGGCTATCTGGATCTGTGGTGGATCAATCCGGAAAAAGAGGCCGCACTGAAAGCGAAAGGCGCGCTGCGATAACATGGGCGCCTATATTCTAAGACGTTTGTTGCTGATCATTCCGACCCTTCTGGGCATCATGATCGTCAACTTCACGCTGGTACAATTCGTGCCTGGCGGACCGGTTGAGCAGATCATTGCCCAGATCGAAGGTCAGGGGGATGTTTTCGCCGGTTTTGCGGGTGCGGGAGATGCCGGCGCGGGGTCAGAGCCGGCGGGCGGCGTTTTCGACGACAAATATGTCGGTGCGCGGGGCCTGCCGCCCGAGTTCATTGCTGAACTTGAAAAGGAATTCGGCTTCGACAAACCGCCCCTGGAACGTTTTCTGATCATGATGGGCAACTATCTGACGCTGGACTTCGGCGAGAGCTATTTCCGCTCGATCAGCGTGATTGATCTGGTGCTCGAGAAAATGCCGGTCTCGATCTCGCTGGGCCTGTGGTCAACGCTTATCGCCTATCTGGTTTCGATCCCTCTAGGCATTCGCAAGGCGATCAGGGACGGTTCGCAGTTCGATACGTGGACCAGCGCAGCGATCATCGTGGCCTATGCGATCCCTGGTTTCCTGTTTGCCATTTTGCTGCTGGTGCTTTTCGCCGGTGGATCTTATTGGCAGATCTTCCCGTTGCGGGGGCTGACATCCGACAACTGGGACAGCCTGAGTCTTTTTGGCAAGATCGCAGATTATTTCTGGCATATCGCGTTGCCGACCATTGCGCTGACGATCTCGGCCTTTGCGACATTGACGCTGCTGACCAAGAACTCTTTTCTTGATGAAATCAAAAAGCAATATGTCATGACCGCCCGCGCCAAAGGCCTGAGCGAACGCAAGGTGCTGTATGGCCATGTGTTCCGCAACGCGATGCTGATCGTCATAGCCGGATTTCCGGCTGTGTTCATCGGCGTGTTCTTCGGAGGTTCGATCATCATCGAAACGATCTTCTCACTTGATGGTCTGGGACGTCTGGGTTTTGAAGCCGCCGTGGCACGGGATTACCCGGTGATTTTCGGCACGTTGTTCATCTTTGGCCTGATGGGTCTGGTGGTCGGTATCATCAGCGATCTGATGTATGTGCTGGTCGACCCGCGCATCGATTTTGAAAAGCGGGAGGGGTAAATGGCATTGTCCCCCCTGAACCAGCGCCGCTGGAGCAATTTTCGCCGAAACAAGCGCGCTTTCTGGTCGTTGATCATCTTCGCCGTGTTGTTCGGCCTGTCGCTGTTTGCCGAGTTCATCGCCAATGACAAACCGATTCTGGTGAAATACCGGGGCGAGTTTTACATGCCGGTCTTCAACTTCTACGCGGAAACCGAATTTGGCGGAGACTTCCAGACAGAGGCGATCTATCGCGACCCCGAGGTTCAGTGCCTGATAGACAGCGGCGGCCTAGAAGAATGTTTTGACGATCCCGAAGGCATTATCGAACAGATCGACGCCGGCAGGTTCCAGGCGGAGGGGTTCGAGCGTGGCTGGTCGCTTTGGCCGCTGATCCCTTATTCCTACAACACGTCTGTGGATCGCCCCGGGGCTGCACCTTTGCCGCCCAACGGCCAGAACCTGCTGGGCACCGATGACACCAAGCGCGATGTGCTGGCGCGGGTGATTTACGGCTTCCGCCTGTCGATCCTGTTCACACTGCTGGTGACGGGCGCTGCCAGCCTGATCGGTGTTTTTGCCGGTGCCATACAGGGTTTCTTCGGCGGTTGGCTGGATCTGATCTTTCAGCGGATCATCGAGATCTGGTCAGCGACACCATCGCTTTACGTCATCATCATCATGTTCGCGGTATTGGGGCGAAGTTTCTGGCTGCTGGTAGCGTTGATGATCCTGTTCAGCTGGACCGGGCTGGTTGGCGTGGTGCGCGCAGAATTCCTGCGGGCGCGAAACCTTGAATATGTGCGCGCTGCACGGGCATTGGGGGTGGGCAACATGACCATTATGTTCCGCCACATGCTGCCCAACGCAATGGTGGCCACGCTGACCTTCATGCCCTTCATCGTTACGGGCACCATAGGCGGGCTGGCTTCGCTGGATTATCTGGGTTTTGGTCTTCCGTCTTCGGCCCCCTCGCTGGGGGAGCTCACCTTGCAGGCAAAACAGAACCTTCAGGCCCCATGGCTGGCTTTCACGGCCTTTTTCACCTTTGCCATCATGCTGTCCCTGCTGGTCTTCATCTTTGAAGGCGTGCGGGATGCGTTCGATCCCAGAAAGACTTTCTCATGAGCCTGCTGGATGTAAACAACCTGAAGGTCTCGTTCCGGCAGGACGGTCAGATCAGTGCTGCGGTTCGGGGTGTGTCGTTCCATGTCGATCGCGGGGAAACCGTGGCGCTGGTGGGCGAATCCGGATCCGGCAAATCTGTCACCGCGCTCAGCACCGTATCTTTGCTGGGCGACAGCGCGATCGTCGAAGGGTCCGTCACCTATGACGGGCAGGAGATGATCGGCGCCTCGGAGCAACGCCTGATGGAGGTGCGCGGCAATGACATCAGCTTTATTTTCCAGGAGCCGATGACATCGTTGAACCCGCTGCACACGATCCAGAAGCAGATGGCGGAATCGCTGGCCCTGCATCAGGGGGTCACGGGTGATGTCGCGCGCGAACGGATTCTTGAACTGTTGAACAAGGTCGGTATCCGCGACCCCGAAGACCGGCTGGACAGTTATCCGCACCAGTTGTCGGGCGGACAGCGGCAGCGCGTGATGATCGCCATGGCGCTGGCGAACAAGCCGGACATCCTGATCGCCGATGAACCGACGACGGCGTTGGATGTAACCATTCAGGCACAGATCCTCGAGTTGCTGGCCAGTTTGCAGAAATCCGAAAACATGGGGATGCTGTTCATCACCCATGATCTGGGCATCGTGCGGCGCATCGCCGACCGGGTCTGTGTGATGAAGGATGGTGAGATCGTCGAGACCGGTGCGACCGCCGAGATCTTCGACAACCCGCAGCACCCCTATACCCGCAAGCTCTTGGCCGCGGAACCTTCGGGTCAGCCAGACGCCGTTGCGACAGATGCCGAGGAAGTCGCGCGCACCGATCACCTGAAAGTCTGGTTCCCGATCCAGCGCGGGTTTCTGAAACGCACGGTCGGCTATGTGAAGGCGGTGAATGACGCCACGCTGAGCGTGCGCGCGGGTGAGACCTTGGGAATCGTGGGCGAAAGCGGGTCGGGAAAGACCACGCTGGCGCTGGCGATCATGCGTCTGATCGCGTCCGAAGGCGGCATCACCTTCCGCGATCAGGATGTTCGAAAATGGTCCACGCGAGAGCTGCGCCGGCTGCGCAAGGATATGCAGATCGTGTTTCAGGACCCGTTCGGCAGCCTCAGCCCACGCATGACCTGTCAGCAGATCATTGCGGAAGGTCTGGCCATTCACAACATTGATCCTCATCGCGCGCCGCGTGAACTGGTCGCTGAAGTGATGACCGAGGTGGGCTTGGATCCTGCGGCGATGGACCGGTATCCGCACGAGTTTTCGGGCGGTCAGCGTCAGCGCATCGCGATTGCGCGCGCGATGGTCTTGCGCCCCAAGCTGCTGGTTCTGGACGAACCGACCAGCGCGCTGGACATGACGGTTCAGGTTCAGATCGTCGATCTGCTGCGCGATCTGCAAAAGAAATACGGGCTGGCTTATCTGTTCATCAGCCATGACCTGAAAGTTGTGCGGGCGATGTCGCACAAGGTGATCGTCATGCGAAACGGAGATGTGGTCGAAATGGGCACGGCCGAGGATTTGTTCGAAAATGCCCAGACCGACTATACCCGCGAATTGATTGCTGCGGCGGGCTGAGATCAGCCCGCCACCGTCAGGCTATCAGGCGCTGGCTTTTTCTTTGTCTGCCGCTTTCGGCACCGGGCCGCGCAGTTCTTCATAGTGATCAAAGCTCAGCTTGACCCACCCGGTTCCGCGCGTGGCACTGGCAAGAGTGCGATGCAGTTCATCCTCGGCCACGGCGGGAATCAGGGCGTTGAAAATCTCCCAGCCTGATGCGTTTGGGTTGCCCTCAAATCCCAGAACCTGCCCTTGCAGAGAGCTGATCGTCGGCACGAGGTCGCCGACAAAATCAGAAGGCAGGTGGATTTCGGCGTTCAGGATTGGCTGCAAAACAACGGGCTTGGCCTGTGGCAGCGCTTCGCGCACGGCGTTCTTGCCCGCGGTGCGGAAGGCATAATCCGAACTGTCCACGTTGTGATGTTTGCCGTCATGCAGCGTGACCTTCACATCCACCACCGGAAAGCCCTCGGGGCCTTGCTCCAGCGCGTCTCTGGCGCCCTGTTCCACGGATGGGATGTAATTCTTGGGCACCGCGCCGCCCTTGACCACCTCTTCGAACTGGAACCCAGATCCGCGCGGCAGCGGCGCGACCGAGATCACGACATCCGCGAACTGCCCGGCCCCGCCGGATTGTTTGCGGTGTCTGTGGCGGTGTTCGACAGGTGTTCGGATGGTTTCGCGATAGGCGGTTTCGACCGGGTCGGCTTCAATCTCGATACCGAAATCCTCGGCCAGCTTGGCGGTCACGCGCCGCATGTGCTGCGGACCTTGAGACCCAAGAACGGCGTGGCCGGTCAGCTCATCCTGTTGCAGGTGAAGGCCGGGGTCGATTTCGGCCAGACGGCTCAGGGCGTTTGACAGGCGCACATCGTCCCGCTCATGCGCGGGCGAGACGATCTGACGATGCGCCACCGGATGCGAGGCCGCCCATTCCGGCAGTTCCGTCGCCGAATTGCTGTCGTAGATATAGCCGGGGTTGAGGTGATCGGATTTCACCGCCAGACCAATCTGCCCGGCCTCCAGCGTGGCGATCTGGGTTTTGGCATCCAGCGTTGTCAGATTGCCGACGGTCTCACCCCCCAAGGCTTCATGGGCTTGCACGCCGTCCCCCAGGCCGCGCAGAACGACGATTTTTCCGATGTGCTTTTTGACATCCGCAAAACCGGCAATGGCGCGGGCGCTGTCTGCGGCCTCGTCGCGCCCGGCGGCGATGTCAAATTCGGGGGCTTCGTGCCGCAGCGCCTTCATCAGGCGCGTCAGCCCGTTGCCGTGACTTGCGGCACCCAGGCAGGCGGGAATCAACTGATGGTTCTGCAAAACCTGTGCTGCCAGATCATAGACCTCGTCACTTGGCGGCTGTTTGTCTTCGATCAGCTGTTCCAGCAGGTTGTCATCGAAATCGGACAGGGTTTCGAGCAGCTCGGTTCGCGCTTCCTGCTCGCGGTCTTCGACGGATTGAGGCAGTTCGATCAGCGCCGAGGGCTGGCCCTCCTGATATTTCCAGGCCCGTTCCGAGATCAGATCAACCGCCCCGATGATCGTATCCCCTTCGCGGATCGGCACCTGACGCAGGGCAATGTGGTGGGTGCAGTATGTTTGCAGAGCGGCGATGATATCGCGGACGCGGCCATTGGGGTTGTCCATCCGGTTGATGAACAGAAAACAGGGGATGCCGGCCTCTTCGACCAATCGCAGGTAGGGCGCGCACAGAACGGCGGCATTCGGGTCGGGGGGCACCACGACCACGGCGGCGTCCGAAATCGCCATTGCAGGGCCGACATAGGCCAGTGCATCGCCGCCCCCATCGACGTCGATTGCGCACCAGGGCTCGTCCAGGTAAGAAAAACCGTGCAAATGCACGGTTCCGGAAACATCGAATGTGGTGGGGCGCCCGTCGAGGCGGCTGATGGCCTCGACAAGCGTAGATTTGCCCGATTGGCTGGGCCCGAGGACGGTGAAAACGCGCATGAGTGTTGTCCCTCTTTCAGGTTGCAGATTGGCTACACGAAAGGGACCGACCGACGCGTTGGCGCCGACAAGGATTGTCTGTATTTTGCCCGCCTCAGACCGCAGAGCGAGATGCCGCCCTACAACATGAGTGTGGGAAAAACCGCAGGCGTGCGTCAAGCCCCTGATGTGTTTTGCGCGTCACGGGCCGAATGTTGCCCGCCGAAAAAGGGTCAGATGGCCGAGCTGTGCCCGGCTTTGCTGAGGTCATAGGCGTCAAAGCTGCGGGCGATCATCCGGGTCAGCGCCCGCGCTTCGGGCGGTATGAAAAGCCCGGCTTCGGTGATTTGCAGCATTCCGTCGAAAGATGCGTTGGCTGCGCGGTACATCTCGTCCAAGTCAGAGGCCGAAATATCGTGATCCCGCAGGATTTCCGCCGAGTCGATCTTGAAATCGCACATCAATGCCTCGATCAGACGGGCACGCAGAATGTCCTGACCTTTGAAGAGGTGCCCTCGGGAAGTCGAAAACTGCCCATCGCGAATGGCTTTGGTATGGGCAGAGGTGGCCGGAGCGTTCTGCGCGTAACCTTGCGGGAAACGAGAGATCGAGCTGGCCCCGACACCAATCAGAACATCGGCCTGATCGTCGGTGTAACCCTGGAAGTTCCGCTTGAGGCGGCCCGCGCGCAAAGCGTGGGTCAGACCGTCATCCTGAGTGGCGAAATGGTCGATACCGATCTCGGCATAATTGTCCCAAAGGAACAAACGCCGGGCCGTGTCGAACAGTTCAAGGCGCTGTTCCGGTGTGGGCAGGGCGTCCGACGGAATCAGCTGCTGCCGCTTGGCCATCCAAGGCACGTGGGCATAACCGTAAAGTGCCACGCGATCCGGGTTGAGCGACAGGAGTTTCTGCACGCTTTCCGTCATGCGCGCCTTGGTCTGATGTGGCAGACCGTAAAGGATATCCGCATTCAGGCTGGTGATGCCACGTTCACGGATCATGTCGATTGCGTCGCGTGTTGTGTCATAGCTTTGAATACGGCCTATGGTTTTCTGGATTTCGTCATCGAAATCCTGCACCCCAATCGAGGCGCGGTTCATGCCCGCGTCTGCCAGCGCGTCCAAACGCGCCTCGTCAATCTCGTTCGGATCGATCTCGACCGAGAATTCGGCATTCGGCCCCATGGGCACGATACCCAGGATGTGTTGTGCCAATTCGCGCATCAATTGGGCGTTCAGCAATGTTGGTGTGCCGCCGCCCCAGTGCAGGCGCGACAGAACCACACCTTCAGGCAGACGGGCCGCCAGAAGGTCCAGTTCGGCCTTCAGAACATCGACATAGGCGATTACCGGATTGTCGGTTTGTGTCCCTTGTGTCCTGCAGGCGCAGAACCAGCATAGCCTGCGGCAGAATGGGACATGAATGTACAGCGAAATTGCACTGCCGGGTTTGATCCCGGAAATCCAGTCGCCGAACATATCTGATCCCACGTCGTTGCTGAAGTGGGGGGCGGTGGGGTAGCTTGTGTAACGCGGTACTTTCGCGTCAAAAAGTCCAAGCTTTGCCAATTGTGGTTTCACTATCATGGCGATACCCTTATGCGACAGGCGACACAGGTGCTTTGATGGAGATCAAGTGGGAACGCGCATGACAGTAAAAGCACAATTTGACCATTCAAATTGCGGAGATTGCCCGATTCGTCATCGCGCCGTCTGTGCCCGTTGTGATGCCGATGAGCTGGAAGAGCTTGAAAGCATTAAATATTACCGCAGTTTTGAGGCGGGTCAGACGATCATCTGGTCTGGGGATCAGATGAGTTTTGTCGGCTCGGTTGTGGCTGGTATCGCGTCGTTGACTCAGACAATGGAAGATGGCCGCACCCAAATGGTTGGTCTGCTGCTGCCAAGCGACTTCGTTGGCCGCCCGGGTCGCGATACTGCGCCCTATGATGTTCAGGCCACGACGGATGTCGTGATGTGCTGTTTCCGCAAGAAACCGTTCGAAGAGTTGATGGACCACACCCCGCATATCGCCCATCGTCTTTTGCAGATGACTTTGGACGAGCTTGATGCCGCCCGCGAGTGGATGCTGGTTCTGGGGCGCAAGACGGCGCGTGAGAAGATTGCCAGCCTGCTGTCGATCATTGCGCGCCGGGACGCTTCGGTCAGCCAAAAGGGTCTGACTGGATCTATCGTGTTCGACCTGCCCCTGACCCGAGAAGCAATGGCGGATTACCTGGGTTTGACATTGGAAACGGTCAGTCGCCAGATATCAGCTTTGAAAAAAGACGGGGTGATCACACTTGAGGGAAAGCGACACGTGACCATCCCCGATCTGGGCCGCCTGATGGAAGAGGCAGGTGACGATTCGGATGGCGGCTTTCCGGTCTGACGTAATCGGCTTTTGACCACGAACAGCCGCCGCAGTCTTTTTCGCGGGATATCTAATTCAGGAGCTCGGCATGGAATTTACCAGTTTGTTGGCAATGCTTTTGGTCGGCGCAATCGCCGGTTGGCTTTCCGGAAAGATCATGGAGGGCCGGGGTTTTGGTCTTTTCGGAAACATAGTTGTCGGAGTATTAGGTGCGTTTCTGGCGGGGTTGATTTTTCCGGCGCTTGGATTCGCCGTTGGCGGCGGCTTGCTGTCATCTATCCTCTTCGCAACAGCAGGTGCCGTAATCTTGTTGTTCCTGATAGGCCTGATCCGCAGAGGATGACAAAAGAGAGGATGACAAAAGCCGCCACGTCGGGCGGCTTTTGAAGGGCGAATCAATGAGCCAGGAATACCGGTACGGTAGACTGCTCCAGCATGTTGCGTGTTGCGCCGCCCAGAATGGCCTCGCGAAAACGGGAATGACCGTAAGCGCCCATGACGATCAGATCCGATTCTGTATCGGATGCGTGACGGTTGAGAATATCCGACACGCGCGTCATGCTTTTGCTCAGCACATCAATCTCACATTTGACCCCGTGTCGGGCCAGCATCTGTGACAGCATTCCGCCCGGATCAGACCGGTCCGGCCCATGGCGGGGCGGATCGATGACCACGATTCGGACCAGCTCGGCCTGTTTCAGGAAGGGCAGGGCGTGACGAATGGCGCACATGGCCTCTACGCTTTCGTTCCAACCTATCATGATATTGCGCGGCACCGACAGCGGCTCGACGTCGTCCGGTACGACCAGAACCGGGCAATGCCCTTCGAACATGGCGGCTTCGATGATGGGTTCGGCCTCGGCACCGCGGTCTTTGCCATAAGGGTGCGGCAGGACCACCAGATCGGAAAACCGTGCCCTATGCGCAACATGGCGTCCGATATCGGCGATCTGCGCGACGCCGTGCTCGGCGGACCAGCGAACGCCGGACTTGCCAAGGTAGTCATTGGCAAAGTTCAACAGCTCCTGGGCCTCGGCATTGGCCCGGCTCAGTGTTTCCTGAACGATAAGCGCGTTGGCACCCGCATAGTAATAACCTGTCTGACTGCGATCGACGCCAAGGCACAGGGCTTCGGCATGTGCATCCTGCGATTCTGCCAGGGCCACCATCTGCGCCAGAGCGGCGGGTGCCGTCTGTGTTTCGGTCATGACAGTGAGTAGTGATTTGTAAGTCATTGCGACCTCATGATTCGGGCATTTGGTCTCATGTGACCAGTCGGCCTATTTCCTCTACAATGCGTGTCACAGAAAACGCTGAACTGTCTTGATACAGATCAAAGCAGTAACAGCTGCCGTGCTTCAGAACGGCAGCCAGTCAAATGGGTTTCGCGCGTACAAGAATCAAAAACGCGCGGGGCATGGCAAAGGGACGCAATATGTCGAATTACATCAAGCTGATCGTGCTTGGTCTGATCGCGCTGTTTGCAGCGATCGGAACCAATTATGCACGCGATTTGGCGTATCAGGTACATGCACTGCTGGTGATGCTTATCGCCGGTGGCCTGTTTATCTGGACGCTTCGAAACACTGACGAGCCAGATATTCTAGTCGATCGCTCGGGCGAATACATGGATGACGTGATCCGCTATGGCGTGATCGCTACCGCCTTCTGGGGCGTGGTCGGGTTTCTGGCCGGGACCTTCATCGCGTTTCAGCTCGCCTTTCCGGTGCTGAACTTTGAATGGGCACAGGGGTATCTGAATTTCGGTCGTTTGCGTCCGCTGCACACGTCGGCAGTGATTTTTGCCTTTGGTGGCAACGCGCTGATCGCAACGTCGTTCTACGTCGTTCAACGTACCAGCGCCGCGCGTCTTTGGGGCGGCAATCTGGCCTGGTTCGTTTTCTGGGGCTATCAGCTCTTCATCGTGCTGGCGGCGACGGGCTATGTTCTGGGCGGAACGCAGTCCAAGGAATATGCCGAGCCTGAATGGTATGTCGATCTGTGGCTGACCATTGTCTGGGTCGCCTACCTGGCCGTGTTCCTGGGCACGATCGTCAAGCGGAAAGAGCCGCATATCTATGTGGCCAACTGGTTCTACCTGGCCTTTATCGTCACCGTTGCGATGCTGCACCTGGTCAACAACATGACCGTTCCCGTCAGCATCTGGGGTTCGAAATCGGTCATCGTCTGGTCGGGCGTACAAGACGCCATGATCCAGTGGTGGTACGGCCACAACGCGGTGGGATTCTTCCTGACTGCCGGCTTCCTGGGCATGATGTACTATTTCATCCCGAAACAGGCCGAACGCCCTGTATTCTCGTACAAGCTGTCGATCATCCACTTCTGGGCACTGATCTTCCTGTATATCTGGGCTGGTCCGCACCACCTGCACTATACCGCGCTGCCTGACTGGGCTTCGACGCTGGGCATGGTGTTCTCGGTGGTCCTGTGGATGCCGTCCTGGGGTGGTATGATCAACGGTCTGATGACCCTGTCGGGCGCATGGGACAAGCTGCGCACTGACCCGGTGATCCGGATGATGGTGATCTCGGTCGGCTTCTACGGCATGTCCACCTTCGAAGGCCCGATGATGTCGATCCGCGCGGTGAACTCGCTGTCGCACTACACAGACTGGACCATTGGTCACGTGCACTCGGGCGCGCTGGGCTGGAACGGCATGATCACCTTCGGTGCGCTGTACTTCCTGGTGCCCGTCCTGTGGAAGCGTGAGCGTCTGTATTCGCTGCAAATGGTCAGCTGGCACTTCTGGCTCGCCACCATCGGTATCGTGCTTTACGCCGCCTCGATGTGGGTCACCGGTATCATGGAAGGCCTGATGTGGCGCGAAGTGGATGCCAACGGCTTCCTGGTGAACTCGTTCGCCGACACCGTGGCTGCCAAGTTCCCGATGTATGTGGTGCGTGCTCTGGGTGGCGTGATGTTCGTCGCCGGTTCGCTGATCATGTGCTACAACCTGTGGATGACTGTGCGGAAAGCGCCGGCCAAAGAGGCCAGCCTGACCGTCGCGGTCCCGGCTGAATAAGGAGGGCCGGAGCAATGGCAATTCTCGACAAACACAAGATCCTCGAGACCAACGCGACCCTCCTGCTGATCTTCAGCTTTCTGGTCGTGACCATCGGCGGCATCGTTCAGATCACCCCGCTGTTCTATCTTGAGAACACAATCGAAAAGGTGGAGGGCATGCGGCCCTACACCCCCTTGGAAATGGCGGGGCGCGAGATCTACATCCGCGAAGGCTGCTATGTCTGCCACAGCCAGATGATCCGCCCGATGCGGGATGAGGTCGAACGCTATGGCCACTACTCGCTGGCGGCGGAATCGATGTACGATCACCCGTTCCAGTGGGGGTCCAAACGTACCGGACCCGATCTGGCGCGTGTCGGTGGCCGCTATTCTGACCAATGGCATGTCGACCACCTGCGGGATCCGCAATCCGTTGTGCCGGAATCGGTGATGCCGAAATACGGCTTCCTCGAACATCGCAAAATTGACGGAAAGTACATCGGTGATGTGATGGCCGCCAATGCTCTGGTCGGTACGCCCTATTCCGAAGAGATGCTGGAAAACGCACAAGCCGACTTCCTCGCTCAGGCTGACCCGGACAGCGACTATGACGGGCTGCTGGAGCGCTACGGCGACAAGGTCAACGTGCGCAACTTCGACGGCCAGCCCGAGTTGACCGAAGCTGATGCGTTGGTTGCCTATCTTCAGATGCTGGGCACGTTGGTCGATTTCTCGACCTTCACCCCGGACGCAAGCCGCTAAAGGAGGATCGTGATGGAAGAATACACAATTCTCAGGCAGTTCGCGGATAGCTGGATGCTGCTGCTGTTGTTCGCCTTCTTCGTTGGTATCGTCATCTGGGTTTTCCGCCCCGGTGCCAGCAAGGAATACAAGGACACCGCCAACATCCCCTTCCGGCATCAAGACAAACCCGCCACATCCAAGGAGGCGCGGCAATGAGCAAGACACCTGAAAAACAGCCGGGTGATCCGAACACAACCGGGCACAGCTGGGACGGGATCGAAGAGTTCGACAACCCGATGCCGCGCTGGTGGCTATGGACCTTCTACGCCACTATCTTCTGGGGCGTGATCTACACGATCATGTATCCAGCATGGCCCCTGGTGCAGTCGGCAACCGCCGGCGTCATGGGCTGGTCTTCACGGGCTTTGGTCCAGCAGGAGATGGTCGCATTCGAAGAGGCAAACGCACCCTGGAACGCCAAACTGGTGGAAACACCGTTGGAAGACATCGCGAAGGACGCTGAGCTTCAGCAATATGCCGTGAACTCTGGCGGTGCCGTGTTCCGTACCTGGTGTGCACAGTGCCACGGTTCCGGTGCGCAGGGCGCGCCGGGTTTCCCGAACCTGCTGGATGACGCCTGGCTGTGGGGTGGTACGATGGAAGATATCGTCTACACCGTCAGCTATGGTATCCGGAACGAAGAAAGCGACGATGCGCGCTATTCCGAGATGCCTGCCTTCGGTGAAATCCTGGAGCATGACGAAATCACGCAGGTGGTTCAGTATGTCATGTCGCTGAGCAACGCTCAGACCGATGACGCGGCGGCACAGGCGGGCAAGGTTGTCTTCGAAGACAACTGCGCGGCCTGCCATGGTGAAGATGGCAAAGGTGACATCTTCCAGGGGGCGCCGAACCTGACCGACGCGATCTGGCTTTATGGCGGTAGCGAAGAAGCTCTGACCGAAACAGTGACTTACAGCCGCTTTGGTGTCATGCCGCCCTGGGATACCCGACTGACCGAGGCGCAGATCCGTGCGGTATCCGCCTATGTCCACCAGTTGGGTGGTGGCCAGTAAGACCTAGAGGGCACCTTCGGGCGGCTGGCCGCCCGAAGGCTGTAGCACCGGCTGTTCCATCTGTTCGCGCGTTTCCTGAACAGCCGGTGCTTTTTTACACTGAATTCCTGTTGTTTTGCCATTCCGTTCTTTGCAACGACGGCTGATCACCCGCGTTCGGGCAGGGCTGACCCGGGGCTGCGACAATTGGTCGGCACTTGGAAAACTGCATGTACCACGTGCAGCTGGTATCGCGCCACAAGTAGATTTTCCGCCAAAATAGGCTGAAAATCGGCTAAAATACCTGATCTCCGGTGCCGGCAAGATGGGCTGATCTTCAAAAGATGTTTGCTCGATGCGCTTTTTGACCCATGTCAAAGTTCGCCTAGGCATGATCTGGAACAAGACGTCCTCAGAAGACCCATTTGTGGAGCCAGCCAGTGAGCGATTCCGATCCCGCCCCCAGCCTTTACGCCGCGCGTGAGCCGATTTTTCCAAGACGTGTTTCGGGGCCGTTTCGAAACCTGAAATGGATCATCCTCATCGTGACACTGGGCATCTACTATGTGACACCGTGGATCAGATGGGATCGCGGCCCCAGCCTGCCTGATCAGGCTGTCCTGCTGGATCTTGCAAATCGACGTTTTTATTTCTTCTGGATCGAGATCTGGCCGCACGAATTCTACTTTGTCGCTGGTCTGCTGATCATGGCAGGTTTGGGTCTGTTCCTGTTTACGTCCGCTCTGGGTCGCGTTTGGTGCGGATACGCATGCCCGCAAACCGTCTGGACGGACCTGTTCATTCTGGTCGAGCGGTGGATAGAAGGCGACAGAAACGCCCGCCTGCGCCTGCACCGTCAGGAAAAGCTTGATTTCCGAAAGGCTCGCTTGCGGATCACCAAATGGGCGGTCTGGTTTCTGATCGGTTTGGCGACAGGTGGTGCCTGGGTGTTCTATTTCGCGGATGCACCTACGCTGGCCCGTGATCTTGTGACGGGCAACGCGCATCCCATTGCCTACACGACGATGTTGATCCTGACGGGTACAACCTTCTTCTTCGGCGGGTTCGCCCGCGAGCAGATCTGTATCTATGCCTGCCCATGGCCGCGCATTCAGGCGGCGATGATGGATGAGGACACGCTGGTTGTCGGCTATCGCGAATGGCGGGGTGAACCGCGCGGCAAAGGCAAGCGGACGGCCGATTCTGAATTGGGGGATTGCATCGACTGTATGGCCTGCGTGAATGTCTGCCCTGTCGGAATCGATATTCGGGATGGCCAGCAGCTGGAATGCATCACCTGTGCCCTTTGCATCGACGCGTGTGATGACATGATGGCCAAGATCGGAAAGCCACGAGGGCTGATCGACTACATGGCGCTGAGCGATGAAGAGCATGAGCGATCCGGCGAGCCCGCCAAGAATGTCTGGAAGCACATTCTGAGGCCGCGTACGATCATGTACACCGCATTGTGGGCGCTGGTCGGGTTCGGGCTGTTGTTTGCACTCTTCATCCGTTCTGACATCGATCTGACTGTTGCACCGGTCCGCAACCCCACTTTCGTCACCCTGTCGGACGGTACAATCCGCAACACCTATGACGTTCGACTGCGCAATAAGCACGGTGAGGACCGTCTGTTCAAACTGTCTTTGGCGGGCGATCCGGCGATGCGACTGGAAATCGAGGGAACCAAAATCGATACTGTGAATGTCACGGCGGATACGGCACAATTGACCCGTGTATATATCGTGGCCTCCCGCGATAGCGATCCGGCCGCAGCAGAGGCGACGCCAGTACGGATCTGGGTCGAAGACCTCAGCAGCGGCGAACGCGCCTACAAGGACACCACGTTTAACGGACGAGGGAACTGATCATGGCCGAACGTAAATTCACCGGAAAGCACGCTTTGGCCGTGTTTGTCGGCGCTTTTGGCGTGATCATCGCGGTGAACCTCGTGCTGGCGTATAATGCGGTGAAAACCTTTCCCGGGCTGGAGGTCAAGAACTCCTACGTCGCCAGTCAGGAGTTCAACGAGCGCCTGAAAGAGCAGAAGGCGCTGGGCTGGACAGTTCGGGCGGAAACCAAAGGCGGCCTTCTGATCCTGCACATCACCGACGAAAGCGGTGCGCCGGTTGAGGTGAGCGAATTGCAGGCCGTGGTCGGCCGGGCAACCCATGTGCGCGACGACTTCGTGCCGGATTTTACGTTCGACGGGACAGCCTATGCCACGCCTGCTACACTGGGCAAGGGAAACTGGAACATCCGATTGGTGGCGCGTGACGGAAACGGTGCCGAATTCTCGCAGCGCGTCCCGCTTTACGTGAAGGGGTAAGCATGACGGCTCAGCTTTCATCCGGCACAGCAGCCTGCCCGGGCTGCCTTGCGGCCCCGGCAGAACCGGCCCGGCCCATACCGGAAGATGTGCAGATCGCCTTGTCGCTGCCGGGCATTCATTGCTCGGCCTGTATCGCGACGGTCGAGCGTGAACTGAACGCGCATCCCTGCGTCGAAGACGCCCGGGTGAACCTGACGCTCAAACGCGCGATGATCAAAGCCACGCCGGAGACGCGTGCAAGCGATCTGATCCCTGTGCTTGAACAGGCAGGATTCGAAGCACATGAGCTTGATCCGGGGGCTTTGTCCGCAACGCAGACAGACAAGGCCGGGCGTGATCTTCTGATGCGGCTGGCCGTGGCCGGGTTTGCATCCATGAACGTGATGTTGCTGTCGGTGTCGGTATGGTCCGGTGCGACGGATGCAACGCGGGACATGTTCCACTGGATTTCAGCGGCCATTGCGCTGCCGGCCATTGCGTTCTCGGCCCAGCCGTTCTTTGCCAATGCCTGGAGCGCCCTGCGCGTGCGACGGCTGAATATGGATGTGCCGATTGTGCTGGCGATCCTGTTGGCGCTGGTCACGTCGCTGTGGGAAACCGCGTTGAGCGGCGAGCATGCCTATTTCGACGCAGCCCTGACATTGACCTTCTTTCTGCTGGCCGGACGGTATCTTGATTACCGCACCCGTGCCGCGGCGCGATCTGCGGCCGAGGAATTGACCGCGTTGGAAGTTCCCCGCGCCATTCGTGTCGCCGATGGGGTTGAAGATGAAGTTCCCGTTGCCGAGTTGCGCGTCGGAGACCTGATCCTTGTGCGACCGGGTGGGCGCATGCCCGTGGACGGCCAGATCGTGTCGGGTCAGTCAGAACTGGATCGATCCCTTCTGACGGGTGAGACGGTGCCAGTCTTTGCCGAAGCCGGGCAGACTGTGAGCGCGGGTGAAGTCAACCTGACGGGTCCGTTGACAATCCGGGCAACGGCGGTGGGTGAAGACACGTCGCTCCATCGTATGGCTGATCTGGTCGCCATCGCCGAGTCTGGCCGGTCCCGTTATACCTCGTTGGCCGACAAGGCCGCCAAGCTGTATGCGCCGGGTGTTCACATTCTGTCGGCGCTCAGCTTTGTTGGGTGGTACATCTATTCCGGTGACTTGCGCACGGCGCTGAATATCGCGGCGGCTGTTCTGATTATTACCTGCCCCTGTGCGTTGGGTCTGGCCGTGCCAGCGGTAACCACGGCCGCGTCGGGCCGGTTGTTCCGCAAGGGAATGCTGATCAAGCACGCCACAGCACTGGAGCGGCTGTCCGAAGCCGACACGGTTGTATTCGACAAGACGGGCACGCTGACATCCGGCGCACCCGAACTGGTCAATCTGGCAGACCATGCACGCGCCAAGGTCGAGGTCGCTCTGGCGCTGGCCGAGGCTTCTGCACATCCTTTGTCCGTATCACTGGCAAAAGCGGCACGTGCAGCAGGGATCAAACCAGCAAATGTGCGGGGAATAGCCGAGGTTCCCGGCTATGGCACCGAGGGCGAATTCCGTGGTCAACGTGTTCGTCTGGGGCGGGCGGCCTGGGTCAGCGCGGATCAGGGCACCGATACTTCGGCCTGGCTTGCAATCGGCGAGGACGCACCCGTGGCCTTCCGATTCTCGGACGCGTTGCGCCCGGGCGCCGCTGAGGCGGTGGATGCCCTGCGTGCTTCGGGCAAACGTGTACTTTTGATTTCAGGGGATTCGCAGGGGGCGGTGCGCGCCTTGGCCGAAAAACTGGGAATCACGGATTGGATCGCCGAGGCTTTGCCGCAGGACAAGGCAAGACGCATTCAGGATCTCAGCGATGAAGGCCACAAAGTTCTGATGGTTGGCGACGGGCTGAACGATACCGCCGCTTTGGCCGCGGCGCATGTGTCGATCTCTCCGGCCTCTGCGCTGGATGCGGCGCGGGTCGCGTCGGATATCGTGCTGTTGGGCAATGATCTTTCGCCCATTGCGGATGCGTGTGACACGGCCGTCAAAGCCACCAGACGCATTCGCGAAAACTTCCAGATCGCAACCGTTTACAACGTGATCGCCGTTCCTCTGGCCGTGATCGGATTGGCGACACCGCTGATCGCGGCCTTGGCGATGTCGACCTCGTCCATTACCGTGTCCCTGAACGCCCTGCGGCTGAGGTAACCTGAATGGAAGTGCTTGCTTATCTGATCCCGATTTCCCTGTTCCTGGGGGGCGTTGGTCTGGCTGCCTTCGTATATACCGTTCGTACGAACCAGTACGAAGACCCCGAAGGTGATGCGCGCCGGATCCTGAGCGACGAATGGGATGACAAACCCAAACCCTGAACGAATGCCCTATAGAGGCAGAGTTGAACCAACTGCCCTTGAAATTGCCGCAATGCCCGGCTATGTCCGGCCCATCCGCTAGCAGAGAGAACACGCCAAATGGCCACCACCAATCCGATCCAGTTCATTCAGCAAGTCCGTGCCGAAGTCTCCAAGGTCGTCTGGCCGACCCGGCGCGAGGTGCTGTTGACCACGGTAATGGTCTTCATCATGGCGGCGCTGACGGCTGTATTTTTCGCTTTGGTCGATTTGGGTATTCGGGGTGGTCTTCAACTGATCCTGGGTGCTTTCAGCTAGACGGGATCAGCGCGCTGAAACGTCTCTGCCCCCTTGCGCTGCGGGCAATGTCAGAGTAGGTGACGCGGTACTATTCGGAATGGGCGTGTGGCGATTCGGGCTGCGCGCCGCTTTTTTTCCGGATGGCGTGACAAGATTTTAATGACGGGTGTGTCCGGTACGCTTGATGCCCCGAAGACAAACAAGGACGACAGGTTCATGGCGAAACGGTGGTACTCGGTCAGCGTTCTTTCGAATTTCGAAAAGAAGATCGCAGAACAGATCCGCACGTCGGTGGCTGAACAGGGCCTTGAGGACGATATCGACGAAGTTCTGGTGCCCACCGAAGAGGTGATCGAAGTGCGCCGGGGCAAGAAGGTCACGACCGAACGCCGCTTTATGCCTGGTTACGTTCTGGTGCATATGGAAATGTCGGATCAGGGGTATCACCTGATCAACTCGATCAACCGCGTCACCGGTTTCCTGGGCCCGCAAGGCCGCCCGATGCCGATGCGCGACGCCGAAGTGAACCAGATCCTGAACCGTGTTCAGGAAGGTGAAGAAGCACCCAAGCTGATGATCAGCTTCGAGGTCGGTGAGAAGGTCAAAGTCAACGACGGCCCGTTCGAAGATTTCGACGGCATGGTCGAAGGTGTGGACGACGAGAACCAGAAGCTGAAGGTTTCGGTTTCGATCTTCGGCCGGGAAACTCCGGTCGAGCTGGATTTCACGCAGGTCACCAAGCAGAGCTGAGGAAACATTCCTCGAGAATTGAAACGCCGCGATGCCAAGGGCAACGCGGCGTTTTTTGTTTGGGTATTCGCTGAAAACGGATCGACCTATTGCGCCTGAACCATGGCCGCGCGCAAGAGTTGCGGGCGGTCGGTCTGCGAGGGCAGGAACACAGCCTGCGATCCGGCATCCAGTGCCGACAGGCTCGCGTCATACCACTGCATCGCAAGATCGCGACGTTTCTGTACACCGAAGCCTTCGCGCAGATGGTGGCCAATCAGCTCGCCATAGGCGGGCTCACCCATTGCGACCAGCATCAGGGCAGACCCAAGTGCGGCATCCATGTTGTCCTGACGATAGCCAATCGCCAGGCAGACCTTGCTTGTCGCGGCAAGATCTTGGGGGCTGAGGCCCGAGTCCAGCGCCAGCTTGCGCATCTGGGTTTCAGCCTCGGTTTTCGAGTTGATAGACAGAGCATCAACCTGAGGCGCCACCATTTCACCATACGAGTCGCATTGGGCACTCACCTGATCCGGCGTCAGCCCCTGGATATCCTGAATCAAATCTTCACCGCGCGCCATCGCGTAGCTGCGGGCAAGACAGAACTGTTCGCTGAGCGCAAAGTCGGGATCCGACATGTTCGCCAGGGTCGTATAGCCGCCATTGGTAGATGTTTGCAGCATGACCCCGCTACAGCGATTGGCCAGCGACGGGCCTCCGGTGCCGCCGGAAAACAGGCTCGGCAGGCTGGCAGACGTTGTTTCGGTTGTCTCCGGCTCAGGTTCTTGCGGTGTCGCAACCGGAACAGGTTGTGCCGGGGCGGCTTGTGCCGGAGCTTGCGGGGCAGTAGCCAAAGCAGATCCCGTCTGCACCTGACGGCGATACGCCATCAGAAGCGGTTGGCCCGCAAGTTGAGTCGTCGCCTGTCCACCGCTTGTGGCCCAATAGTAGGCTTGCATCAGAAAGTCATACTGATATGGCTGAAAATCATAGCCGTTTACAGGATAACCCATCGAGGCCTGATAGCGTTCGATTGCGGACCGGGTGCCGCGACCCACCTGACCATCGACCCGTCCTGCATTGTACCCGAAGTAATTGAGCGCGGTCTGAGTTTGCGCGCCTTGCGTGGTCGATGGAATACCTGACCGATAGGTGCGGTTCGATGTAGTTGTTCTCTGAGATTTTTTCTTTTGTTGGTCCTTGCCGATTGCGTAACCAACGATCCCGCCGACGACCGCACCACCAAGAAACTCTCCAGCGTCGGCCCGCGCCGTTTGAGGGATGGCAGCAGCAAGAGAAAAGGCGATGCCAAGAGTTAAAGCTAAACGAAGTATCATAATTAACCTCCACCAATAATCACAATTTTTTAGGAGTATAGCACGGTCATCTGCGTTGTGGCGAAGCAAGCGCCAATGTCGCGTTCAATTGCCGGCAAACTGGCGGTTTTACATGTCTTTGCAGATTGTTAGAGGAATTCGAAACTGTACGGACATTCGCGTGTAATCACGCAGACAGCAAGAATCCTCTCAGGGTTTGATTCGGTACAACCAGAATGGTGCGCCAACCACTTGTCATCTCTCCTGATCCCATGTAAACGCCGCCTCTATCGTCTTCGGGCGAGATTCTCTCGTGGGAGGTTGCCGGG
This sequence comes from Ruegeria sp. HKCCA4812, assembly GCF_013034245.1. NCBI lineage: Bacteria > Pseudomonadati > Pseudomonadota > Alphaproteobacteria > Rhodobacterales > Roseobacteraceae > Ruegeria > Ruegeria sp. HKCCA4812. The sequence goes on along the minus strand of NZ_WQFQ01000012.1, from coordinate 18,011 downwards.
GTCGCGATCCCGGACCGGACCACGCAACATAATCTGGGTGGGACGCGTTTCACCCAAGTTGAAAGGAAAACCAAATGGCCAAGAAGCTTGCTGGTACAATGAAACTGCAGGTTCCTGCAGGTCAGGCGAACCCGTCGCCGCCAGTTGGTCCGGCGCTGGGTCAGCGCGGTATCAACATCATGGAATTCTGCAAGGCGTTCAACGCCAAGACCGCAGACATGGAGCCCGGCGCTCCGTGCCCGACCGTGATCACCTATTATCAGGACAAGTCCTTCACCATGGACATCAAGACGCCGCCCGCGTCTTATTACCTGAAAAAAGCAGCTGGTCTGAAGCCGGTCGGCAAGCGTAACCGTCCCCGCGGCGCGGAAAACCCAGGTCGTGAGACCGTGGCAACCGTGACCTCGAAGCAGGTTCGCGAAATCGCCGAAGCCAAAATGAAAGATCTTAACGCCAACGACGTCGAAGGCGCAATGCAGATCATCCTGGGCTCGGCCCGCTCCATGGGCATCGAGGTGAAGTAAGATGGCAAAACTCGGTAAACGTACCCGCGCTGCGCGCGAAGCTGTCGCTGGCAAGGAAAACCTGTCGGTCGAAGAAGCAGTTGCCCTGGTCAAAGCCAACGCAACCTCGAAATTCGACGAGACCATCGAAATCGCGATGAACCTGGGCGTTGACACTCGTCACGCAGACCAGATGGTTCGTGGCGTTGTCGGTCTGCCGAACGGCACCGGTAAAGCGATGCGCGTTGCTGTATTCGCTCGTGGCCCCAAGGCAGACGAAGCAAAAGAAGCAGGCGCCGATATCGTTGGTGCAGAAGACCTGATGGAAACCATTCAGGGCGGCACCATCGAATTTGATCGCTGCATCGCAACCCCGGACATGATGCCGATCGTCGGTCGGCTGGGTAAGGTTCTGGGCCCCCGCAACCTGATGCCGAACCCCAAGGTTGGCACCGTGACCATGGACGTGAAAGCGGCCGTGGAAGCAGCCAAGGGTGGTGAAGTTCAGTTCAAGGCGGAAAAAGGCGGCGTTGTGCATGCGGGTGTTGGCAAAGCGTCGTTCGACGAAGCCAAACTGGCTGAAAACGTCCGCGCGTTTGTCTCAGCTGTTGCCAAGGCGAAACCGTCGGGCGCCAAAGGCACCTACATGAAGAAAATCGCGCTGAGCTCGACCATGGGCCCCGGTGTGACCGTTGATGTAGCAGAGGCCTCGGGCGAGTAAGTCAGACAAATCTGATGAAAAGAATTGATCCCGGGTGGTGCAAACTGCCCGGGATTTTCATTTTTCCGGGTTCGGTGCGAAGATAAATCGCATGCATTTCAGTTCTGGCAATCGAACGGACCATGGCTATGGAAACTAAGCGCGAACTCCTCCAAAGATTTCTTAAGGGATTGGAAACCGGTGACGCCATGGCGGCAGCGGTTGTGAATGAAGAGAAGTACATCCAGCACAACCCTCAAACTCACGAAGGCAGCGAAGGTATTGCCGACCTGTTCGCAAGGCTGTCCAAAACCTCACCCAAGGTTACATTCAAAAGGGTTTTCGAGGATGGCGACTTTGCCTTTGCGCATATTGAGTACGATTTCAGTAGCCTGCGCGCCGCGTTTGAGGTGTTTCGGTTCGAAGATGGCAAAGCCGTAGAGCATTGGGACAACATTCAGCCCTTGCGCGGTCCAAACCTTTCTGGGCGTGGAATGCTGGATGGTCACACCGAAGTAACGGACCTGGAGAAGACGGAAGAAAACCGGGCCGCTAGCAGCATGTTTGTCACAGACGTTCTGATAAAGCGCAGGTTTGACAGATTGGCGGACTTTGTTGCAGAGGATCTAAAACAGCACAATCCGGACATGGCCGACGGAATCGTAGCGCTCAAGAACGTGTTGGAAGGAACGAGCGAAAGCGGGACAAAATTTGTCTACAAGCATTTGCATCGGGTTTTGGCAGAGGGAAATTTCGTCCTTTGCGTGTGTGAAGGGGAAAGAAATGGGGTGCATTCCAGCTTTTATGATTTGTATCGCTGGGACGCTGATCAGATCGTCGAAAATTGGAGCACCATCGAAGCGGTTCCGCCGCGCGAGGAATGGAAAAACGACAACGGGAAGTTCTGAAAACATGCCCTTGGAATTTGGGTGCTGTATGATCTGAATTGGGTGCAATTTACCCCTTGGAAACCCCCTCCATCTGCCCTAAGAAGACCTGCGGAACAAAGCGTGCGATTCGTCGTGCGCTTTGTTTCGTTTCGTCCAAGACGGTGGGTGGGCCCATTCGGTCCCTTAATTCCCTGCCTGAGACGGGTAAGACCAAAGAATTCTGGGGGTCCCACCCTCGGGCGCATTTTGGCCAATCCCGTAACAAGGACCTGAACGCCGGAGCGAAAGCTGCGGCAAATATGAGCCGGGGTGAGATTTCGCCCCTAACTTGGAGAGAACTGTGGATAGAGCCCAGAAAGAGAAAGTGGTCGAGGAACTCGGCCAAATCTTCGAAAGCTCTGGCGTCGTAGTGGTTGCCCACTACGCCGGTCTGACAGTTGCCGAGATGCAGGACCTGCGCGCGCGTGCACGCGAAGCGGGCGGTTCCGTGCGTGTTGCCAAAAACAGGCTCGCCAAAATCGCCCTTGAGGGTAAGCCGTGTGCAAACATGGCCGACCTGCTGACAGGGATGACCGTTCTGACCTATTCCGAGGACCCCGTGGCAGCAGCCAAGGTGGCCGAGGACTTCGCCAAGGAGAACAAAAAGTTCGAAATCCTTGGCGGTGCAATGGGCGAGAACGCTCTGGACCGCAAAGGCGTCGAAGCTGTTTCGAAAATGCCGTCTCGCGAGGAGCTTATTGCTTCGATCGTGGGCTGCATTGGCGCACCTGCTTCGAACATCGCCGGCGCGATTGGCGCACCTGCAAGCAATATCGCAAGCATCCTTTCCACCATCGAAGAGAAGGCGGAAGCTGCGTAAGCGGTTGGCACTGAATGATCTGCGTGGGGCATGTGCCCTGACGTTGGAACACACACTGTAAACGGAAAGAGCTGATAAAATGGCTGATCTGAAAGCACTCGCAGAAAGCATCGTGGGTCTGACCCTGCTGGAAGCACAAGAACTGAAAACCATCCTCAAAGACGAATACGGCATCGAGCCCGCAGCTGGCGGCGCCGTAATGGTCGCAGGTGCAGCTGGCGACGCCGGCGGCGCGGCTGAGGAAGAAAAAACCGAATTCGACGTCGTTCTGAAGAACGCCGGCGCATCGAAAATCAACGTCATCAAAGAAGTTCGCGGCATCACCGGCCTGGGCCTGAAAGAAGCCAAGGAACTGGTCGAAGCCGGCGGCAAGATCAAAGAAGGCGTGGACAAAGCAGAAGCAGAAGACGTCAAAGCCAAGCTGGAAGCAGCTGGCGCCGAAGTCGAACTGGCCTAAGCTTGGTCTCAGGTGCATCGCTGATGTGCCGAAAAATTTGGCTGGGTCCGGAGGAATCCGGGTCCAGCCGAACCTGTCTTAGAAAGGGCCTCAAGACGCGAGGCGTTTTCTAAGACACGGTTTTCGGATCGGGAGGCCGCCTTCGGGACGGTGGCCATGAATTGATCCGGACGTGTTGTCTCGATTGCGCAAGATGCCGGGGCCCGACGGTGTCTTTGCCCGCTGAGAACATCGAAAGGTGACATCTGACATGGCTCAAACGTTCCTTGGCCAGAAACGTCTTCGTAAATATTACGGCAAAATCCGCGAAGTGCTGGAGATGCCGAACCTTATTGAGGTCCAGAAATCTTCTTATGATCTTTTCCTGCGCTCCGGCGATGCAGAGCAGCCCACCGACGGCGAAGGCATCAAGGGCGTGTTCCAATCGGTTTTCCCGATCAAGGATTTCAACGAAACCTCCGTTCTGGAATTCGTGAAATACGATCTGGAAAAACCCAAATACGACGTTGAAGAATGTATGCAACGCGACATGACCTACAGCGCGCCGCTGAAGGTAACACTGCGTTTGATCGTTTTTGATGTCGATGAGGACACCGGCGCAAAATCGGTAAAGGACATCAAGGAACAGGATGTCTTCATGGGCGATATGCCTTTGATGACACCGAACGGCACCTTTGTCGTGAACGGGACCGAGCGTGTGATCGTATCCCAGATGCACCGTTCGCCCGGCGTGTTCTTTGACCACGACAAAGGCAAGACTCATTCCTCGGGCAAGCTGCTGTTTGCCTGCCGCATCATCCCGTATCGCGGCAGCTGGCTGGACTTCGAGTTTGACGCCAAGGACATCGTGTTCGCCCGGATCGACCGTCGCCGCAAACTGCCGGTGACAACCCTGCTCTATGCGCTGGGTCTGGATCAGGAAGCTATCATGGACGCGTATTACAATACCGTGTCCTACAAGCTGGACAAGAACAAGGGTTGGGTCACACCGTTCTTCCCCGAGCGCGTGCGCGGCACCCGCCCGACCTATGATCTGGTTGACGCCAAGTCCGGTGAAGTGATTGCCGAAGCGGGCAAGAAAGTTACCCCGCGCGCGGTCAAGAAGCTGATCGACGAAGGAACCGTCACCGATCTGCTGGTTCCTTTTGATCACATCGTCGGCAAATTTGTCGCAAAGGACATCATCAACGAAGAAAACGGCGCGATCTATGTCGAAGCCGGTGATGAACTGACCCTGGAATATGACAAAGACGGCGACCTGATTGGCGGCACCGTGAAAGAGCTGATCGATGCGGGTATCACCGACATCCCGGTTCTGGACATCGACAACGTCAATGTCGGCCCATACATGCGCAACACCATGGCTCAGGACAAGAACCTGAACCGTGAAAGCGCGCTGATGGACATCTACCGCGTCATGCGTCCGGGTGAGCCGCCCACCGTCGAGGCTGCGTCGGCTCTGTTTGACACGTTGTTCTTCGACAGCGAGCGGTATGACCTGTCCGCTGTTGGCCGCGTGAAGATGAACATGCGCCTGGCTCTGGATGCGCCAGACACCCTGCGCACTCTGCGCCGCGAAGACATCGTGGCCTGTATCAAGGCGCTGGTGGAACTGCGTGACGGCAAAGGCGATGTGGACGATATCGACCACCTCGGCAACCGTCGTGTGCGTTCGGTCGGCGAACTGATGGAAAACCAGTACCGCGTCGGTCTGCTGCGCATGGAGCGCGCGATCAAAGAGCGTATGTCGTCGGTTGAAATCGACACCGTCATGCCTCAGGACCTGATCAACGCGAAACCGGCGGCGGCCGCTGTTCGTGAATTCTTCGGCAGCTCGCAGCTGTCGCAGTTCATGGACCAAACCAACCCGCTGTCCGAGGTTACCCACAAACGCCGTCTTTCGGCGCTTGGCCCCGGTGGTCTGACTCGTGAACGTGCGGGCTTTGAGGTGCGCGACGTGCACCCGACCCACTATGGCCGGATGTGCCCGATCGAAACGCCCGAAGGTCCGAACATCGGTCTGATCAACTCGCTGGCCACCTTTGCCCGCGTGAACAAGTACGGCTTCATCGAAACCCCTTATCGCGTCGTAAAAGACGGGCAGGTGACCGACGAGGTCCACTACATGTCCGCGACCGAAGAAATGCGTCACACCGTGGCACAGGCCAACGCGACGTTGGATACGGATGGCAAGTTCATCAACGATCTGGTTTCGACCCGTCAGGCTGGTGACTACACGCTTGCCCCGCGCGAGAATGTGGACCTGATCGACGTGTCGCCGAAACAGCTGGTCTCGGTCGCTGCATCGCTGATCCCGTTCCTTGAAAACGACGACGCCAACCGCGCGCTGATGGGCTCGAACATGCAACGTCAGGCGGTTCCGCTGCTGCGCGCCGAAGCGCCGCTGGTCGGTACCGGCATCGAGGAAAAGGTAGCGATCGACTCAGGTGCTGCGATCCAGGCGAAACGCGCCGGTATCATCGACCAGGTCGATGCCCAGCGTATCGTGATCCGCGCCACCGAGGATTTGGAACTGGGCGATGCTGGCGTTGACATCTATCGTCTGCGCAAATTCCAGCGTTCGAACCAGAATACCTGCATCAACCAGCGTCCGCTGATCAAGGTGGGTGACACCGTCCAGAAGGGCGAAGTCATTGCCGACGGTCCGTCGACCGATATGGGTGAACTGGCTTTGGGTAAGAACGTGGTCGTCGCGTTCATGCCGTGGAACGGTTACAACTACGAAGACTCGATCCTGATCAGCGAACGTATCGCGCGCGATGACGTATTTACCTCGGTCCATATCGAGGAATTCGAAGTCGCCGCCCGTGACACCAAGCTGGGCCCGGAAGAGATCACCCGCGACATCCCGAATGTCGGTGAAGAAGCGCTGCGCAACCTCGACGAGGCGGGCATCGTTTACATCGGTGCGGACGTCGAGCCGGGCGATATCCTGGTCGGCAAGATCACTCCGAAGGGCGAAAGCCCGATGACCCCGGAAGAAAAGCTGCTGCGCGCCATCTTCGGTGAAAAAGCATCTGACGTGCGCGACACCTCGCTGCGCGTGAAGCCGGGCGATTACGGTACGGTCGTGGAAGTCCGCGTCTTCAACCGTCACGGCGTCGAGAAAGATGAGCGTGCGCTGCAGATCGAGCGTGAGGAAGTCGAACGTCTGGCCCGTGACCGGGACGATGAGCTGGCGATCCTGGACCGCAACATCTATGCGCGTCTGCAAGGCTTGATCCTGGGTAAAACCGCTGTCAAAGGCCCGAAAGGCGTCAAGGCAGGGTCGGTGATCACCGAGGAACTGCTGGAAACCCTGACCCGTGGTCAGTGGTGGCAGCTGGCGCTGGAAGACGAGCAGGACGCACAAATCGTTGAGGCTCTGAACGAGCAGTACGAAGTGCAAAAGCGCGCTCTGGACGCCCGTTTCGAGGACAAGGTCGAGAAAGTCCGTCGTGGCGACGATCTGCCGCCGGGTGTGATGAAGATGGTCAAAGTCTTCATCGCCGTGAAGCGCAAGTTGCAGCCGGGCGACAAGATGGCCGGTCGTCACGGGAACAAAGGTGTGATTTCCAAGGTTGTTCCGATGGAAGACATGCCGTTCCTGGCCGATGGTACACCGGTTGACTTCTGTCTGAACCCGCTGGGTGTGCCGTCGCGTATGAACGTCGGTCAGATCCTTGAAACCCATATGGGTTGGGCCGCACGCGGTCTGGGTCTGAACATCGATGAGGCGCTGCAGGAATACCGCCGTTCAGGCGATCTGACGCCGGTACGCGACGCGATGAAACACGCCTATGGCGAGGATGTCTATGAAGAGGGCATCAGCGGCATGGACGAGGACCAGCTGATCGAAGCGGCCAGCAACGTCACCCGCGGTGTTCCGATTGCTACCCCGGTCTTTGACGGTGCCAAAGAGGCAGACGTCAACGACGCGCTGGTGCGTGCGGGCTTCTCGGAAAGCGGTCAGTCGATCCTGTTCGACGGTCGTACCGGTGAGCAATTCGCGCGTCCGGTGACCGTGGGCATCAAGTACCTGCTGAAACTGCATCACCTGGTGGACGACAAAATCCACGCGCGTTCGACCGGGCCGTACAGCCTGGTGACCCAGCAGCCGCTGGGTGGTAAGGCGCAGTTCGGTGGTCAGCGCTTTGGTGAGATGGAAGTCTGGGCTCTGGAAGCTTACGGCGCCGCCTACACCCTGCAGGAGATGCTCACCGTGAAATCGGATGACGTCGCCGGCCGGACCAAGGTCTATGAGTCGATCGTCAAGGGCGAGGATAACTTTGAAGCGGGCGTACCGGAATCGTTCAACGTTCTGGTGAAAGAAGTCCGCGGCCTCGGCCTGAATATGGAACTCCTGGATGCGGAGGTTGAGGAGTAAGGGCGCTGCCCTTTCTCCCGTCCCCCCTTCCGCAAGATTTGAGGTAACAAATGAACCAGGAAATCACCAACAACCCGTTCAACCCGCTGACGCCGCCTAAGGTCTTTGACGAGATCAAAGTCTCGCTGGCGTCGCCCGAGCGGATCCTGTCTTGGTCCTATGGTGAGATCAAGAAACCCGAAACCATCAACTACCGGACGTTCAAGCCCGAACGTGACGGTCTGTTCTGCGCGCGTATCTTTGGCCCGATCAAAGATTACGAATGTCTGTGCGGCAAATATAAGCGGATGAAGTATCGCGGCGTTGTCTGCGAGAAATGCGGTGTGGAAGTCACCCTGCAGAAAGTCCGCCGCGAGCGTATGGGCCACATCGAACTGGCCGCGCCCGTCGCACATATCTGGTTCCTGAAATCGCTGCCGTCCCGCATCGGTCTGATGCTGGACATGACGTTGCGCGATCTGGAACGCGTTCTGTACTTTGAAAACTATGTCGTCATCGAGCCCGGTCTGACCGACCTGACCTACGGCCAGATGTTGACCGAAGAAGAGTACATGGATGCGCAGGATGCCTATGGCATGGATGCGTTCACAGCGAATATCGGTGCTGAAGCCATTCGTGAGATGCTGGCGCAGATCGATTTGGAAGCCGAAGCCGAGCAGCTGCGCGCTGATTTGGCCGAAGCAACCGGCGAACTGAAGCCCAAGAAGATCATCAAGCGTCTGAAGGTTGTCGAAAGCTTCCTCGAGTCGGGCAACCGGCCCGAGTGGATGGTGATGACCGTAATCCCGGTCATTCCGCCGGAACTGCGTCCGCTGGTTCCGCTGGACGGTGGCCGGTTCGCGACTTCGGATCTGAACGATCTGTATCGCCGCGTCATCAACCGGAACAACCGTCTGAAGCGTCTGATCGAACTGCGTGCACCTGACATCATCGTCCGCAACGAAAAGCGGATGCTGCAGGAATCCGTTGACGCTCTGTTTGACAACGGCCGTCGTGGCCGCGTGATTACCGGTGCCAACAAGCGTCCGCTGAAATCGCTGTCGGACATGCTGAAAGGTAAGCAGGGTCGCTTCCGTCAGAACCTTTTGGGTAAGCGCGTCGACTTCTCGGGCCGTTCGGTCATCGTGACCGGTCCGGAACTCAAGCTGCACCAGTGTGGTCTGCCCAAGAAGATGGCGCTGGAACTGTTCAAGCCGTTCATCTACTCGCGCCTTGAAGCCAAGGGTCTGTCTTCGACCGTGAAGCAGGCGAAGAAACTGGTCGAGAAAGAGCGTCCCGAAGTGTGGGATATCCTCGACGAGGTGATCCGCGAACACCCTGTCATGCTGAACCGTGCGCCGACGCTGCACCGTTTGGGCATTCAAGCGTTCGAGCCGGTCCTGATCGAAGGTAAAGCCATCCAGCTGCACCCGCTGGTCTGTTCGGCCTTTAACGCCGACTTCGACGGTGACCAGATGGCTGTGCACGTCCCGCTGAGCCTTGAGGCGCAGTTGGAAGCCCGTGTTCTGATGATGTCGACGAACAACGTTCTGTCGCCTGCAAACGGTGCGCCGATCATCGTTCCGTCGCAGGATATGATCCTGGGTCTGTACTATGTGACCCTGGAACGCGAAGGCATGCCGGGCGAAGGCAAGGTCTTTGGATCGATCGAAGAAGTTCAGCACGCGCTGGATTCGGGCGAGGTGCATCTGCACTCGAAAATCACGGCCCGGATCACGCAGATCGACGAGGAAGGCAACGAAGTTCAGAAGCGCTATGAAACCACCCCGGGCCGTCTGCGTCTGGGTGCGTTGCTGCCGATGAACAACAAGGCGCCGTTCGATCTGGTCAACCGTCTGCTGCGGAAGAAAGAAGTGCAGCAGGTGATCGACACCGTCTACCGTTACTGCGGTCAGAAAGAGTCGGTGATCTTCTGTGACCAGATCATGTCGATGGGCTTCAAGGAAGCGTTCAAGGCGGGCATCTCGTTCGGCAAGGATGACATGGTCATTCCGACGGACAAGTGGAGCATCGTCGATGACACCCGCAGCCAGGTGAAAGACTTTGAGCAGCAGTACATGGACGGCCTGATCACTCAGGGCGAAAAGTACAACAAGGTTGTCGATGCTTGGTCGAAGTGTAACGACCGCGTGACCGAGGCGATGATGAGCACGATCTCGGACGTTGCCAAGGCCGAAGACGGGTCGGACATGGAGCCGAACTCGGTCTACATGATGGCCCACTCGGGTGCGCGTGGCTCGGTCACTCAGATGAAACAGCTGGGCGGTATGCGGGGCCTGATGGCCAAACCGAACGGTGACATCATCGAGACGCCGATCATCTCGAACTTTAAAGAAGGTCTGACCGTTCTCGAGTACTTCAACTCGACCCACGGTGCCCGTAAGGGTCTGTCGGATACCGCTCTGAAGACTGCGAACTCGGGTTACCTGACCCGTCGTCTGGTGGACGTGGCGCAAGACTGTATCGTTCGTGAGATCGACTGCGGCACCGAGCGTGCGATCACAGCCGAAGCAGCCGTGAACGACGGTGAGGTTGTCGCCTCGCTGGCCGAACGCGTGCTGGGCCGTGTGGCCGCTGACGATGTTCTGCGTCCGGGCACCGATGAGGTGATCGTCGCAGCCGGTCAGCTGATCGACGAACGTATGGCCGACACCATCGACGAAGCCGGCGTTCAGTCGATGCGCATCCGCTCGCCTCTGACCTGTGAGTCCGAGGAAGGCGTTTGTGCGACCTGCTATGGTCGTGACCTTGCACGCGGTACGATGGTGAACACAGGTGAAGCTGTCGGCATCATCGCGGCTCAGTCGATCGGTGAACCCGGTACACAGCTGACCATGCGGACCTTCCACATCGGTGGTGTTGCGCAAGGTGGTCAGCAGTCGTTCCAGGAAGCCAGCCAGGAAGGTATCGTTTCCTTCGAGAACCCGCAGATCCTGGTCAACGCAGCCGGCGAAAGCCTGGTCATGGGCCGGAACATGAAGCTGGTGATCAAGGACGAACACGGCGAAGAGCGTGCCAGCCACAAGCTGGGCTACGGCTCCAAGCTGTTCGTCAAGGACGGCACCAAGGTGGCCCGTGGCGACAAGCTGTTCGAGTGGGACCCGTACACCTTGCCGATCATCGCCGAGAAAGCCGGTACTGCGAAATATGTCGATCTGGTTTCGGGCCTCGCTGTCCGCGACGAGACCGACGAAGCAACCGGCATGACCCAGAAGATCGTGATCGACTGGCGCGCCGCCCCCAAAGGCAGCGACCTCAAGCCCGAGATCATTCTGGTTGGCGAAGATGGCGAACCGGTCCGCAACGATGCGGGCAACCCGGTTCACTATCCGATGTCGGTGGATGCGATCCTGTCGGTCGAAGACGGTCAGAAGGTCGAAGCCGGTGACGTCGTCGCGCGTATCCCGCGCGAAGGTGCCAAGACCAAGGACATCACCGGTGGTCTGCCGCGTGTGGCCGAACTGTTCGAAGCGCGCCGTCCCAAGGATCACGCGATCATCGCCGAGGCCGATGGTTACGTGCGCTTTGGCCGCGACTACAAGAACAAGCGCCGCATCAGCATCGAACCGGCGGACGAGTCCATGGAGACTATCGAGTACATGGTGCCCAAGGGCAAGCACATCCCGGTCGCCGAAGGGGACTTCATCCAGAAGGGTGAATACCTGATGGACGGTAACCCTGCGCCGCATGACATCCTGTCCATCATGGGTGTCGAAGCGCTGGCCGATTACATGATCGACGAGGTGCAAGACGTGTATCGTCTGCAGGGCGTGAAGATCAACGACAAGCACATCGAGGTCATCGTGCGCCAGATGCTGCAGAAGTGGGAGATCTTGGATTCGGGCGACACCACCCTGCTGAAGGGCGAACATGTCGACAAGCAGGAGTTCGACGCGGCCAACGAGAAGACCATCGCCCGCGGTGGTCGCCCTGCTCAGGGTGAGCCGATCCTGTTGGGGATCACCAAGGCCTCGTTGCAGACGCGCTCGTTCATCTCGGCGGCGTCGTTCCAGGAGACCACCCGCGTGCTGACCGAAGCTTCGGTTCAGGGCAAGAAGGACAAACTGGTCGGCCTGAAAGAGAACGTCATCGTTGGTCGTCTGATCCCCGCCGGTACCGGTGGGGCAACGCAGGCCGTCCGCCACATCGCGCAGTCGCGTGACAACGTGGTCATCGAAGCCCGCCGGGAAGAGGCCGAGGCCGCCGCCGCCCTGGCCGCACCGATCATGGATGATGATATGGTCGGGGATGAGCTGGACGTTCTGGTCGAAACACCGGAAAGCCGCGAATAAACCGCGTCATTCAGAATCAAGTAGAAAAAGGCCCTGCGATTTCGTGGGGCCTTTTTTCGTCGCCTCTCCTGGTACGCAATTGTGAACCGTCGTGACAGAGCACAGCCTTTGACGCGATTGCATCAGGCTTGTGGTCCTGCAATCGGTGGTTTAGCGATATTCTGTGTTTTCGGATTATTTTGAGCTGAACAATGGACACCAAAAGCAACTCTTTCGAGGACCGTGTGGCGCGGATCAAAAAGCGTTCGGCAGAAAACACACACAAGTCGCCTATGCCTCGAACCGAGAGTATCTGGCAACGTCTGGGGTATCCCGCTGCGTTTATGGGGGCTTTTTTACTGGGTGTTTTTGCGGTCTTCCTGTCCCGCCTGATTCAATACCAATCGGTTGGCATTCCGGTGCCCGGAAAGGTGGGAACGCAGGATTTCGTAAGCCTCGGCCTTGCAGGCGGGGCCTGCATCATGGTTATGCTGTTTCTGAAAGGTAAACTGCGAGAGTTCGCCGGGGCGCTCACGGTTGGTGCGTTGGTGACGACCTTTTCCTTTCATAATTTCGTGTGGAAATATCCTGTGTTTTTCGAACTTGTATACGGGGAAGACTGGGTAGAGTTTGTAAAAGACACGACAGAGCCTTCCAGCCTGAACCTGTTCGGGACCATCCTTCCATTCGGTTGATGATCTCTGCACCCCTTGTGCGTTGTTGACATCCAGCCCGTCTCGGCGGCCAATGCGGGGCGATCAATAGCCCCGGAGCCCGAAGCAGCATGACTCCAAACACCAAAGGCGCTTTGCTGATGATGGGCAGCATGGCTGCCTTTACCCTGAACGATACGCTGGTGAAGGTTGCCTTGCAGGATCTGCCATTGTTTCAGTTGGTGGCCATGCGCGGGTTTCTGGCGGTATTTCTGATCTATGTGCTTGCCCGGTCACTGGGCACGTTGCATCTGAATTTTTCGCGCCATGACAAGTGGCTGGTTGCACTGCGCTGCCTTGCAGAGCTTGCGGCGACATTCTTTTTCCTGACGGCGCTGAAGAACATGCCGCTTGCCAATGTTACGGCCATTCTTCAGGCATTGCCTCTTACGGTAACATTGGGTGCTGCTCTGGTTTTTTCCGAACAGGTTGGTTGGCGACGCGCTTTGGCAATCGCCGTGGGTTTCGTCGGAATGCTGCTGATCGTAAGACCCGGGCCAGAGGGGTTCAGCGTGTATTCCATCTATGCGCTGGTTGCAGTGGTTTCGATTACAGTTCGGGACCTCATCACGCGACGCATGTCAGCCGACGTGCCGTCAATGCTGGTTACCCTTGCCACCTCGGTTTCCATAGCGGGGGCTGCGGCAATAGCTTCGGTTTTCGAAGGATGGGTTGCGGTCTCGGCAACGGCGGGTTCCCTGGTCGCGGCGGCGGCCGTGTTTGTGCTGCTTGGCTATTTGTTCAGCGTCATGGTCATGCGTCAGGGAGATGTCGGATTCGTTGCGCCGTTCAGATATTCCAGCCTGATCTGGGCGCTCGGGTTGGGTTGGGTCGTGTTTGACGAATGGCCTGACAGCCTGACGATGCTGGGTGCTGTCCTGATCGTGGGTGCCGGTCTGTTCACCTTGTTCCGGGCACGTGCGCGTCAGGGCTTGGCGTGACGCCGTCTGACCACGTTCGGATCAATGGCGAAACGGGTTTGAAACTCGAGCTCCTGCTGCCGGGTAAGAGGGTCGAGCGCGACATCCATGTTTCTGGTTCGCGGTGAGTCATTGAACCGGTTCAATCCCCGTACCCACATCGGACTATCGGGTCGGGTCACAACGGGCATCGCGCGGTTGATCCTGTTATGGGCAAAATTCATGATCGATTTCCGCTGCCCGCCCCGCACGTACATTCCCAGACCGGCAGTGATCAACGGGCGATGCACGCGCGTGGCCTGTATCCCCTCGGAATTGGCGCGGGCCAGATAACCGCAGTTGAAGTCAACGGCGACCATCGCGTGCCTTTCGAACAAGCCAACGCATTCCCTGACACAGCCCCGGAACCGCTCGACAAAATCCACGGCCACTGCATCATCATCGTCATGGCGAAACTGAAGGCAGGGTTGATCGGGATCGTTCCGCGCCGAATTCAGGACATCCTGCATGATTTTTCTGTGCCGCCCCGGAGGTTTCGCGACAATGCGCACCTGTTTCAGCCCACCGGTCAGATCGTTGAGGCGGTCAAATGCCGGCTTGGGCAGGCAGTCGCCGACCACGATCACCAACTGGAAATCTTCGTCGGACTGTTTTTTGAAACCGGGCAGGGCGACCGTCTCGAACAGGCGAAACCGTTCTTCCAACCTGTCGTGCTGGTACAGGAATTGCCGTCTTTCTTCGACACTTTCGTGCGTTGTCTGAAAGCCGCCAATTGCGGGATAGGAAAACCGGCAAAGACCAATCACTTGCATCTGTAATCCATCAGCAGATATTCGACCCGACTATGCCCTTGTCGCGGTTCAGCCGCAACCGGGACAGCGGCGCGCAGGAATGGCAATCCTACAGGCTGCATTCAACGCGCGCGCCTGGGCGCCGGGATAGGGCTGTTGACACTTGGGACGACTCCCCCTATACGCGCGTCATCTCGGTACCGGGGGCCGCCCCGTAGCCGATTCCAGTAATGAACTGGTCAAGGCCCGGACAATTTTGCAGTTCGCGCCCTCTGAGAATCAACCGCGACGTTCACCTCGGAATGGGAACGCTCGTGGGTTTTGCGCTTGTGGACGCATAAGTGCAGCGAATTTAGCCGCACGCAACGCGCGTGCATGTCATGTGTGTTGCAAAACGGGGAAAGAACCGGAATGCCAACTATTCAACAGCTGATCCGCAAGCCGCGGCAGCCCAAAGTCAAACGCTCGAAGTCCATGCACCTGGAGCAGTGCCCGCAGAAGCGCGGTGTCTGCACACGTGTCTATACCACAACGCCTAAAAAGCCGAACTCGGCGATGCGTAAGGTTGCCAAGGTGCGCCTGACCAACGGGTTCGAGGTCATCTCGTACATCCCCGGTGAAAGCCACAACCTGCAGGAACACTCGGTTGTTCTGATCCGTGGCGGCCGTGTGAAAGACCTTCCCGGTGTGCGTTACCACATCCTGCGCGGTGTTCTGGATACTCAGGGCGTCAAAGACCGTAAGCAACGTCGTTCGAAATACGGCGCGAAGCGTCCCAAGTAAGAAGGAGAGGCTGATATGTCACGTCGTCACGCCGCCGAAAAACGCGAAGTCCTGCCTGACGCCAAATTCGGCGACAAGGTACTGACCAAATTCATGAACAACCTGATGATCGACGGCAAGAAGTCGGTCGCAGAGCGCATCGTCTACAACGCATTTGACCGCGTTGAGAACAAGGTAAAGCGCGCTCCGGTCGAAGTGTTCCACGAAGCGCTCGACAACATCAAACCTTCGGTCGAGGTTCGCTCGCGCCGGGTTGGTGGTGCAACCTACCAGGTTCCGGTCGAAGTGCGCCCCGAGCGCCGCGAAGCACTGGCCATCCGCTGGCTGATCACCGCTGCGCGCGGCCGCAACGAAAACACCATGGAAGAACGCCTCGCCGGCGAACTGCTGGACGCCGTACAGTCCCGCGGTACTGCCGTTAAGAAGCGCGAAGACACCCACAAGATGGCCGAGGCGAACAAAGCCTTCAGCCATTACCGCTGGTAATTCTAGAGGCTTATCCAAATGGCACGCGAATATCCGCTCGAACTATACCGTAACTTCGGTATCATGGCGCACATCGATGCAGGCAAGACGACCTGCTCGGAACGCATCCTGTATTATACTGGCAAATCCCACAACATCGGTGAGGTGCACGATGGTGCCGCCACCATGGACTGGATGGAGCAGGAGCAGGAACGCGGCATCACCATCACTTCGGCTGCGACCACCACGTTCTGGGAACGCACCGAGGACGGTAAAACCGCCGATACCCCCAAGCACCGCCTGAACATCATCGACACCCCCGGCCACGTTGACTTCACCATCGAAGTCGAACGCTCGCTGGCGGTTCTCGACGGTGCCGTCTGCGTTCTGGACGCAAACGCCGGTGTTGAGCCCCAGACCGAAACCGTGTGGCGTCAGGCTGACCGCTACAAGGTTCCGCGTATGGTTTTCGTCAACAAGATGGACAAGATCGGCGCAGATTTCTTCAACTGCGTTCGCATGATCGAAGACCGCACCGGCGCACGTGCTGTTCCGGTTGGTATCCCGATCGGCGCCGAATCCGAGTTGGAAGGTCTGATCGACCTGGTCACCATGGAAGAATGGCTGTGGCAGGGTGAAGACCTGGGCGCAAGCTGGATCAAAGCTCCGATCCGCGACAGCCTGAAAGACATGGCTGAAGAATGGCGCGGCAAGATGATCGAAGCGGCCGTCGAAATGGACGACGACGCGATGATGGAATACCTGGAAGGCAATGAGCCCGACGTTCCGACCCTGCGTAAACTGCTGCGCAAGGGCACGCTGGAAATCGCGTTCGTTCCGGTACTGGGTGGTTCTGCGTTCAAGAACAAAGGCGTTCAGCCGCTGCTCAACGCTGTGATCGACTATCTGCCCAGCCCGCTGGACGTTGTCGATTACATGGGCTTCAAACCCGGTGACGAGGACGAAGTTCGGGACATCGCCCGTCGTGCTGACGACAACATGGCGTTCTCGGGTCTGGCGTTCAAAATCATGAACGACCCCTTCGTCGGTTCGCTGACCTTCACCCGGATTTATTCGGGCGTGCTGAACAAGGGTGACTCGATCCTGAACTCGACCAAAGGCAAGAAAGAGCGCATCGGTCGTATGATGATGATGCACTCGAACAACCGGGAAGAGATCGAAGAAGCGTTTGCAGGCGACATCATCGCGCTGGCGGGTCTGAAAGACACCACCACCGGTGACACCCTGTGTGACGCGAAGGATCCGGTGGTTCTGGAAACCATGACCTTCCCCGATCCGGTGATCGAGATCGCGGTCGAGCCCAAAACCAAGGGCGACCAGGAGAAAATGTCTCAGGGTCTGGCGCGTCTGGCGGCCGAAGACCCGTCCTTCCGTGTGGAAACCGATCTGGAATCGGGTCAGACCATCATGAAGGGTATGGGCGAACTTCACCTGGACATCCTGGTTGACCGCCTCAAGCGCGAGTTCAAGGTCGAGGCCAACATCGGCGCGCCGCAGGTGGCCTATCGTGAAACCATCTCGATGCCGGTCGAGCACACCTACACCCACAAGAAACAGTCGGGTGGTTCGGGTCAGTTCGCCGAGGTCAAGCTTGAGATCACTCCGACCGAGCCGGGCGAAGGTTATTCGTTCGAAAGCCGCATCGTTGGTGGTGCTGTTCCGAAGGAATACATCCCGGGTGTCGAAAAAGGCATCCAGTCTGTCATGGACAGCGGCCCTCTGGCTGGCTTCCCCGTGATCGACTTCAAGGTTGCCCTGCTGGACGGTAAGTTCCACGACGTTGACTCGAGCGTTCTGGCGTTCGAAATCGCAGCCCGTATGTGTATGCGTGAAGGCATGCGCAAAGCTGGCGCGAAGCTGCTGGAACCGATCATGAAGGTCGAAGTGATCACCCCGGAAGAATACACCGGCGGTATCATCGGTGACCTGACCTCGCGTCGTGGCCAGGTGTCTGGTCAGGAACCGCGCGGCAACGCAATTGCGATCGACGCGTTCGTTCCGCTGGCGAACATGTTCGGCTACATCAACACCCTGCGTTCGATGTCGTCGGGCCGTGCCCAGTTCACCATGCAGTTCGACCACTACGATCCGGTTCCGCAGAACATCTCGGACGAGATCCAGGCGAAATACGCATAAGCGAAGATTTGAGGGAGCGTGGGTATCACGCTCCCTTCATTACCGAAAAAGGAGGCCATCATGGCAAAGGAAAAGTTTGAGCGTACAAAACCGCACGTCAACATCGGCACGATTG
>NZ_WQFQ01000011.1:0-114060 GCF_013034245.1 Ruegeria sp. HKCCA4812 | reverse complement strand
GGTGTTAAGTTGAGAGTAGAAACCTCTATTTACTGGCAAAGGTTGTTTGATCGTGTCCATCACTCCTGTTCTTCTCTGCGGCGGTTCCGGCACCCGCCTTTGGCCGCTGTCCCGGAAATCCTACCCAAAGCAGTTTGCCGCCATTACCGGGGAAGAGACCCTGTTTCAGGCCTCGGCCCGGCGCCTGTCCGGAGAGGGGTATGGCGTGCCCTTGGTGGTGACCGCGTCTGATTTCCGGTTCATCGTGACTGAACAGTTGCTGGCAGCGGGTATTGATCCAGGTGCCATTCTGATCGAGCCGGAAGGGCGCAATACCGCGCCTGCGGTTCTGGCTGCGGCCCTGCATGTGGCGGCATCCGACCCCGAGGCCCTGTTGCTGGTCGCACCATCCGATCATGTCGTGCCTGATGCAGATGCGTTCCGCGCCGCTGTGGCCGCAGGCGTGCCCGCGGCCCAGGCCGGGCAATTGGTGACCTTTGGAATCATGCCGGACCGCCCTGAGACCGGATATGGGTATCTCAAGCTGGCGGGGGCGCCTGACGGCACCGCGCCCGTCAAGCTCGACAGTTTTGTCGAGAAACCGGATGTGGATACGGCAACGGCGATGTTGGCCGATGGCAAACATCTGTGGAATGGCGGTATCTTTCTGTTCCGGGCCAATGATGTCATCGCCGCCTTTGAAACCCACGCGCCGGCGCTGATGGCCCCGGTCAAGGCAGCTTGCGAGGCAGCCACGACGGATCTTGGTTTCCTGCGGCTGGACCCTGAGGCCTGGGGGCAGGTCGAGGATATCTCGATCGACTATGCCGTGATGGAGAAAGCCGACAACCTGAGCGTCGTGCCGTTTTCCGCTGGCTGGTCTGATTTGGGTGATTGGGACTCGGTCTGGCGTGAAGCGGGCCCCGATGAAAACGGGGTTGTGGCGGCGGGCAGCGTTACGGCTATTGACTGCAGCGACACGCTTTTGCGTTCAGAGGCGGGCAATCTGGAAGTGGTGGGTATCGGCCTGAAGGACGTCATCACCGTGGCAATGCCTGACGCGGTTCTGGTGGCGGATAAATCCCGCGCGCAGGACGTGAAGAAAGCCGTCGAAGCGCTTAAGGCCAAGGGCGCAAACCAGGCCACTATATTTCCCAAGGATTTCCGTCCGTGGGGCTGGTATGAAAGTCTGGTTATTGGTGGACGCTTCCAGGTCAAACGCATCCATGTCCACCCCGGCGCGGCCCTGTCCCTGCAAAGCCATCACCACCGTTCCGAACACTGGATCGTGGTCGAGGGCACTGCGAAGGTCACGGTCGACGGCGACGTCAAACTGGTCACCGAAAATCAGTCTGTATACATCCCGCTTGGCGCTGTGCACCGCATGGAAAACCCCGGCAAAGTGCCAATGGTTCTGATCGAGGTACAAACTGGAAGTTATCTGGGCGAAGATGACATCATCCGCTATGAGGATGTTTATTCCCGGGTCTAGGGCGCTCCGGGAAGACTGCCTCAACTGAACGGATGATCAAACGGAAACGGGAATGGTGAAAGAGCTTAATGCAGCCGAAAAGCAGCAGGTTGTCTATGACCTGACTGAGGTTCTTTTGGCCTCAACCGGTAAGCTGCGCTACTACGGGATTGCCAGGGTCGTTGCCGAGATCGGCGCTGAACTGAAAAAGCAGGGCACGGCCGTCAGGTTCGCCGTTTTTTCACAAGGCCATGATGAGCTGTTTGAAATCTTCCCAAGTCTGCGGGCAGATGGCGGGGTGGACTTGAACGTTCCCAGCGGAATCCGGCAAGTGCGTGTGCGCAGTCACCACTATACCAAATCCGTGTTGCGGGATCTGGCGCTTGCAGCTGTCCGGCCGCTGGTCATGCGCAGAAACCGCAAGGCCTGGGAAGCGATCGCACCGGGCATGACGCCCATAGACATGTCCGGCAAAACCCTGGTGAGCTGCGGGCGACCCAAGCTGATCGTCGAGATTCTGTGCGCACTGGATCGCAAGGGCGTGTCTTGCGACATCATTCCCATGCTGCATGACATGATCCCCTTGCACGATTTTGAACACCGGCTGGCAAGCTTTCCGCGCAACTTCATCGGGGACAACCAACTGCTGGTTTCGCGGTCCAAAGCCTTGTTGGCCAATTCCGAGTTCACGCGGCAGGAGATTCTGGATTTTTCCCAAAAAGATATCCTGCCTGAAGCGCCAGAAACCTTTGCTGTGCCTCTTGTGCATGAATGTCCGGAAGGAACCGAACAGGCTGAGCAGGACGCCCCTGAGCAGCCCTATATTCTGACCGTTGGATCAATGCTGGGCCGCAAGAACCTGGATGTGGTCTTCGAGGCGATGCGCATTCTGAAACGGGATGGAAAAGACGTTCCCACGCTGGTTCTGGCCGGGGCGTTGCGCCACAAGACCACGGCCTATCTGCAATCGGATGAATGCAGCACAATCCGCGATCATGTGGTTTTTCGCGAAAACCCCAACCAGACGGATTTGGTAAATCTATATAAAAATGCACTGGCGCTTATCATGCCCAGCCGAATGGAAGGTTGGGGTTTGCCCGCAGGCGAAGCTTTGTGGTTCGGCACGCCAGCGCTCTGCTCTACCGCGGCCGCTCTGAAAGAAGTGTGCGGAGACCTTGGCGTTTATTTCGACCCGGATCGGGCCGATCAGCTTGCAGATCACATCACAAGGTTGCTGACGGATCCGGATTTCACCGAACAACTGCGCACGCGCATTACCGCACATAAACCGCAGCTTCGCACCTGGACGGACGTTGCCGTGGACTTGCGCGGGGTGTTGCAAAAACTGGGTTACTGGAACCGCCCGGGGCGGAGTGCCTGAACGCCCACTGGTTCATGAGCCTTGCGGATGCTCGGGAAAAGTTGGAGGATTGGCGTAGGCACTACAACGAGGACAGACCCCACAGCGCTATTGGATACAACGTCCCGATTGCCTGCATTATCCCGATGGCGTTACCAGCCCGTCATCATGAGACAGCCGGAAAATTCCAGCTCCCGGCGGTCCAAGGTTGGGGAGCAGAGCAACCAAACCCAAGGGCTCTCCGCCAGGTGGAGGAAACTTGGGGCTCAGGTCACGCAGCTTACAGCTGGAAGCATGCCTTACATATTCTATGACTGGCTTTTGACCTCTCGGGAATATACGAGCCGCTACATGACGATTTCCGAAGCCACCCGGCGCGATCTTTTACGCTTTTTTCAGGCGCATGACATTCAGCACACCGCAACGACTGTTCCTTTGGCGCAGGCGGGACTGTCCAAAACCGAACCCGCAGAGAACGAGGTGCATCAGCAAGGCCCCGTGTCTTCCCGGATTTCGTTTGACGCATACCCTCAGCTTGAAGATGCTCGCCACCTCAATGCCCATTTGCGGAAAATTGTTGGTGAACCCTACGCCCTTTGTGTTGGCACGGTGGAACTGCGCAAGAATATCTGGCGCACGGCGATGGCATGGAAATATCTGGTTGATCAGGGTCATACGGACCTGCCAAAGCTGATATTTGCCGGTCGCAGGGGCTGGGTGACGACAGAGTTTGATCTTCTGATGAAGGGGACGGGCGATGTGTACGGTTATGTCAGCGAAGTTAAGGGCCCAACGGACGAAGAGCTTCACGTTCTCTACAAGAATTGCCAGTTTGTATTGATGCCCAGTGTCTACGAAGGTTGGGGCCTGCCTGTGGGCGAGGCGTTGGCTTACGGAAAGTCCGCAGTTGTCGCCGAGAACAGCTCGCTTGTCGAAGTTGGAATGGATCTGGTTGAATATTGTGATGCAATGAGTGTCAAAAGCATTGCCGAAGCTGTCCTGAGGCTCAATGATCCCTCTCACCGGGCAACCCTGGAAGACAAAATCAAAGTCGCGGATCTGCGCAGCTGGTCTGATGTGGCTCAGGATATGGGGCAGGCTATGTACGCACCCAGATAATTCAACGCATATTGGAGAGTTTCAGGCGTTTGAGCCGGTCAGCCCTTGATCGAAAAGTTCGCCCCCCGGTTCAAAGTCCGGCTCAGAACGGTTCCCCTCCGATGCAAAATTTTGAAGGTCGCTTGTTCCGCAACGGGAGTTAAGCGAAATCACACCGCAGCGGCCATGTAGACATGGCGAAGTTGACAAAAAAGAGTATTGCTCATGTCGAGGTGTCTCATCCGATGGGCAATCGACAAAACAGAAAGGGATTAGGAGTGACAAAAACTGCGATCGTTACAGGTATCACCGGGCAGGATGGTGCTTATCTCGCACAGCTGTTGCTGGACAAAGGATACAAGGTCGTTGGAACCTTTCGCCGGGTTGTTTCCACGAATTTTTGGCGCATTGAAGATCTGGGAATTCGCAATCACCCCAATTTGGTTCTGTCCGAGCTTGATCTGACGGACATGGGGACGATGATCCGGCTTATTCAGCAGGTAGAGCCGGACGAAATCTATAACTTGGCCGCTCAAAGTTTTGTGGGCGTTTCGTTCGAACAACCGCACACGACGGCGCAGATTACCGGCATCGGTGCCCTGCATCTGCTCGAAGCCATCAGGATTGTGAACCCCAAGATCCGGTTCTATCAGGCGTCCACTTCCGAAATGTTCGGCAAGGTTCAGGAAGTGCCACAGCGCGAGACGACCCCGTTCTGGCCGCGCAGCCCGTATGGTGTTGCCAAGCTTTATGCGCACTGGATGACGATAAACTACCGCGAAAGCTATGGTATCTTTGGCAGCTCGGGCATTCTCTTCAACCACGAGAGCCCTCTGCGGGGGTTGGAATTTGTGACCCGCAAGATCACCGACGCAGTCGCCAAAATCAAATTGGGCCAGCTTGACTGCCTTGAGCTGGGCAATCTCGACGCGAAACGCGACTGGGGTTTTGCCCGGGATTACGTGGACGGCATGTGGCGTATGCTGCAAGCCGATGAACCCGACACGTTTGTGCTGGCAACCGGTCGTACCGAGACCGTACGGGATTTTGTCTCCATGGCATTCAAGAGTGCGGGAATCGAGCTGCGTTTCGAAGGCGAGGGCGAGAAGGAAGTGGCCGTCGACGCCGAAAGCAACCGTGTTCTCGTGCAGATCAGCCCCAAATTCTACCGGCCTGCCGAAGTGGATTTGTTGATTGGTGACGCAAGCAAGGCAAAACAAGAGCTTGGCTGGGAAGCCTCGACGTCCCTGGAGGACCTTTGCCAGATGATGGTTGAGGCAGATTTGGCGCGTAACGAGAAGGGCGTGTCCTTCTGATGTCTGCGCTCCGAGTTTTGATTACCGGACGCCACGGGTTTACCGGACGCTACGCCGCGAAAGAGCTTGCAAGGGCGGGATGGGATGTTTGGGGGACTGGGGCTCATCCGGCCCCTGAACCCGATCCCAATTACCTGGAAGCGGATTTAACCGATGCTCGCAGCCTTGAGCGGGTTATCACCAATGTTGCGCCGGACGCAGTGCTGCATTTGGCGGGGGTCGCTTTTGTGGCGCATGGGACAGCAGAGAGCTTCTATCAGGTCAACCTGATGGGGACGCGGTGCTTGCTTGAAACGCTGGCCAACACCGGGCACGGAAGCAAGGCCGTTGTTCTGGCCAGCAGCGCAAATATCTATGGCAACGCCACAGAGGCGTCCATCCGGGAAATCACTCGTCCGGCGCCGGTTAATGATTACGCGGTTTCAAAACTTGCCATGGAGCACATGGCCCGGCTGTTTGACGACCGCCTTCCTATCGTGATCGCGCGGCCATTCAATTATACGGGCAACGGGCAGGACCCCAAATTCCTCGTACCGAAGATCGTTTCACATTTTCGTCAAAAGAAGCCGCAGCTGGAGCTGGGTAATCTGGACGTCGCGCGGGATTTTTCGGATGTGCGCGACGTGGCGCGGATATACAGGTTGCTGCTTGAAACCGCGCCTCGGGGTGAAACCGTGAATGTCTGCTCGGGCAAGGCAACGGCGCTGGGAGAGATCTTGGATATGTGCCGGACCATCACCGGCCATGAGATCGAAGTGGTGTCCAACCCTGCTTTTGCGCGTGCTCAGGAAATAAAAATTCTGATGGGCGATCCAACACATCTGGAAAGTCTGATCCCGGTGGGCGTTCGCCACAAGCTGGAAGAGACGCTGCAATGGATGCTGAATACGTGATCCGTGATACCACCCTGAGTCAAATGAGGCCGGGCGCGGATATTCACCGGGCGTTGGCCATCCAAGACAAGGCTGTCGTTGCAGTGGGCAAAAGGACTGGATGAAGATGTGCCGCTGAGTGCGAAAGTATCAGCGGTGCGCGGCAAAACCGATGAACTGCAAAAAAGAACTGAAGGCACTGTGAATGCAATCTGAGCGCAACATTCTGGAACGCCTGCTGTTCCGACCCTCAAACGGACGTCCAATACGTGCTTTGCGGAGGGTACTGTTTCACACCAATGGGAAACCGCGTGGGGTGTTTCGAAACTGGATTCTTGAGAGCGACGGATCCCCGAAGCACCCGTTCCGGCAGTGGATGAACAGCCCGGATTATCTGATGTTGCCCTGGCCTGCGAGCCAACATCCCGGCGCGTCGCCTGAACCGGCAACAGTGGCCAGCAACGAGACATCCTCTCTTTCGGAAGGCACAGACATCTCTGCACCATTCGAGCCCTTCGTGCAGAGCTCGGATCTTGTCATATCCCGTGGCGCGGCGGGAGGGTATTGGATCACGCACCGCAGTGATGCCGTAATTGGCTGGTCTATGCGTCAGGAAGGCCGTTTCCAGGAACAGGCCATCGACAATGTGATTCAAATGCTCAGGGAAAACGGACATGATGTTGCAACATCATGTTTCGTGGATATCGGCGCGAATATCGGATCCCATTCGATGCATGCGGCGCGACGCGGCTTTGACCGGGTTATTGCCTTCGAACCTGATCCGCAAAATTTTCGCCTTTTGCGCGCGAACGCGCTGCTGCATGACGTAGAGCATAAAGTAACCTGCCATCAGATGGCTGTGTCGAACCGGAACGGAACGATGCAGATGGAACTTTCTCCGTCCAATTTCGGAGATCACCGTCTGCGCGTTTCCGACGACACAGCCGCAAACCTGCATGACGAAGGTGACTGGAACCTTCAGGATGTGCCGGTTCGTACCTTTGACAGCCTGGTACAAGACGGCCTGCTGCCCGAAAACGGGCCAGACCTGATCTGGGTCGACACGCAGGGGCATGAAGGTCACGTGCTGAGCTGTGCACAGAGCCTGACCAGAATGCGTTGTCCGGTTGTGCTGGAGTTTTGGCCCTATGGTCTTGAGCGTTCAGGTGGCTACAAAATGCTGCGGGACGCGCTCGCGTTACGCGACGACGTGCAGATCATCGACCTTGGTGCCTCCGGCCCGGGACGCTTGGCTCATCGTTCTCTTGAAGCGCTTGATCAGATGTATGACGATTTGCGGCAAAGTGAATCCAAATCCGGATCTCCACATACTGACCTTCTGCTCATGCCAATCCACTCAAGCTCCTGATTGATCTTGCTGCTGTTTTCAGCCCAGCGAATACGAGTTCATTGAGTGGCTCGTCTCGCAGGGCAGGGCACTTGAAGTGGTCTGGCTTATATGACGGCACCTAAACCCCCTGAAAGGCGGGAAATCCGGGCGCTGCTGCATTCATTCCCCTTTATCGACGTCCCCAATGCCGACGATACCTTTGACGTATTGCGCACCTGCCATATGATGGCTGTGTTTCAACATGGCTCGGCCTCGTACCATATCAGATCAACGGTGCTGAACCTGCAATCGATTTGGTAAAACCTTTCCGGGTGGCGGGTTTGTATGACGTCCGCATGTGCCCCGGACAAGGGGGTAAGGGGTTTCGTCCATGGCCTATGTTTCAGGGCAACCAGAGCAGGATCTGGATATTGCAACCGGACGTTCCACCCGGCCGCTACGCGTTCTGCAATTGGGGCCAGCATTCGAACGAGGTGGAATTCAGCGCCATATTCTCGACCTGACGAGTTACCTGCGGGATCGGGGACATCATGTCGAGTTGGGGGGATCGCCTGGTCCATGGGGCCAGGAAGGGCGCGATATCGGGTTTCATGCGTTGAACCTGAAACATGTATCGGAAGATGAGCGTCTCAGCATGACGAGACGGCTTGGAGCCGCCATGGGGTGCGCGCAAAAACTGCGAAAGATCGTAGCCCGCGGTCGTTTCGACCTTGTTCATTCCCACGAAACCGCCCCTGCACTTGTCGCCCGGCTGGCGCTTGCCGGTCAGCCGACCCGTCGCCTTTTCACCTTCCATGGTTCGACGCCCGAACGGTATGGCGGGGTGGCGCGCAGTGCTCAGTTCGCGGCGCATGTCACCGCCTGTCCCAGCCGTAAAACCCTTGATGAACTGATTGCGCGTGGTCTGCCACGGGCGCGCACCGCCCAGCTTGGGCTTGGTGTGCCGCCGCCACCGGATCAGGATCCCGCCTCAGTTCTGGCGCTGAGACAGGAGCTTTTGCGCGATGGGGAAGGCGTGCTGATTTTCAGCCCGGCCCGGTTGGATCCGCAAAAAGGTATCGACGTGATGATCGATGTTTTGGCCCGGCTGGTGAAGGTCCGGCGCGATATCGTGATCGCATTGGCTGGCCACGGTCCTCTGGCGGACGTGCTTTCGGACTGGATTGCTTCGGCCGGGGTGCGTGACAACATCCGGGTTCTGGGGCCGATCGATACCGTCCCCCTGCATATGGCCGCCGCGGATTTCATGCTGCTCACGTCCCGGTGGGAGGCTCTGCCGATTTCAATCGTCGAGGCCTTTCACGCCGGTTTGCCCGTGATAGCGACCGATTGCGGCGGTGTGAGTGAGCTTGTGTCGGACCGGGTTGGGCGGCTTTGCCCTGTCGGTGATGTCGAAGGGCTGGCGGCTGCCGTGCTGGAACTGGCAGGGGACGAGGGGCTGCGTAAAACCTTGGGGGCCAACGCCCGCGCATTGGCACGTGAGGACCGTTTCGACCCAACCCATGTGCATGAACGGATCGAACAGATTTATCGGCAGATGCTGGATGGGGTGGCCTGACAGAGCGCAGGAAGTGGAAACAATAAGGGGATGTTTTGTATATTATCGAGTATTTGGGCTGCTTTGAGGTGAAACCGCCTGCATCCGAGCCTTGTGTCAGTATGCGCCCCGGATACGGTGGGATGCGAAAGAAGGACCGGCACCTGCATGCGCCGTGTCCAGGCCGACGATTTTGCCGGGTGCCTGACCTGAACCGAGTGGACTGGAGAAGCCCATGAAACAGCCTTCCCCCGCGCTTGACCGCAACGATCTGGCAATACTCCTGTTCATTCTTCTTCTTGCCGCAGTCCTCAGAAGCGCCGGGCTGAACGCGCCCCTGTGGTATGACGAAATCCGGACCGTCGATACGCATGTCAGCCTTCCGTGGAATGAGATGATGCGCGAATATTCGATGAACCATCATTACTTTTTCAGCATGAAGGCAAAGCTGGTTTCCCAGATCTTCGGAGATCAGGCCTGGGCATACCGGTTTCCGGCCGTCCTGTTTGGCGTCGGTCTAGTCGGGGTAATCTGGTGGCTGGCAAAAGAGGTTGCAGACAGCACGATTGCGCATGTTTCTGCCTTGCTGGTGGCCCTGTCCTATCATCAGGTCTGGTTCTCTCAGAACGCGCGCGGATATACCGAGCTTGCATTCTGGAGCACGCTTGGCTTCATTTTCTTTCTGCGGGGGATGCGCCAGCCAGCGACCGGCACCTGGGTTGCATTCGGCTTTACCGCCGCGGCCGCTGTTTTCACCCATCTGACCGGTGCATTTTTCTTTGTTGCACTGGGTCTCATCTGGCTGCTTTCCCTTGTGACCGGGTTCGGCCGGGGCACTTTGACCCGCGAATGGGTGCTGCATCCGCTGGTGGGTGTTGCGGTTGCGCTGGTTCTGGTCCTGCTTGCGTATCTGCCGATCTTGCCAAGCATAGCGGGCACGGTGAGCGAGGTTTCGGCGACATCCGCCGTGGACCCCATGCAGGAATACCAGAACCCGCTCTGGACAATTGTCGAAGGTTTGCGGACCGCGGTTGGGGATACCGGCCCGCTGATGTTGTTCATCGCGATCGGTGGGCTGGCCGTCATCGTCTTCGGTGCCGTGGGGGCGCATGCGGCGCAGCCGTTGTTTTTCCCGTCCATCGCCATGCATATCGCCGTGACGCTGCTGCTTCTGCTGTCGCTTGAGATGCGGATCTGGCCGAGGTTCTTTTTCGTCGATATCGGGCTGATCATTATTCTGGCCGTTGTGGGGTGTCGATACGGTGCTGATGCGGTGGCACGGTGGGCTCAACAGCCCCGGTTTGGATCGCCGCTCTTTGCGTTGGGCGTTCTGGCGATGATCGTGGTGTCCGTGTTCTTGGTGCAGCGGAACTATTCTGCTCCGAAACAGGATCTGGCGGGGGCTTTTGCGCTTGTGGAAGAAACCCGCAGCCCGTCAGAACGGGTATATGCGATCAACCCGGGCGGCCCCCTTTTCGAAGACCACTTCGATGCCGACTGGGGAACCATCGGGGATGCGCAGGACTATTCCGAGGCCATGGCCCAACCTGGCCCTGTGACGCTGGTTGTTCTGTTCCCAGACCGGATGTTCCGTGCCATTCCTGATCTGCAACGTAATGCGGAAGGGCGGCTGGAACGCGTGCATGCGTTTGCCGGGACGCTGGGGGACGGGCAGGTTCTTGTCTACCGGCGCAGATGAGGCCGAGGGGTCAGGATGAATGACCGTCCAGGGGCTCAAACCCCAGGCTGCTTTCGACAATGTAAAGCGGGCGTTTCTGAGCCTCTGCATAAAGCCGCCCCAGATATTCCCCGATGACGCCCAGCACGACAAGTTGCAGGCCACCGATCAACAGCACTGCAACCATCAATGAGGCATAGCCGGGTACATCCACCCCGTAGACAAGGGTGCGTGAGATCAGGAAAACACCATAGATGATCGCGGCCAACGCAGTCAGCATGCCGACATAGCCCGCAATCCTGAGAGGTACGGTGCTGAACCCGGTAATACCGTCCAGCGCAAAGTTCCAAAGGCGCCAGTAGTTGAATTTGGTCTGCCCCGCCGCACGCTCGGGGCGGTCATACGCCACCTCGGTGTGCCGAAACCCGACCCAGGCAAAAAGGCCCTTCATAAAGCGGTTGTGCTCGCGCAGCTGCCCTACAGCCTGAACCACGCGCCGGTCCATAAGGCGGAAATCGCCGGTATTGGCGGGTATCGGCACCCCCGAAAGCCGGTTGATGACCTGATAGAACTTCCGCGCTGTCCAGCGTTTCATCGCGGTATCGCTGTCGCGGTGGCGCCGGACGGCATAGACGACATCGAACCCTTCGCGCCATTTTTCCAGAAATGTCTCGATCAGTTCGGGGGGATCCTGCAAATCCGCGTCTATCGGAACAACCGCTTCTCCTGCGGCGGCATCCAGCCCGGCCGTCAACGCGATTTCCTTGCCGAAATTACGTGAAAAGTTCAGCACCTTGATACGATCATCGCGCTCATGCGCGGCGGCCAGAATCCTGGCGGTCGCGTCTGTGCTGCCGTCGTTCACGCAGATGATCTCGTAGCTTTCCCCAAGCTGATCGAGGAATTGCCCCAAACGCTCGAACAGGGCCGGCAGAACCTCTTCTTCATTGAACATGGGCACGATGATGCTGAGCGTCGGAGCGCTTTGGTCCAAGGCTTTTTCCCGGGATGGAGTTGTGGGGGTACTCATGTTCAACGTCACCATGACGCGGGCCTTTTTCCGTTCATTTGGGCACAGGTGATCATGGTTTTCCCTCAGGCTCAAAAAGTTCCGCCCGGGCGCGCAACTTTTCAATTTCCAGTGTCTTATCATAGTCACTCAATGCCTCACGCCGTGCATCGGTGATGACAAAAGCTTCTTCATGGGGCCAGGTGATCAGCCAGACGCGGGATGTGGGGTTGGCTTGCAAAGATGCATCATATTCCGAGACGACGAAATTCGCGTCATTGATGTAATAGAACAGCGGTGTATCGACCCAATCCCGGTTCCTCAGAAAAACAAGATCGCCGGATTGCATTTCAGATAACACGGCTTGCGCAATGCCCTGATAATCGTTCGGCGCGCCGGGCTTTCGGCTGGCGTAGAGTATGCTGGCAGCAAAGACGAGCAGGCACAGCCCTGTCGTTACCAGCCTGAGGCGAATGTTCTGAAACAGCCAGACTGCCCCTGCTGCGCAGAGGATCAGCAGGTAAGGTACAAAAACCAGAAAAGCCTGCGGGGCAAGGACGGATACGAAATGAGATGCCGCAAAAAGGATCAACGGTGCGGCAACCGCCAGAAGCCACAAAAGCAGCGCCCGTTCCTGAGGGTGATGCAGGGTGTGCGATGGCAGACGGGGGACAAACTTGCCCCAGACCGCGCCCAGTACAGGGATGAGCAATGCCAGAAACGGCAAGATGGACATTGCCATCAAGGCTTCGTTCCGGCGATGTGCGATTGAGGCGAGCCAGAATATGAAACCGGCTGAGCAGACAGCCAGCAGGCCCGGAATCCAGACGGAAATCCGAGGGGTCGTGGCGAAAATCGGTGCTTCCCGCTTCGGGGCTTTCAGGCTGGCCGTCAGCAGCAGCAGGGCAAAGGCCAGCAGCAACCAGACCCAGACCTGCCCGATCTGTAACTGCGGAATTGTGAATTCGTCTTTGGCGAACAGAAATCCGAAAGAGAAGTATTCGATCAGAAAGTCCGGGGATGGATCAAGCGCTGCGCCCTTGCGCGCGCGATAGACTGCATGCACCAGCGCAGGGGCGGCAAGGATGAAGGCAAGGGATTGTATCTGAAACAGCCGGGCCCCCTGCCACAGGCCGATCCTATGTGAAGAGCGGGTCGATACCAGCTCGGGCCGGGGCAGAACCAATGCCGTCCACAGCAGATGGATCATGATCAGGGGCCAGAAAAACTCGACTGTCAGCACTCCGCCCACAACTGAGGCGATATAAGCACACTCAAGCCAGGGCCGTGGTCTGGGTGTTCTCACCAGGCAGAGCAAAAGCCAGGTCGCCAGCAGGGAGAGGAAGGCACCGGCGACATACATACGTGCCATTTGGCTCCAGAAGATGTGGAAGCCATGAAGCGACAGCAGCAATGCGGCCAGGCAGCCGATGGACGATCCGAATATGCTGCGTGCAATCAGAAAAATCAGCGGGATCGACCCCATGGCAAACAGGATGCCCGGAAACCGCAACGCGAAATGCGAAGTCCCGAATGTCTTGGTCCAGCCCAGCATGGCCGTATACCACCCCACGGGGTGCGGTTCGTCGTGAAAATGCCACCAGAGAGTTTCGGCAAGATCATGGCGGGGCGGTGGCTCGGAAATACCCGGGACCAGCTCGATACCAGGGACATAGATTTCCGGATGAGACATGCTGCGTTGCTCAATCCCCCAGAGCCGCAGCAGGACAACACATGCAAGAGCAACACCAAGGGCGCACAGGACAGCATATGTGCGATATTCACGCCTGATTGGAAAAACGCTTTTCTCATCTGATGATGCCATTGCAAAATAGCCACTCTGAAACACAATTACTCGGAACGGTAATCCGGGAATGATACTACAGGATGTGGCTCAGGTCACTCTGGCGCGCCGTGTGGCCTGGCGCGGGCACGCCTTATTCTGCGCTGTCGAATGGATATCGTGCCGCGCCGAGCGTCAGCTTTTCGGACCAGGTGACTGCACCATCCCCGCCAACCATCGACACGTCGATCACATCGGGCACCTCACCATTCCAGCCTGCGGTATAGAAGCACCCGCCATGTATGGTGTGGCCACGGCTCTGAACGTCGTAAAAAGCGCTGCGGATGGTTGGCGTCGCGGTGTGTATTACGTCAATTCTGTCCCCCCGAACGGGGGGCGCACAGATTTCCGAGAACCGCAGAACCGCTGTTTGTGTGACGCAGACACGGCCGATTTCGGGCCTGTCACTGTCGGCGCACATGAGGCTGCCGGAAAAGCCGGGGCTTTGCGACAGGCAGACATAGGCGGCACCTTGATACAAATAGACGGAATTCTCGGCCGGGAAGGCCTCGCAGGCCAGCGGTCCTTCATACAGCCCGCCCTCGGCGTACCAATCTAGGTCGAACATGTCCTTGAAGATGCCCGGGCGGGAGTTGCCAGCGTGAAATACGGTCCAGCCAATCATGTCCCCCCAAGCCAGATCGGGGTAATCTGTATGGCCGACGATGCGGAATGGCGCGCCGTCATATCCTTCCAGTTCCACGAGCCGTATCATGATTTTCTCGGCAAGCGCCTCATCACGGTCTCCCATTTCGGACTGATCGCTCCAGACGAAAGGCGCCATGAAGGCGTATGTGAGCGCAACGATCAGGGGCAGGCCCAGAATGACCGGTGCCGTGAACCCTCTTGCCCGTATTTCGGCATCAACAGCCAGATAGAACACCGCAGCCAGCAAGCCGACATATGCGACGGCCCGAGACGGCAGCCATGGTCCGTCATAGGCGAACCAGATCAGAAGAGGTAACAGGAGAATCCCGATCATGCCCACCAGGATACGCAGGGCGTTCATCCAGTTGCGCGGAGGGCGCGCAAGGACATAAATGCTCAACCCGACGCTCAGCAAAACCCCTATTCCGATATAGGCAGAGTTCAGAGTCTTGACCGCAAAGGGTATTCTCTGAAGCGATCCCCGCCAGATCTGGCCAAGCAATCTCACGCTGTTTTCAAGCTTGTCCTGCAACTCGTGCGCCGAGGCCAGGGCGACACGGTTGGTTGTGGGGACATGGTCATGCAGCTGGGCAGCCAGATGGGCCTGCGCAACATAGGCCAGAAGGCCAAGACATGATCCAATTGCCGACAGCAGGATGAATGTGCCCACATCTGTGGTCTTGTATCGGTCGGTTCGGATCATCGAGACAAACAGGATCACGGCGCCAAACGGGACAAAAGGCTGATAGAGTGCTGCACAAAGCGCGATGCATTGCGCACCGATCAAAAGCCAGATCACCCGAGAGCCAAACGCATGAAGGATGCCGCGTTCAAAACATTTGAAACCGGCAACGGAAAGCAGCAACGCCAGCGGGAACGCAAAAACGTGGCTCGAAAAGGTAAGGGCGTTGATCATGTAGATGTGATGAACGCCAAGCGTGAAAATCAAAAAGGTCGCGAAGGGCCGGGTGTCACGATTGCTGGACTGCCGCGCCAGAACCCATGACAGCAGAAGAAAGGCGCCTGCCGCCAGACCAGTCTGCAAAACGGGCAGAAAACGTTCCTGAAGAACATGGACATACAGCACCTCCATCGCCCAGCGACCTTCCTCGGTCGTCCAGTTGAGAGGGAGCCCGCCTTCGGGCGCGCCGTGGACCTGACGCCAGTCATCCGGGTTTCTGCCATCCCTGATCAGGCCCGGTGCGGTTGTGAGTGCATAAATGAACAGGCTGGCGGAAATCGCATGCGGCCAGCGGAACCTGGTCGAGAGGATATGTGCGGGTCGTGCAATGCTCATGCTATACATGTCCCACAAGAAACGTGCACACAGCTGTCTCTGACCCGGTCAAAAATACTCTTTCAACCTGCGGGCGCGCTTCATGTTGGATGGCAGCGACACGATGTTTCGTACCAGCCTGGCTGCGGCACGCATCCCCGGAATGGCCTTGAGCGCCGAGAGCCCTTTGGATGTTTTCAGAAGAGCTTCGTAGGTCTGATTGTCCGCATGCCTGAAGTCTTTGGCATGCAGGTCCTCGCCAGCGTTTTCTGTGGGCGCCGATGCGACCGAGGTCGCCTTGCGGTTCACGTCAAAGACGACAAAAGACTCAAAGAAGCTAATCCCCCAGGCACGCTTTTCCGAGGTGTCAGGCGTCAGCCGCGAGAACCGATGGTTGATACGGTCCACCATGTTCATGGCATATTTGATGAAGGAACGGTGCCTGAGGCCGAACCCTTCCATGTAAGAGGTATGCGTGTCTTCGACCACAAGCATCCCGCCATCCTTGATGTGTGGCAACAGGCATTCCGTCGTAATGATCTGTTGTTCATAGGTGTGGCCGCCATCATCCAGAACGATGTCGATGTCACCGACTTCCCTTACGATTTTTTCAAGGAAATCCGGGTCGCTCTGGCTGCCGATGAAAATCTCGAACCCTTCCTGTTCCCAGCGCTTTGCATCGGGGTTCAGTTCAACGCCGATGATGCGGGCCTGAGGGCCAAAGAACTCCCGCCACATGAAAAGAGATCCACCACCCAGAACGCCGATCTCAACAAACGTGATATCCTTTCCGATGTAAGGAGAAAAAAGTTTGTCATACACATCGAAGTAAGTGGAATGCTTACTGCTTTTGTATGGGCTGTTCATATAGGCCTGATAACTTTTCGACTCTAACATCTCTACGTCCTCGGATCTCAACTTGTCATGCGCTCCACCTGTCGAAGCGGGTATTCATAAACTGGGGCGTCAATTCCATTACTTCGTCTGTTTGGCTGTTTTGTGGCTCCGCTCTTTCCACAGCCTCCGGTCTTGCTGGTTTCCTGTCAAACGCCGTGGGCCCGGTCTGGGGCACTTACTTGCGCGTTATGATGATGGCATAGGAAGAATAAACCGCCCATTCGTGCCGGGCGCACAGGCGCGCCAGCCCGTTATCCAGCTGCCGCAGGCCGAAAATCTTATCATAGTAATGGTGCCCGTAATATTCGTGTACTTCGATGCTCGAAAACCCGACATCCGCCAGCGCCTTTCGCATGTACGGTGTCGAGCCGCGACACAGTGAGTAATAGGCGGGGAATTTGCCGGTATTCTGGCCATCAAAGCGCCGGGGCTGCAACAGTTGAACCGCCTTGCGTGTCAGTTGTTCGGGAAACAGCCAGTTGATCAGGAACGGCGAGGCGAAAATGGTCGGCACCAAGTGAACAGCAACGCCACCATCCGCCAGAAGGTGATGCATGTTTTTGTGGAACTGCTTGCCGTCGGGCATATGCTCGCCACAAAACTTGGACATGATCAGATCGAACCTCTGACCCACATGGCTGACATCGCCGCAGGCGTTGATCTGAAGGGTGTCGAACTCATCGGAAACATGGGAAAGTTCTTCGGCACTTATGTCACTGATCGTGAAGGATGTGACATGATCGGGCAGTGTCTTGTCGCCGGTCGATCGGCTGGTCGTGCCACCGATTTCCATGATCCGGGCCGGTTTTTCATCTGTTATGATGTTCCAGACCGTATCCAGATAATCCTGTCTGCAATCCGTGTGCCAGCGTATTTCTGACTGTACCATTTACTCTCCCAAAAAACCCGTAACCTTGCGCGGCATTTGAAACGGGGCCAATCGCGATAAAAAGACTTTTTGCAATACGCCTATTAAGGCAGTGACATGGCTGTTTGACCAATCTTTAGATGAATGCTGGCAGCATTCAAAGAACGTATGCACCCAAGTTTACATGACTGGCAATGCCAGGGGGCGGAATAGATATGGGCGGGTCCGAATTTTCGGTACCCGCCCATGCAGCGGTAATCAATAGGCTGTATTTTCAGCGATCTTTGCCGTTACGCGAACAAATCAGAATACGGCTCGACAAACGGGGCTTCTTCGCCGATCGCAAAGGTGTCAACGCTGTCACCAACGTACCAGTCTCTTTCCTGTCCGCCGGCGAAATCGAAATCCGTATTGGTTTCGTCTAGGACAACGGCACCATCGACCATAATCTGAAGGCGGTCGGTGTCCTGATCAACCATCAGGGTGACCTGATGTGTTTCACCGTCGTTCAGGTCGACATCCTTGATCTTGAAGCCTTTACGGAACCCGTCATCATTGTTGTCGACTTTTGCGACCAGATGCCCTTTCTTATTCAGCTTCAGGCCGAAATTCGAGTGGTTCCATACAAGCCGTTCAGCACCCGTTTCACCTTCGTCACGGGTTATGTCGACCGAGAAGCTAACCTGCGACGCGTCAGAAATTCCGTCCAGGGTTCCGATGTTCCCCCGGCTATTCTGATTGGATATGTCGATCATCGACAACTCGCTTTGCCAGCCGCCACCATGGGCAGGTTCAGAGCCGGTGTCAGGCTGCTCGGCGCTTGTATCGCCTTCGGCCTGCGTCTCATCGGCCGGAACATGGGTTTTACCAACGTAAGAAACCTCGTCCAGGCGTCCGATAGTCTCCGGGCTGTCCTGATGGGTTATGTCGATCATCAGTTCGCCCTGCGGGTCGGCACCAAGAACAGGCTCGGACTCGGCGTCGGGCTGCTCGGACCCGGTATCGGTCTGCTCGGACCCAGTGTCGGGCTGCTCGGACCCAGTGTCGGGCTGCTCGGACCCGGTATCGGGTTGCTCGGACCCAGTGTCGGGCTGCTCGGACCCGGTATCGGGTTGCTCGGACCCGGTATCGGGTTGCTCGGACCCGGTGTCAGGCTGCCCGGACCCGGTATCGGGTTGCCCGGACCCGCTGTCCGGTGGTGTGGGGTTGGTGTTGGGTTGTGATCCCCCGGGGGTAACCTGCTGCGGGGGGGTGGATCCCGTGGCACCGTGCGAGACGGCAGAGCCGGCGTTCAGTGTGTCAGCCAGGCTGCCCGGGACGACGACATATTGGTTGTAGCCATTCCCCTGTGCCGTTGCCTGATAGGTGAAGTTCTGATCGTACTCACTGGGCTGAATCAGGGCGTTGTTGGCTACATTCCAGTCAGCCTGCCCGTTATACCCCACGATCTGAGACGTAATGTTCTGATCGATGGTGACGTTTTTGGAACCGGCGGAAACGTTGATCGCCGGGATCTCGATCCCGCCTGTCAGCGTCTTTTCGTCTACGTGCAGGACCGAATTTTTGGTGATCGTCAGCCCATCCACACCATAAAGAGAGATCCCGTGGAAGTGACCGTTGTAGATCGTGTTCCCTTCGATCAACACGTTGTGGTGGATCACGCTGGGATCGTCGATGTTCTTGCCGTCACCGCCAGCCCAGATGGTCTGAGTGAAATCCCCGTTGGCCATGTCAAAGAGGTTGTTACGGATGGTGATGTTGTCGCTGCCGCTGCCATAGGCGCGCTGAATCTGGATCATGTCACGGTGATCGCCCGAGCCAGCCGCGCCGCCGAAATCGTGCAGGTGGTTGTTCTCAACCAGGATGTTGTCGACATTGTCAAAAACCAGACCATCGGAGCGGATCGTGTGGATGTCGTTGCCGGTGACATTGATCCCGTCGGAATTCACCGCAATGACAGCCTTCCACCATTGTGAGAATTCGGTGTTGTTGATGTTGATATTGGTCGAGCCGGCGATGTTCAGACCTGTGCCATAGCCGGTACCGTCCGCGGATGTTCCGGTGCCGCTGGCAACATCGCCGTCGAAGATCGAGTTGTTGAACGTAATGTTCTGGCTGTCGTAGACGCCGAACTTGCTTTGAAAGTGGTGGTCGCCGCCACTGAAGCTGTAGTCAAACTTGATGCTGTCGAACGTGATGTTCGACGATTGCTTGAGGTGCACAGCCGAGAAGCTGGCTTTCGCATTCGGATCCGCGGACTGGATCGTCACGTTCGATGCGAAATTGGTATTGTGGAGGTTCAGGGACCCGTAGTCACCTGCAGTAAGGAGGATCGTCTCACCACCGCTGGCCTGTGACAAAGCCTGGTTCAGCTCTGCGGCGGAAGTTACAATGATAGTCGTCGACATCTTTCACCTGTGTTTCCAAATGCGCTTATCCCAAAGCGCTGAAGATCCCGCTCACCCAAGGGGTATGGAACAGTCGCACAAGGGCGACAGATTGGCCGGAATATGGCTATGTTTGGAAACTGTTGCCTGTATGAGGACAATTTTGCCCTTTTGCAGTCATTTCCGAGTGAACTCGATACTCGATACCGGGAATTGTTCCACTTCCCTTAGCGGTTGCCTAGGGTTTGGCGAATTGATTCCTCCAGGGCAACAATGGCCACAAAATAGCCATCATTCAGGCGTGTCCTTGCGTATGGGCGATAGGCATCGGCAATGAATTGCCCGGTGCCGTAAGGGAAACCTGGGCGTTGCAAGGGCCATTCGGACGTGCCATGGCGCCAGACGGGCAAGCAGGCGCGATAGACAGTGGAACCCGCCTTGCCTACACTTTCCTGCAAGTGTGGTTATCAGAAAGGTGCGTTATGGCCGGGTCCCGGATTCTCGTCTTGGCAGGGGCGCTACTGCTCATGTTGGGTTTTGATGTGGCGGCCCAGACCCCCTGTCAGGGGCGAGACGTGCGAACGCACCTTCCCGCAACTCAGACCAAGGGGCAGCCGGTCGCAAATGCCGCCGATCTTGGCGCAGCCCTGCAAAATGCCCAGGGCGGGGAAATCTTTCTTCTGGCGCCGGGGAATTATGGAACCCTTAGGATGAACACAGCATACCGGTCACCCGTGGTGATCCGGTCCGCCGATCCTGCCGCGCCGGCCTGTTTTACCCGTCTGGTTCTGGAAGGAGCCAGGAATGTGCATCTGGATGGTGTCTATTTCGATTACACCTACAATGGGGGCGATCCGCATTTCATTGCCTATTTCGTCATCCTGAACAGTACGGACATTGTGATATCGAATTCCGTGTTCGACGGTGGGACTGCAAGGGGAACAGGGTCCGAGGCGGACGGGTACAGTATCGGGATCGGCCTGAAAATCGAGCGGGGCGGGAACCTGACCCTTTCAGGCAACGAGTTTCGCAGATGGTGGACAGCAGTTCTGTCCGTGCAATCGCGGCAGTTTGTCTTTACGGGCAACAACATTCACACGATCCGGTCCGATGGGGTTGATGTGGATGCCGCAGATGGCCTGACAATCGAACGCAACAGGTTTCACGATTTTGGCGGTGCGGCTGGATCCCAGGATCACCGCGACATGATCCAGATTATGCGGGTATCGCCCCGGGGGTCTTCGGACATAGTTATCCGTGACAATATATTCGACATGGCCGGTGGTGATTTCACCCAGACCATCTGGGCTGGCGGAGACGGCAAGGACCTCGGCAACCCAGTCATGCGACACCGCAATGTGCTGGTTGAAAACAACATGATCTACAATGGTCATATTCACGGCATTTCGATCCATGGCTCGGACAATATCTCGATCAGAAAGAACTCGGTGATCCATGTGCCCGGCGGTCATTCGGTTCCGGTCATCAACATTTCTCCGGATTCGACCTCGGTGGTCATTGAGCAGAATGCGGTGGCCAATATCATCGGGCACGAGAACCAGCGCGATTGGGTTGTGCTCAACAATGCGTTGATTCAGG
This sequence comes from Ruegeria sp. HKCCA4812, assembly GCF_013034245.1. Lineage (NCBI taxonomy): Bacteria > Pseudomonadati > Pseudomonadota > Alphaproteobacteria > Rhodobacterales > Roseobacteraceae > Ruegeria > Ruegeria sp. HKCCA4812. Next base: position 92,871 of record NZ_WQFQ01000011.1, on the reverse strand, counting down.
ATCAGACCCCCTCTCAGGGTGGGCATTATGACAGCCAGTTCATCTATTACGCGCAAGGCAGGAAAGACGGATACAACGAATACGGCGTGCGCCCCGGCAGCCAGATTGATCGCCTGAATGCGGGGTCCAGCTTGTCGCAATCCTACCCCTCGCGATGAGGACATTGCGGGCAATGTTGTGGAAAAGTGATTGGCTTCGAGCGCACGGCCAGAATACTGACAATATGTTAGTGCAATCTGTAATGTGTTATCCGTTTAAAGGCAGGAATTTTAGATGACAGCCGTTTTGTCAGCGAAAGCCAGCGCCCCGGCGACCAAGCCGATCGTTCTCGCCTTGCTCATTTTCTCCTTTGCGATGCCATTTTATTTCCACCTGGGGGGGCTCAAGCTCAGCGGGTATCGGGTAATCCTGCTGTTGTTCATGTTTCCTGCGATTATCGGATGGCTGAGCGGCAAGGCTGGAAAGATCAGGCCGATTGATATTTTGGTGATTGTATTCAGCTTCTGGTCGGCTCTGTCCTTTTCAGTCAATCATGGTTTGGCATCGATGTGGCAGTTCATCGGAATGTTCATGATCGAAACTCTGGTGCCTTATTTCATTGCCCGCACCTATATCCGCAATCTGGAATCGTTTCGGTATTTTGTGAAATGCCTGTTCCTGCTCATCCTTATTCTTCTGCCTTTTGCTCTGTTCGAATCCTTTACGGGCAAGACCCCGCTGTTGAACCTGTTCGGCAAGGTTTTAAGCGTCTATCAGAAGTGGATTTTCGAACCTCGGCTTGGATTGCTGCGGGCGCAGACAACGATGCCGCATCCTATCCTGTTCGGCGTGTTCTGTGCGCCGGCCTTCGCGCTGACCTGGTATGTGCTGGGATGGCACAAGTCGTTCTTCAAGAAGGTTGGCCTGACCTCGGTAGTAGGGGGGGCGGTGTTCTTTTCCCTTTCATCGGGTGCGTTTCTGAATGTCGTCATTCAGTTGGCGCTGATGGGATGGAATTGGGTCTTTCAGTTCCTCAGGAAAAAATGGAAAGTTCTGCTGAGCATATTTTGCGTCCTGTATTTCATTGCCGAAATCGGTTCGAACCGGAGTATGTTCCAGATCTTTGCTACTCATTTCACGCTGACACCTGGCACGGCATGGGCGCGAATCCACACATTCAACTTTGCGTCTGACGATATTTTACGGAACCCGATATTCGGGATCGGCCTGCATGACTGGACCCGCCCCCACTGGATGGTGCTGCTGAGCAGCGTCGACAATTTCTGGCTCGTGGTCACGTTGCGGCACGGCTTTCCGGCCTTGTTTCTGCTGGTGGGGGCCGTCATCGTCACGTTCTTTCAACTGGGCAGCAGAAATTTGACCGGGGCAACGGCAGATGCGCGCCTTGGATACCTGATTTCGCTGCTGGGCCTTTGCGTGTCGGCCGTCACCGTCCACCTTTGGGATGCCACGTTCTGTTTTTTGATGTTTCTGCTGGGGGCAGGGGTTTGGTTTTTGGATGCAGATGACGGGTCCGGTCAGGATGGGGACCAGGCCCAGGCCGAGGAAGGAGGGCGAAAGATGCGGTATACCCGGTTTCCCAAGGCCCTGCCCGGAGAACTGTCTATCGGGCGCGTCGCACGCACCCGCTAGCCGGTCGTCGTCCAGCGCCGTCTGGCCATTCCCAATGCGCGCCGAAGGCGGCGTAAGGGCGCGACCCTGCCAGACAGGACCGCTTGTATCTGGTGATCAGTCATATCCTCGCGCAAGGATGTTCGGGGGCGCAGGAAAGCGTTCTTTTGCCAGGTTCCGCCATCGCTTGACCAGGCGGCCGTGTATCCGGCCATGCGCAGGGCGCGCAGTACACGAGCATCATACCGTCCAAAGGGTATGCCTGCCTCGGTTACCGGGAGTGCGCATATCATTTCCAACTGCGCGCGGGATTCGCTGAGTTCTCGGACCAGAGCAGCGTCATCCAGTGTCGGCCAGGCAAGATGGTCAATCCCATGGCTGCCGATTGTCATATCCGCATCCTGCAAGCGATGCAGATGGTCTGCATTCAGTGATCCGGCCTGTCCGATCCGCCCGGTCAGGACAAAGAACCGTGCCCGAAGCCCCCGGGCCGACAGCGCTGGCAGGGCGATGTCATGATCCGAAAGATTGCTGTCATCGAAGGTGATGGTGAACCGGTTCGGATCAGGGTCTGCGGCGATCCGGTCCAGAACCCGTTCGAATTGCTCAACCGAAAGCCAATAGGGGGCCTCGCCCGGTTCCAGAGGACGTTTTGGTGTTCCGATGCCGTGAAAGTTGATACCGATGGGCTTTGTCATGAGCGCAGTTTCTTCAGGCGGGCGTGAATGGTTTCGGCGATGCTGATCAGGGCAGAGCTTGCGCCGGCAGGGCGGAACTCGTACGGGCCCGCTGCGCGCAGCTCTGTGCCGCCCGTGCGCAGCTTGTAACGTGTGACGGAAGGGTTGGCTTCAGGATCTATCCCGCCCAGGTCGAAATACTTCAGGCCCAGGTCGCGACAGCGCAGCATGGAATGCCACATCAGATAATGCCCGGCATTCAGGCGCCGCCCGGTGTCCAGAGTGGCCCCGAACAGATAGACGGCATTGGACCCAGCCCGTCCCAGCGTCATCGCGGCAATGTCGGCCCCGTCTTTGCGGGCAAACAGAACCTCATGGGCAAAATCCGACCCCTGAAGGGCATAGTAGAATTCTGGCGGGATATCCGGCCGAAAGCCTTTGGCTGCCTGAACCTCGGTATACATTGGATGAAACCGGTCGGCTGCCTGTGCAATCGGCACGATATCCAGATCAAGGCCGGCTTTCAGCGCATTGCGCAGGGGGTTGCGCCATTTTCCGTGCAGAGCACGCATCAGTGTGTCTTCGTCCTGGGTACAATCCACGACCACGGTTCGATAGGTCGGGGATCGATCGGTGGGCAAAAACGCTTCGCTACGGGCCAGCTGATCCAACAATGCAACATCATGCCAGGGTGTGGCCGGAAACCGCAGGCGCAGGATATGCCCGCTCTCCTGAGCATACGTACGCAGTGCGGCCAGCACGGCACGCAGTGTTGCAGCGTCGGGATCAGGCCGATCGACATGCTGCACCAGTGGTCCGGCGGCAAGCCATGCAATGCCACGCCGCAGGCCGGGAACATGTTTGATGCGCAGACATGCGGCAGCAACAGGCTGCCCGTCCGGGGTGGTGAGCATCAGGAACTGTACGTCTGCCCCGATCCGGCGGGCCGCCGCGCGGGCATAGGTCAGGCTGTGTTCAAGAGTCAGGTCGCGGAATGACGCGCTGAGGGCGGGCCACTTTTCTTCAGGCAGAACCCGTGCAGAGAACTGATATGCGATCATATCCGCCTCATATTCTTGTTTTGATCCAGCTGGACCACAGCGATTTGTTTTTCAACGGGATCACGGCCCTCAGCCGGGGTGCAACCCGCCCGAACCAGAGCCTGTAATAGACCAGGTGCAACACACGCGCCCAACCAAGGCAGAGTTTCAGCAAGACAGGGGATATTCCTGAACGCCTTGAGACGATCAGGCGATGAGTGGGCACCGATTCACCGCCATAGACCAGCTTGTAACCATATGCGCCAACCCCGGCTTCGATCCGCGTCACGCCTGCGGCGATCAGCTGTTCGATCATCTGAACCAGACCGATTTTCCCAAGGCTGAGGCGTTCCAGTTCCGGGTCGGTCGATCTGGCGGGCAACCGCCAATGGCAGGTCTGCCCCTTGACCAGGCAGAATTGGGTGGCAAGGGGGCCGTCCTGGCCCTGCTGTTCGACAAACCAGGTTTCCTGCCCCTGCTGGGTGGAGTCTGCCAGATCGCAGTAGAAGGCGGCGCTTCCAGGCCAATCCACGAAATGGCCTCCTTTTCCAACCTCCTGCCATTGCCGGTTGTGGAAGTCGACGAAATCCCCGAATTGATGCGCATCAGGATGGACCATCCGTGTTGTCAGGCCGTGGTCATTCTGTAGGTGTTTCAGATCCCGCCGATACTGACCCCGCCGTTTCTTGGACAGGTTGGCAAGATAGCCCTCAAACGTATCGGGCAGTTCAAAAACCGTATGGGTGCCAGCCGGCGTGTCGATCAGCGCCAGCCCCGGTGCCACCCCATTGCGGACGGCTGCCAGCATGGTGCCGTGTTCCGAGGCGGGGGTGAAGCTGACCAGATGCGCCCGGCCATCGTCGAGAAGGCCGTTCAGGGCCTCGGCGCAGCTGTTCTTTAGCGCGGTTTCCGTGGCGGCCAGTTGGAAAATCACCGTGTTGGGATCGGTTGCGGCCAATTTGGCGATACGGATCCTCACAGGCCCCAGCCAAACCGGATAGATCATGAACGGCAGCAAAGCGACCAGCTGCCCCTGGGCGTCATATGCCACAAGGGTCCGGAGCGTTTTACCGCGCCCGAAATGAGCCCACCAGGTCAGGACCCAGACCGGAGCGGCATAGATGTCCGCGCCGGTCTGTCGGGCCAGTGCGGCCCACGCATCGGTCATGTGTTCAAGGCCCTTGACCCCATCAACCCATTTGAATGTCAGCCGGACGTCTGTGTCGGTCACTCTGTCGGCTCCTGGCTGGTCAGGTGATAGCGCAGCGAGGCCCGGGCCAGACGCCGCCGCGCGGCAGCTTCTTCCCGCTGATTTGCGACCGACATGACAAAGCGCAATACGGATGACCCCACAAATACCATCCGGCCGCGGAACAGACCCCAAAGGCCATAATGTTTGCGCAGATAGATCATCTTGCTTTTCTGCATCTGTACGTACATCCGCGAGCGGATCTGGGCGGTGCTTTTGCCGCCTCCCTCAAGGTGCAGGATGCGCGCTGTGGGGGTGAACACGCATTTCCAGCCTACATCGCGGATGCGACGGCACCAGTCGGCCTCTTCCGAGTAGACGAAGAATGCCTCGTCCAGAAGGCCCACGGCCTCGAAGACACGACGGGGCACAAGCATGAACATGCCCGAGACGACGTCGACCTCGCGTTGCGAACGCCGATCCCAGTCTCCGTACTCGGCGCGGGCCAGAAGCGGATTGCGCCGAGACAGGCGGTGCAGCCCAAACTCGATCAGCGCCAGGTTTCCCGGACCCGGGTCGGCAAAACAGGTGCGCTGAATGGTGGTTTCATCTTCCAGGACCTGACATCCAGCGCAGCCGACATCCGGGTGCTGATCCAGCCAGTCCAGCATGGTATCGATCGCACCATCCAGAATGATGGTATCGGGATTGAGCAACAGCAGATTGTCACCCCGTGCGATTTCCAGACCCTGATTGTTGGCGGCGGCAAATCCCCGGTTCGCGTCATTGGCGATCAAGCGAACATCAGGGAATTCGTCACGGACAAGATCGACGGATCCGTCGCTTGATGCATTGTCGACGACGATGACCTCATGCGGCTTCCGGGTCTGCCGGGAAATGGATATCAGGCAGTCCCGAAGAATGTCCCGGGTATTCCAGTTCACGATGACAATGGAAACAGCGCATTCGCTCTGCGTGCCGTGTGACGGTGAAGTCATGAAACCCTGTTCTCGTTACTCACTTACATTTTCAAATTGTTTAGCCATTGTTCTGATCTATGAATACACTCAACGTCATTAAGCGACGGCTGTTGTTAAATAGTAGCTGTGAAATTCAGAGCGAATAAACCGGTATATTGAGGTATTAGTTTGGCTGTGCAGGAACTTGAAGGGCAAGATAGTGTTGCGATTGAATGCACTGAAACCCTGACCGCAGACCGGAATGCCGAATGGATGACGTTTCTGAATGCGGCCCGGCATCAGCATCCGCGGCAATCTCCGTTGTTTACGAATTCGGAACAAAGGTTGAATCGCAAGGTGATTTATGCCTCGGCGCGCCGGGATGGGGCGCTTGTGGGTGTCGCTCTGATCTCGCTTGAACCGCACCCGTATCTGCCCGGCGCCTGGGCCCGGGCCCACTGCCTGAGCGGCCCGGTTTGCGACGATGCCGCCGACATGGTGACGTTTCTGGACGGCCTGTGCCGACAGCCGGGGTTTTCAAGGGTCGGCAGCCTGACTGTCACCCCGTTCTGGACCGAAGAAGAGGCCGACACACTGGATGCCGCGCTGTCTTGTGCGGGTTGGCGCGTGGCTGAAGAAGATCAGTTTCGTGAAACCGGATGGGTCGACATATCGGTCACGAGCGAAGAGATCATGGCGGCGTTTTCCAAAAGCGCCCGTCGCGAGGTCAGACGCGCCGAACGGCAGGGCGTGACGTTCCGAAGCGCGCAGACCCCGGAAGAGTTCCGCATTTTTCTCGAGAGCATGAACCGGTTGCGCGTTTCGCGCAGGCTGCCCGAGCTGAGCTTTCCCGCCTATGAGGCGATGTTTGAAGATGTATTGCGGCCCGATGAGATTGGCACCGTGATCATGGCCTGGCAGCAAGAGGCCTTTCTTGCCGGGCTTTTGGTGTATCGCAGCAGGGACATTGTGCACGGCCGGCATTTCACCACCGAGCCGGATCATCTGCGGGCGGCGGGCAATCTGCGTATCGCCCCGGCCTTGTGGTTGGAGGCCATGAGATGGGCCAAGGGCAAGGGCTGTAGCACCTTGGATGTCGAGGGCTATCACGTACCGGTTTCGGGCGAGAAGAAGTTCAACATTCACAAGTACAAGTCAGAGTTCAATCCGCGTGTCGTGCAGCGGATTTCAGCACGTGAAAAGGTGTTGAACCGGTCTGTGTACCTGACGGGAAATGCGCGTGATCTGATCCGGGGGCAGTTGAAAAAGCTCAAGAGGGCAGCGGCGGGTTAGGTCCCTGAACGATTGGTAAGGCGAAGTATGAATCTGGCCAAGAAAGGCAAATTGCAACTGATCCGGGGGGCCGCGCGACGTGGGCCGGTTGTTCTTGTCCGGCAGCTTTGGCTGGCCCTGATGGACAGCTTTGTGCGCAAACGCCATCTGGTATTCCGGCTTGGTGCGACCAGTTGCGCTGCCCACTCACAAGCCGGGCAGGACGTGCAACAGGTGCGGGAAATTCGATCACGCGAAGACCTTACCAGTGACGAACTGGCCAGCCTGACGGACCCTGAGGCGGCGCATGACTGGGGAATGCTGGAATGGCTGGACGCCGGGTGGCAGCTTTGGGTGCTGACGGAAGAGGGGCGCATCCAGGCGGTGGCCTGGGTTAGGGATGCCGCGCATAGCCGCGATTTCTTTGTGCCCCTCACCGACACAGAAGAGCTGTTCTGGCATGTTTATGTCCTGCCAGAATACCGCGGCAGAAATTTGCAGGGCCGGCTTTGGGACACGATTGTTGCCAACAAAATATCCGCGGGAATCGACGGGTTTTATACCAATTGCCGGGATTACAATTTACCTTCCAGGCTCAATATCCTGAAAACGGGGTTTTCACCGGTTGGGCACTGCAATGAATACCGCCTGACACATCATCGGACTTGGCGGCAGTACTGAAATGCGGGGGTGGCATGAGCAGCGACACACATGAGACCGCGCTTTATTGCGGCGACCCGCCCATGCAGTTTGCCAATCTGTTTCGCCGGGACCCGGCAGGCGGATATACGGCCCTGTTTCGGAAACGCCCGGTTTTCTGGAGTTTCAATACCCGCGTGGCGATCCGGGCGGCCTGTGATCTTTTGGCCTTGCAGCCCGGGGACGAGGTTTTGGTGCCAGCCTATAATTGCGGCTCAGAGGTTGATCCGCTGATCGACGCGGGTCTTTCGGTCCGGCTGTATCCTGTCTCGGACAATTTACTGGCTGATCCGGATCGCATTGCACCGCTTATCACGGAGCGCACGCGGGCGATTTACGTGACGCATTACTTCGGCGTGATCCAACCCTCACTGACCGGGCTGCGGGCGCTGTGTGACCGGCACGGGTTGCGGTTGATCGAAGATTGCGCGCTGAGCCTGCTGAGTGGTCAGACCCCCGCCGAAGGCCGGGTGGGTGACGTTTCGGTCTTCTGTTTTTACAAGTTTGTTCCGGTTTTGGGCGGCGGCGCCTTGGTGATCAACGCGCCGGATCTGCATGCTGAGCATCCGTTTACACGCCCGCCCCCCCGCAAGATGGTCACCAAGATGCTGCTGCGGGCCGGGCTGGGCAATGTACTTGGTACAGCGCGCCTGAAAGGGCTGGTGCAGGCGTTGCGGGGCGGCGAACAAATCCCCGTGGACATGTGCCCTGAGAGAGAACTGGAAGATATTCCAAGCCATTACTACTTTGATCCGGCTCTGCGCAGCACCCGTATGAGCGCGTTTGCGGCCCGCCCCTTGCGGGCGTTTTCCGTATCCGAGGCCATCGCAACGCGCCGGGCAAACTGGGAAAGGTACCGTGAACTTCTGACTGATGTCGCGGGTGTGCGCATGCTTGTGCCCGAGCTGACGGTCGACACCTGCCCGCTGAACATGCCGGTGTTGGTGGAGGAGCGCGACCGTGTCGTGCAGGCTTTGCAACACGGCGGGATCGGGGCAACACCTTGGTGGGCGGGATTCAACCGTAATCTCGACTGGACCGGACAGGCCGAAGCGATGGCGCTTAAGAATGACGCCGTGTCACTGCCGCTGCACCAGTATCTTTCCGAGGCGCATGTCGATTACATCGTCTCGGAACTGAAGCGGGCATTGCAGGGGTGAGTGTGACTCAGGACACCCTGGCGACAATCCTGTTGCGCAGTTTCGATGCGAGTTCGAGCGTCAGGCTTTCAAACCCCTTTGGGCGCCCTGACAGCTGCCAAAGCAACAGGTGGGTCGCGATATAGGTGAACACGCCGACGATGACCTTGACGGCAAAGCGGATGCGCAGCAGGGGCAGGTCTTCGGCTGAATCGTAAGCCCAGCCGATTGCGTCGCCACTGCCATAGGCGCTGCTGACGATGAGAACCGCGGTGACCATTGCGATGGCCGCGGCGAAGGTGCGCCAGGCCATGAGAATGGGTGTAAGAAGCCCTCCGGTTCCAAAATCCTTGGCCATGACCAGCGCCAGGCCAATCGCGAACAGGCTGGCTGCGCCGGATCCGAGGATCGCGCCCACAAATCCATAGTTGGATCCCAGCAGCACCAGTATGGTTGTTACGACCAGCAGGATACTGTTGCGCAGGAACAGCCGTTTCGTGTCGCCCTGCACATAGCTTGCCGAACGGACATTGGCCTGTAGCGTTTCAATAGCCTTGAGCGGGGCGAGCACCCAGATGACCTGAGAGGCTGCCAGCCATTCATATCCGGCCACTACGACGATCAGGTGATTTGCAACCAGCGCCATTCCGACACTGACGGGAATGATGATGCCCAGCAGAATGGCATTGGCCTGTTCAAAGGCTTCGCGGTCGTTGCCCTGAGTTCTGGAGATGCTGGCGAGCCCGGGATAGATCACCCGCTCAAGTGGCCCGATGACCTGGCTGGTGAACAGTGACACAAGGCGAAAGCCGATTCTGAAAATACCCGCATCCGCCAGCCCCAACGTGGCTCCGATAATGATTTGCGGCATGTTGGTCGTCAGGAATTGCGTGATCTGTGCGCCCAGTGACCATGATGATACGTCGATACAGTCATGCCAGCATCTGAGCGTCAGCCGGGGCCGCATCGGCGCGACGGAAAAGGACCAGATGACGCGTGCGACCTGGGTCAGGAAATTGGCTGCCACAATGGCCCAGAAATCGCGCCAGAACCAGGCAAGGCATACTGCGAACAACGTATATGTGATGCGGCTGATGGCTTCTTCACCAGCCACGAATCCAAACCTGAGATCCCTTTCCAGCAAGGGAAACCGTGTGCTTTTGAGTGAACTGACGATGGCGATCAGACATAAGGCGGGTATCAGCTCGGTCAGGGCAGGCAAGCCCAGAAACCCCATCAGGGGTGCACTGATCCAGATCAGACCAGCGGCGGAAGTACCCAGCAGCAGCTGCATCGTGAAAACTGTATTGAGGTGCGCTTCGGTTACCTCGGGTTGCCGGATCAGGGTCATGGAAATCGCCCGCTGCGCGATTTCAAGCAAGGCCACTGCGATGACGAAATAGGCGATTACACCGAAATCCGTCGGGGTCAGCAGGCGGGCAGTGACGATAAGTGTCAGCAGGCCAAGAATCTGGCTGAAAACACCCGACGCAAACAGTGCTGCGGCCCCGACGACAAGGGGTGAGCCGCGCGGGACTGCGGCACCGGTCGGTTCGGATTTAGGCGAAGGCTTCAACAGCTTTGTCTTTCCACATTCAAAACAAACAACAGAATAACGGGTTAGTGTTTCCTTTTTATCTCCTCTCTCAAGTATTCCAACCGGATAGAGAAGTGCCGTTCTGGCAATTGGGCGGGGTCGCTGTTACTCAAGGAAAACCGCGCTTTTTTATGTCGAAATCACATGATTTTCTTTCAATGTCAGAAGGTTGTTTCATACTCGGTGATACCTGCGGGTCTAGTGTCCGAAAGTTATCTGCTGTTTCAAGGAGAATTTCTGGCCCAGTGTCTCAGATCAGGCTCCTCATGGGCAAGCGCGTCAAGTATGTGATGCCTGATATGTGTCCGGTGGCGGCCAGTGCCCGGAAGCCGGGGTTCAAAACGGTGTAATGGTATGAAGATTGCGATTTTTGGTCTGGGTTATGTGGGGTTCACGGCAGCATGCTGTCTGACCCGTGAGGGGCATGAGGTGATCGGCGTCGATGTGAATGCCGACAAGGTCTCGGAAATCAATGCCGGGCAGCCTCCGATCAAGGAACCCAAGGTGGCCGAGCTGCTGACCGAGGCATTGGGCAAGAACCTGATCCGCGCCACGGTTGAAATCCCCGACCTGTCGGATGTGGATCTGGCCATCGTTTGCGTCGGCACGCCCAGTTCCACTGACGGCTCGCACAACATGAATTTCGTGGCCGAGGTGACGCGGCAGATTGCCAAAGCCGTCTCGCCCGACCGCGCGCGACCGCTGACCGTGGCCTATCGGTCCACCTTCCGGCCGGGCACGGTGCGCCAGCTGATTGAGCCGATCTTTCACAGCTATCTGGGCGATCGGATGGGTCAGGCGATCGAGATTGTCTATAACCCCGAATTCCTGCGCGAGGCTTCGGCGGTGGATGATTTCTTCAACCCGCCCAAGATCGTTGTCGGCACGGCCGATGGCAACCGCTCGGCGGTGATGGACGAAATGCACGAAGGCCTGGACGCGCCGGTGTTCTATACCGCCTTTGAAGAGGCCGAGATCACCAAATTCGTCGACAACACCTGGCACGCGACCAAGGTGGCCTTTGCCAATGAGGTAGGCCGCATCTGTCACAGCATGGGCGTGTCGGCCAAAACCATGCACGAGATTTTCGTCTCGGACACCAAGCTGAACATCTCGGCCTATTACACCCGCCCGGGGGGCGCGTTCGGGGGCTCGTGCCTGCCCAAGGATGTGCGTGCGTTGCAGCATATTGCCGGTGAGGTGGGGGCGCATACCCATCTGATCGACAGCCTGTTGCAGACCAATCAGGCGCATAAAACCTATCAGGCGCAGGATATCATGGCGCGGCTGCCCGAAGGGGGCCGGGTGCTGATGGCCGGGCTGGCCTTCAAGGCCGGAACCGATGATCTGCGGGAAAGCCCCAATGTCGATATCGCCCGGCGGCTGTTGCAGGCGGGCTATCAGCTGTCGGTCTATGATCCTGCGATCAAACCGGCCGATCTGCGGGGGCAGAACCTTGGTTATGCCTTTACCCACCTGCCCAACGTGGGCAGCCTGCTGGTGGACCGCGCCACGGCCGAGGCCGGGCCCTGGGATCTGGTGGTCGGTTCAAACCGGATCGTGAATGATCTGAACCTGGGTGATGCAGAGGTGGTAAGAACCTATGAATATGACTAGCCCTGTGCCCGCCGTTCAGCCGATTTCGTTCGAAGAGCTGCGCCAGAGCCAGCCCCTGAAGGGCCTCAAGGTTCTGATCGTGGTGGAAAACCTCCCCGTCCCCTTTGACCGCCGCGTCTGGATGGAGGCGCGCACGCTGGCCGCGGCCGGCGCGTTGGTCTCGGTCATCTGCCCCACCGGCAAGGGCCATGAGGAACGCGTGTGGGAAGATGAAGGCATCAAGGTCTATCGCCACCCGCTGCCGCTGGATGCCAGCGGGGCGCTGGGGTATCTACTGGAATATGGCGCGGCGCTGTTCTGGGAAAGCTGGCTGTCGCTGAAGATCAAATTCACCCGCGGCTTTCACGTCATCCATGGCTGCAACCCGCCCGATCTGATCTTTCTGGTGGCGCTGCCCTTCAAGCTGTTTGGCGTGCGCTATCTGTTCGATCACCACGACATCAACCCCGAGCTTTACGAGGCCAAGTTCGACAAGCGCGGCTTTTTCTGGAAGCTGATGAAGACGTTCGAGCGGCTGACCTTCGCCTCGGCCCGGGTGTCGATTGCCACCAATGAAAGCTATCGCAAGATCGCCATCGAACGCGGCGGCATGGCGCCCGAGGATGTGTTTATCGTCCGGTCCGGCCCTGATCTGAGTCGGCTGCAGCACCTGCCGCCGAACCCGGCCTGGCGCAACGGGCGGAAATACATGGTGGGTTATGTCGGCGTCATGGGTGATCAGGAAGGGATCGACCTGCTGCTGGAATCCGTGGCGCATCTGGTCAAGGTTCAGGGCCGCGACGATATCCAGTTCTGCCTTGTGGGCGGGGGTCCCAGCCTGGACAAGCTGCGTGAACAATCTGCTGAAATGGGCCTGTCGGACTATGTCACCTTCACCGGCCGTGCCCCGGATCGGGATCTGTTCGAGATCCTGTCAACCGCCGATGTCTGCGTGAACCCGGATCGGGTGAACGAGATGAACGACAAATCCACCATGAACAAGATCCTCGAATACATGGCCTTCGAAAAACCCATCGTTCAGTTCGACGTGACCGAAGGGCGGTTCTCGGCGCAGGAGGCCTCGCTTTACGCCAAGGCCAACGATCCGGTGGATATGGCCGACAAGATCACCGACTTGCTGGCCGATGACGAACGTCGCGCCGCCATGGGCCGCTATGGGCGTGCCCGGGTCGAGTCCGAGATGGCTTGGCCGCATCAGGTGCCCGCGCTAATCGCGGCGTATCAGCGGATCTGGAAGGGGTAAGGTCTGCTATTCAGCAGCTTGTTTCGTCTTCAGGGGCTTTTGAGCCTTCCGGTGCCGCAATTGCATGGCTGGGGCCTCAACATAATGCCATGACAGCATCGCGCAGATCATCGTTAGTGGAAATGATATGGCCATGTTGACGATGGGGGTGGTGACCCCGGCCTGCGCCACCAACTGCTGGATGGGAAAGGCATAAATGTAGACCCCGTAGGAATAGTCGCCCAGCTTGTTGTAGTGCAGCAGCAGAGGCGTTTTCGCGTAACCCAAGAAAAACACCATATATGACAGGCAGACGGCAAATACCGGCAGAAACAGCGGTGTGAACCAGGCCACAATGGACAGCGCCGTTGCCGTGATGAAGAGGATCGGGGACAGCGGGATGTGCTGGCGCCAGATATAAAAGACCATCCCCGTGAGAAAGGGGAGGCCAAGCCGGGTGAGCTGCTCGATGCGCGGGTTCAGATCGGTCACCATGGCCACCGCATAGACGACTAGGAACAGCAGGGTAACAACCGCAAAGATTTTCTTCCGACCCAGAATGCCGAGGATGCCGCAGATCAATACACCGATATAGCAGGTGACCTCGTAAGACAGTGACCAGAGTGAGCCGTTGACTGCCGGGCCGTAAGGGTTGGATTCAAACACGCCGGGCAACACGTATTGAATCTTGAACAGCAACATGTTGCGCACAAAAAATTCCCCGGCCTGCGCCCAGAAAACGGATGCAGGGGCCTGTGTCAGTATGAACCCGGCAACCAGAAGGGTAATCCCTGTCACGACCGCAAGTGCCGGAAACAGACGCAGCGCGCGGGCGATCAGAAATGAACTGGCAGACCGTTTTCTATCGAAGCTGCGTGTGATGAAGAATCCTGAAATGGCGAAGAAGATCCATACGCACACCATGCCCAGGGACAGCCCGTGAAGAGCAGTTTCAAACGGTTGACCAACCGCGCCACCCCAACTGAGCGGATAGGCGTGCGATACAAGCACGCCGCTGGCGGCAAGAATCCGGATCAGGTTGAAATTGTTGTCCCGCCCGTCTGCCCGGTCCGCGATATAGCAGCGCGCAGGATCGCCCGAGGCAGCATGCGCATCCTGGTCTTTCATCCGCGAGTCCTCTGGGTTGGTGGCATAAACATATGGGTCCGCAATTATTTGGAAGTTATCCTTTGATACAATATCCACGGTTCAGTTGCTGCAAGTATCTCGAAACCCTGAACCTGTGGCGGAAACGATTCCGTGGAACATGTCACGATTGTATCGGCTTTGGCGTTCGACAATGCATTCAAGGCCGATGGCAGCGTGTGATTGGCCTCCAACACGATTTTCTGAACTGTGCTTTGCACATGGGTGAGCGCTCCGGTGATGCGCAGCGGTTGTTGGGTGGGGTTGGCAAAGGTTGGAACGGCGGTGCCGTTGAAAATCATGAGAAAGGACAGGGGCCTGCAACTGGGCTTGAAGACCCATGCGTCCCGGGCGTCTTCAATATAAACCCCGGCCCCCAGGGTACGCGTATCGTGGCGGCTCAGCGCATCAAGATATGCGCTGTAGATCTTGCCATCCTGATACCATCCAACGGTCAGCATCAGGTTCCGCACCAGAAGCAGCCCGGCGATCGACGCAACGGCAGCCCGGCGTGAAATAGGTTTAGCGTCGGGGTTCAGGGACAGGCTTGCCGCCAAAAGCGCCAACATCAAAAGCGGAATACGTTCGCTCAGATGTCCGACACCGAACAGGTTCGGGGGCATGAGCAGGACCAGCACCCCGCACACCGCTGCGGCAAGTTTCATACGCCTGTCGATCTGCAATATCCCGGCCAAAAGGCCACCGATCAGAAGGCCCCATAGAACCAGGCCAAAGCCCCAGTCAAAATTGCGCCATGTCGAGTCGGCAACACGCAGAATGCCATCCATTCTCAGATAGGCTTCGGTGCCCAGCCGACGCCATAAGGTGCCTTGCTCGGCATGAGCCAGAAGGTTGGTCACTGGCGTGATGACTCCGCCTCCTGCAGTTTTTGTCTGGATGAACAATAAAGCCGGCGCAACGGCGATCAGGGCCAGTCGGGCGGCCCTGCGGATCAGTACACGGGGGCCCATGTTGCCCGATGATAGGGCGAGGGACAGCTCGACCATACTCAGTAGCAGGCCCCACAACGCAAAGGCCAGCCCGTGAATGAAAAACAGGATCAGCCCCAGACAGGCCGTGACAGCCAGTTGCCGGACGGGGCGGTTCTGTGCCGCAATCCAATAGCCGGTTGCGCCCAGCAGAACCCCCAACCCAAGCAGAAAATTCGAAAAACCCCAGATCAGGATGTGGTTATACGCGACCAGACCGGCCAGCAGCACGCTGAGCACCGGGAGGTGACCGTGCAGAACACGTGACAGATACAGAATACCCGCGAACGGGGCCGCAATGATCAGACCGGCGATCAGCTTGGCACCCAAAAGCGGGGGCAGCACTTTCATGATGCCTGTGCCCAGAACATCCAGCCCGAGATTGGGCAGCAGTTGCCAGGCGGCTTCGTAGTTTTCCTGCAATACGTCAAAATCCGGCAGTCTGGCCAGAATGTAGTAGCGTGCGATATGGGCATAGAAATCCGTCAGCGGAAGAATTGGCGTCACGCAGAGCGGAACAAGGCTGACCAAGAGGGTCAGCGCCAGAACTGGACGCAAAGAACGGCTTTGAGGAGCAATATTCATTTCTGCCGCGGGCACATTTCTAACCATACACTTAAAAACTAAAAACCTGATCCCTTACTGTCAGAAGCACGTCATCATGCATTTTTTGTCGTGCCGCAATCATTTGAATCGGCGTGCCCTGTTTTACGACACACGGTGTTGCGGGGAATGCTCTGATTGCGTGTTGTCCGGTCCCTCCTCAAAACGGTACAAAGCGGGGCAGGCGGTTCAGGCTTGGCTCCATGAAACGTTGCAACCTTGCATCCGCATCCGCTTCGGTTTCACCGGGCAGGATGGGGGTCACAAACCGGACCAGAGCGCCATCGGTGCGCCCCATGGTGAAGCCGTCCTGAATGACGCTCATCTTGGCGCGGAAATCATTGACCATACGCTTGCCGCGCTGCTCGAACCAGTAATAGACCAGCTGTTTTGACAGCTCTTTCTGGATCACGGCGCGGTTGACCGTAAAGCTGCCATAAGGCGTGTTGCCCGGGTTGATCTCATAAGGTTCAAGGCTGAAGATTTCCCAGCCGCCCACCGGCAGGCACACTTCGGGCGAATGGATGCCGTCGCCGTCGGTCTGCTTGTCGTAAAAGGCCACGAACATGTTCACGAAGTCGCCCGATCCGGTATTGATATAGGTGGCATTGAGGTAATCGCTGGCCCCCAGAACCTGTTCAACCTGTGGATCCAACGTGGTGGGCGACCCGGACCAGGGGCCAAGCTGCCGTGGATAGAGAACAAACGGGTCACGTTCCACAGGCCGCACTTCGGAAGCGGGCCGCAGAGTCCAGGCGGTTGAAACCGCAAGCGTCAGAAGGGCCGCAACCGCCAGCGCCACCGATGCGCGAATGCCAAAGATACGCAAGGCAACAGAACCCAGCCCCTGGGTATCCAGATCAATGGTCTCGGCAAAGGGTTGCGGATTCGGCGCCAGGCGCTGCAAGCCGATGGCCATCAAGAACAGAATGGCGACGCAGAGCAGGAAGATGATCCAGCCTTCAAAGAAATGCATGAAGCCTTCAGCCTGCTCGATGCCGTGCTGATTGACCAGCACGCCGATCACGCCAATGCGGATCGAGTTCATCAGCACGGTCAGAGGGGCCGCCGAAACCAGCAAAACCACCTTGTGCCAGATCGGGCCACGGTAAAGCAGGGCAAAGAGATACGAGAAGCTCAGGATCGGGAACAGATAGCGCAGCCCGGAACAGGCCTCGGCCACCTGCAGTTTGTAGACCCCCAGATCGATGATGTTGCCTTCGATGAAAACCGAAACACCGGCCATCTGCACGAACCAGACGCCCAGCTCGGACGAAATCCATTGCAGGAAGATCGTGAGCTTCCAATAGACGAACTGCGGCAGCGGCAGCATGAACACCAGATGCAGCACGGGCAGCTGGTGGTATTTGCCCCGTTGCCAGCCGAACACGGTCAGCATGACGCCGCCCACCCAGATGATCATGGCATAGGTGACGATATCGGGAATACGGGCCAGGTTGCCCAGAATGGCGATGATCAGGGCCACGGCAATCACAAGCACGCCCGGCCAGCGATCATGCACAACCGGGTTGGGGGGCGGCATATCCCGCAATTCACGCAGGAACAGATACAGCGAGATGATCGGGATCAGCGGGCCATGGCTGTATTCGGGGGTGCTCCAGGCGGCGCCCAGAGACACGATCCCGATCCAGAAGACGGGTACCGATCCAAGCAGCAGCAGGACAAACCAGAACAGCCCGACGGTGTTCATGACCGGCAAGCCTCTTCTGGCCGCTTCAAGGATATTACTGCGGCTGTTTTTCGAATCGAGGTGATGCATCACGGTCCATCATGCACAATAAGGTGCGGCCTGAAATTATGACGGCTCAAGCTCCCGCTATTTTGATCCGTTTTCGGGACATTGGGCGCGGGATGTCCTGATTGTCGATATCATGAACCGCGTGAATGAACGTCAGGGTTTGAGAGAAAAGCGCCGGCCCAAAGTCAGAAAGACCGAGTTTGAAGTTGCCTTAAAGCCGTTCTGATCGTCCATTTCATATTGGTACCCCACGTTTACGGCCCAGTCTTTCGTGACCGCCCGTGTATAGGACGCACTGAACGTACCGCGCTGGCGCGGGTTGGGTTGACCGGTTCCCTCGTCTTCCTGGTCGATGTAATCGATACTGAAAGACAGCCCCGATACCGGGTTGATGAAATAGTCATATGTCAGAAACACCAGTGTTTCGCGTGTTTCTATGCTCTGCGTACTGGTGCCGACCCGGCGTTGCACC
This sequence comes from Ruegeria sp. HKCCA4812, assembly GCF_013034245.1. Taxonomy (NCBI): domain Bacteria; kingdom Pseudomonadati; phylum Pseudomonadota; class Alphaproteobacteria; order Rhodobacterales; family Roseobacteraceae; genus Ruegeria; species Ruegeria sp. HKCCA4812. Next base: position 74,880 of record NZ_WQFQ01000011.1, on the reverse strand, counting down.
GTTGCCCCGATCCGGGAACTGGCCAGCTGATAGCTGTAGTCGAGCTGCCCGATCGGTGTGACTTCGTCGAATGGTCCTCTGGTCAGGCCCACGTTGAAGCTCAACACGCCGTTGGCGCGCTGAAAACTGCGGCCGGCCGTTGCGTTTATCCGTGACCCATTAACCCCGAATGTCTGGTCAATCTGAAAATCCGCCGAGCCGTCTGGCAGGGTTTTGCTCCATGCGAAATCCCAGACGAAATCCTCGGTTACGGTGTTGGTATTGGTTGTGCGCTGCGTGTCATCCACCTGACTGTAACCGATATTCGCACTGACGGTGGTGACAGGGGATACGTCATAGGTTCCGCCAACTGTCACAACCGTTGTTTGCTCATCGGTTCGCACGTTGTCTTCTGCAGAGAAATCAGTGTAGCCGAGACGCAAGTTGGCCTGAAAAACCGGTGACACCCGCAATGTCGTGATCGCCGTGTAATTGCTTGACTTGTTGTCGAACAGGTTCGGATCGATTGTGTTTGTATAAGTGCGTTCGCTATAGCTGTAGATGAATTGGAACCCGATTGGATCATTCAGGCCGGTTTGCCAATTCAGGTTGCCCAAGGAGTTGACCTGATCCCCGATGGTTCCGGTCACATCGGCGGCATCAATTCTGCCATCCAGATTGGTGTCGGTCAGTGAACGATTAAAAGCCAGATCCTGTTCGCGGTAATCCAATAGCAGGTCAAGCTGGCTGTTCTGGCGCGACCGCTGATACGACAGGCGGGCAGACGGGTCCGCAAAGCTGGAATCCGTCCCGATAATCGGCTCATTGGCGATCCGGTACAGTCCGGAAAGGTCAAGAGCCAATCTCGAATCCGAGGTCTGCTTCAGAATACCCAATGCCAGCGTATTCTCCCACCAGGTCGTGGACCCAAGCGAAGGATCGGTCAGGCGAAGATTGCTGTCATGTCTGAGCGACGAGAGATAATCCAGGGTCACACTCAGGCCGGTCCCGGTCCCAATCTGCTGACCGGTCGGCAGGCCGACCCTTCGGGCCGGGTTTCGCTGTGCCCGTTGTGCGATCAGTTGCTGGCTGGGTGTCTGCTGCACAACCGTCGGTGCGACGGTTGTCTGCTGCACGGATGTTTGCTGTGTCGAGGTTTGTGTTTGCTGCGCAGTCGTTTGCTGTGTCGAGGCCTGCTGCCCGACAGCTGGTGTAAACGAACTTATGACAGCGATCCCGCCCCCCAGAATGGTGGACAGCCTGCTCCTGGATTTCCCCACCTGTATCAGCCCCTATTCGAACAAGCGGCGTGCTGGTACGACAACAACGTCTCCGGGTCTAAGCACTGTATTGCCTTGGATGCCACCGCCCGAGCCTTTGTAGTTATAGGTGTATTTTCTCATCACGCCTGTTTTACTGTCAGCCCGGCGCAATTCGATGCGCTTGCGAGCCGCGAAATTGGTCAGGCCACCGGCCTGAGCCAAAACCTGGAGAATTGTTGTGCCTTCGGTTGCCAGATGCTTGCCGGGCACATTGACCTCACCCATGATGAAAACATCGATGGTTGGTCCGGATGCGGCCTGTCCGCCCAGAAGCGGCGGCGGAGCCAGCGACGCCACTGAAATAAAGACTGTCGGCGGCGTATTGAAATTCGAGGCCAACGCCGATGAGAGCGACGCGCTTAATCCGCTGGTCGACTGACCGGCCGCACGGACCGAGCCGGCAAGCGGAAAGTTGATGGACCCGTCCGGCAGAACCAGAATGGTCCGATTCAGGGTGGGGTCTTCGAGAACTTCAACCTGCAGCGCATCACCCGGTTGGATTTGATAGGATTGCGCCCATGATGCGGTGGCCACGATCATGGTAATGACAAGTGCGGTCAAGGACCCGATGACTGTACGCATATTCAAATCTCTCACTTTTTCCTACTTATGCCTTCCCACAAGCTGCAAAACAATCAGCAGGGAGTCTGATACATACAAGATGCGGCAGAAATGCAGCGGCGGCGCGCGTGCACTCTGTGCGCTTACTGACCTGCGTTGCTCATCGTGACCAGCCGTTCGATCTCGGCCTCTATGGATGAGGCAATCTCAGCCGAGGCTGCCCCGGTCGCTTCAGCTGCACGAAAACTGCGCAAAGCTTCTTCGTGCCGGTCCAGAGCGGCGTATGTTTTGCCCAGATGGTACAAGACCAGAGGATGCCCAGAGAAAACCTGTGCCGCAGATTCCAGGTACTGGACGGCCTCTTCATAGTTGCCGACCTGATACGCCACCCAGCCATAGGTATCTTGAAAGGCGGGCTCTTGCGTGCCCCGCAGACGCTGCGCCAAAACATGCGCTCGTTGCAGGCTTTCGGCATCGTTGCGCTGGGTTGTCAGCAGGCTGGCAAGGTTGTTGGCAACCAAAATCGACTGGCCACTGAGGGGGTAGAGCTTTTCGTAAACGGCAATGGCCTGCTCCATATCGCCGGCCTGTTCGTGAAGCGCTGCCTGCACAAATAGCAGATCGGGATTTTCGGGCAGGGCAATCAGTGCCTCGGCCAGGACATCCTGGGCTTTTTCGATATTGCCACGCTCGGCTTCCAGCATGTGAAGCGCGACCCATGCTCGTGTTATGTCAGGGCGCTCATCGATGATCGCGCGATAAATCTGTTCGGCCTTGTCAAGTTCCCCTTCTTCCGCCAGCGCACGTGCCTTTACAAAGCGCAATGGCAGGGAATCCGGGGTTTCCGTAAGTTTCTGATCGATCCGGGCAAAGGCTTCTTCGTGTTTGTCCTGAGCCAGCATCAGTCGGATAACCGCGATATCAGCGGGCAAGCCGAATTGGGGATCTGCGGCCAATTCGTTGAGAAATTCCATCAGGTCGTCAGAGCGGTTCTGGGAGGCCAGCATGTATGCCCTGAGCTCGTTCGAAAGGCGTTGCGCGTTGGGGTCTGTCAGCGCTTCGAGCGACTTCAGAACAGCTTCAAGGCGGTCCCAATCCTGCTGACGCATATAGGTTTGGGCAAGCAGAGACAGCAGGTCCGGATTTTGCGGGCTTTTGCGCAAGGCATCCAGCAACACGCTCTGGGCAATTTCCAAGTCATTTTTTGACAGCAGATATTGACCATAGCGCGCAGCCTCGGTTCCTGCGTTCTGGGACATCTCCGCAGCCAGGGCAAGCATTTCGCCCATCAGTTCGCGATCGCCGTTGCGCTCGTGAGCATTGGCCATAAGGGTCATCAATTGCGGATCGCGGGGGGTCTGGCTCAGGGCTTCGCGCAGCAGGATAATCGCATCACCGGTCTGATTGTCCTCAATCAGCCAGGCAGCCTTGAACTTGAGCGCCCCCACCTGTTTCGGATCTTCTTCAAGTATCTTTTCGACCAAAGCACGAGCTTCTTCAGATTTTCCCTCGCTGAACAGCATCCGGGCGAATTCTACTTCGTTTTCCCGGGTTTGTGCGGTTCGCTCTGCATCTGCCAGAAGATTGCGCATTTCAGAAAGCGCGGTTTGCGTGTCCCCGCTGTGAAATTTCAAAGTGGCCCGCCATGCGCGGAGCTTTGCGGCGTTTGTACTATCCTGCGCGATGATTGCATCAATTTCGTTGATAGCGGCTTGGGGACCGCGATGGTCGTTCAGGAATGCAATAAGGCGTTGAGTTGGCATGTGATCTTCGGCCTGAGGGTCGATCTTCCCGCGCAGAATATCCTCAGCCGCATCCAGCTCGTTCCAGTCGATGTAATGCTGAACCAGCATCGCCTCGACGCCCTCATCCTCGGGGTAAAGCTGAAGCATGCCTTTGAGCTGCAACGCTATCTCTTCGTGTTTGTTCTGAGCCTGTAGGGCACGCAGTCGGATCGCGTACAGATTGTCCTGCTTCGGCACTACGGCCAGTGTGGCATCAATCTCGTCGACCGCATCATCCCAGAGCTCGTTGCGGACAAGCCAGTCGATCACGATTTTCCGCGCGCTCATCAGATCGGGTTTTTGGTCGATCATTTCGCGTGCGGTCCGAATGATGGAATCCGTTCTGGCCACATCCCCGTTACGGATCGAGTCGGTATAGGCCAGGCTGTTATTGATGGACTCGACCTCTATATTGTCGGGTTCCAGTTCGGCGGCTATCGCACCATGGCGTCTGACAGCGTCCCAGTTGCCCAAGTCAAACGCCATCTCGGCCAGTGCGAAGTGGCTTTCGAAATTGTCCGGGTATTGTTCGACCAACAACAGGTACTGGCCGAATGCGACAGGGATGTTCTCTCGATCACGCTCAAGCCGGGCATAGGTCAGGCGCGCCTCTTTGTGCTGGCCGTTCAGTTTGAAGACGTTGCGGAATTCGACCAGAGCGCGCTCGACGTCGCCCTCTTCCAGCAAGGCCAGCCCGGCCTGATAATGTTTCTCGGCCCGCTCTTCAGCGGTGTCACAGGCACTCAGGAACAGGAACGCAGCACACAGAAGCGATGCAAGACGTGGGAGATGGGAAAAGACGGACTGGTTCATGGGTAGGTTTCCACACGATCTGGGCGCAACAAGGATACAGCCACCCCAAAAGGCTACAAAATGACCGTTTCAGCAACCGGTCCCGCGCAGAACCGCAAAAATTGTCCGAAACAGGATATGCATGTCCGTCTTGAGCGACATATCCTTCCAGTATTCCACATCATGCTGCGCGCGCTCGGCGAATGTCGAGTTGTTCCGGTTGGAGACCTGCCATGAGCCGGTAATACCAGGGCGCATTCTGTAGTACATGTTGTTTGGATAAAGCTCTTTCTGGCAAACCATCATGGGGCGGGGGCCAACCACGGACATTTCGCCAACGAAAACATTCCAGAATTGCGGCAACTCATCCATCGAGGATTTGCGCAGGAATGTCCCGAACTTGATGATGCGCGGATCATTCCGCAGTTTCTGGTCGCGATTCCATTCCTCACGGGCTTCAGGGTTTTCTTTCAGATGTTCTTGCAGCACATTTTCGGCGTCATGCACCATTGTGCGTAGCTTGATCATCTTGAACGCCTTGCCGTTCTTGCCCAGCCGTTCCTGCCGATAAAACGGAGTCACGCCCTGGAATGCCAAAAATGCGGCCAGCATAAGAACAAAAGGCACAACGAAAGGTGCTGCGAGCAAAGCGAACGCAATGTCAAAAAGACGCTTGCCCACACTTCTGTACACCCCTCGACACGGCAACGGAGTGGGTACAACAGAAATACCGGAGTAGCCCGCGCCAGCGTTGGCCACTTCTTTCGAATGACTTGTCACTATTTAAACCCCCAACACACACAATTACTCACGAACCACTCACCAAACTTACGAACCGAACACGCTCGACCTCAACCACATATATTTAAAATCTTATATTTTTATACCACTTCGACCCTGCACTTACTCACTTGCGAGGCCGCTTTCCCGTATCCAACTGTTAACAAATTCCACCTGCCTTGCAAAACATTAATGCTGGCGAACGTGTTCTCTGGTCGCTGAATACAGGTTCTTTTTTACAGTATCGTGAAGATGCGATCAGCTGATTGGCCGCAAATTCATGAACTTTCGTTTCCCCTTGGGACACAATGAGCGAAAATTTCACCCTTTAGGTTTGATTTCCGCCCTTAGAATCTTTTTTAATGTGTGATCACATCAGGTTCTGGTCGCCTCTTTTTTGGTCAACCTAATAAGGACACAACGGAAACAATCGCACCGATCACTTCAGATTGAGAAAGCGGGAAGGTCAATTCACCGCGTGTGCAGTTTAGTGGTGCCTGCTATCTTGATTTTGTGACAAACTAGTACCCAAGTACTTTTTGTTTATGTGATGTGTTCGTTGTGTAAGGGATTTCTGGTGGTTCAGAGTATGAGTTTGGATAATCTCCAGGGGGCCAGTACGAGGTTTGACAAGGCAGAAGGCAACCGAGGTGCAATGGCGTCCAGCGACGGGTTTTATCTAGATTATTTCGGGCTTGACCGACGGCCCTTCACGCTGCTTCCGGATCCCGGATTCATGTACTGGTCGCCGCTGCACAAGCGCGGTTACTCGGTCCTGCAATTCGGCATCATGAGTTGTGCGCCCATCACCGTGCTGACCGGGGAAATCGGGGCCGGGAAAACCACCCTGATACAGCATCTCCTCAGCGAGATGGAGCAGTCGATCACGGTTGGGCTGATCTCGAATGCGCAGGGCGGTCGCGGAGAGCTGCTGCAATGGGTCCTGCACGCGCTGGGTCTGCCGATCGAGGCGGATGCAAGCTATGTACAGATATTCCGGGCGCTGCAGGATTTCCTGGTCGCGGAATATGCCGAGGGCCGGCGGGTGGTTCTGATCTTTGACGAAGCGCAGAACCTGACCGTCGAAGGGTTGGAAGAAATCCGGATGCTGACCAATATCAACTCGAATACGGATGAGCTGATTCAGCTTGTTCTGGTTGGTCAGCCTGAATTGCGCGACATGGTTCTTGATCCCAAGATGCGCCAGCTGACACAGCGCGTTGCCGCAAGTTTTCATCTTGAACGGATGGATGAGTCTTCGGTCAAAGCCTATATCAGACATAGGATGAAAACGGCTGGCGGTTCAGGCGATGAGTTCACCGAAGAGGCCTGCAAGCAGATTTTCACACAAACGCGCGGTGTTCCGCGACTTGTAAATCAGTTCTGCGACTTTGCCCTGCTTTATGCCTGGACGAATGAGGCCGAGAAAGTGGATGAAGAGGTTGTGGAGCAAGTGGTCAAAGATGGCGTGTTCTTTGGCGGAAACTCACTCGAGAAGGAGCTGACAGTCTGATATGGGCCCGGTTCGCTATTACTTTTCCATTTTCCTGAGGCGGTTTCCGTATTTTCTGATCGTCGCGCTCATTGTCTCTGTGGCATCGATCATCATAGCACGGGCGCTGCCCCCGACCTACCTGTCTCAGATGCGCCTGATCGTGGAATCGCCCCAGATTCCAGGCAGCCTGGCCGCGAGTACTGTGACCACACCTGCAGCAGAGCAACTGCAGATCATCGAACAGCGCCTGCTGACCCGGCCGGTCCTTCTTGATATCGCCCATGAATTTGAGGTTCTGCCCGATCAGGACGAGGCAACCCCCGATCAGATCGTCAACGCCATGCGCAAGAGCACCTCGATCTGGATCACCGGGGGTCTCAATCAGGCCAATCTGATGACAATCACCTTCGAGGCGCGCAGTGGCCAGATTGCGGCAGGTGTGTTGAACAGATACCTGACGGAAATCCAGAAGCTGGATGTCACCTATCGCAAGGAACGGGCCACAGATACCCTGGCTTTCTTCGAGCTCGAAGTAGAACGGCTGAGCGACGAGTTGAGCCGGCGCAGTGCCCGTATCCTTGAGTTCAAGAATGAAAACTCCAGCGCCTTGCCCGACAGCCTGCAATTTCGGCTGGCGCAGCAGGGGGCATTGCAGACCAATCTTGAACAAACAGACCAACAGATCTTTTCGCTCAAAGCGCAGCGCGAAAAGCTGGTGAATATCTTCAGTTCAACCGGTCAGGTTGTCGGGGTCTCCCAGCAGAACCTGTCCCCTGCGCAACAACAGCTGAGCCAGTTGCGGAATCAACTGGATAATCAGCGTGTGATTTATTCCGAAAACAACCCTCAGATTAAGCTGTTGCAAGCCCGGATCGAAAAGCTCGAGGAAGTGGTTGCCGCCGAACAGGCAACAAACCCAGCCCCGGTTGATGTACAAACAGGCAACTCGGCCCTTGATCTGCAACTGGCCCAGGTCGACTCGCAGATTTCGGCGTTAGAGGATCAGAAACGGGTTATGGAAGACCGTCTTAACGCTCTGACGTTGACCATCGATCAGACGCCGGCCAATGCCATCACACTATCTGAACTGCAGCGCGAACATGACAACATCCAAACCCAGTACAATGCCGCAGTCAGCCGTCTGGCCGCAGCCTCGACCGGGGAACGGATTGAGGTCACGTCCCAAGGGCAACGTATTTCCGTCATTGAGCATCCCTCTACGCCAAGCGAGCCTTCGAAACCCAACCGCCTGATGATTGCCGGAGGGGGATCGGCCTTTGGTATCCTGCTGGGGCTGGGGCTGGTGGTTTTGCTGGAGGTCCTGAATCGGTCCGTGCGTCGGCCCGAAGACCTGATCAACAAGCTTGAGGTCTGGCCGATCGCCACTATTCCCTATGCTCCATCACGCGGTGAAGTGTTGATGCAGCGCGCGGTATGGGGTGGGATCATACTGGCTATTCTAATCGGAGTGCCAGCCGGGGTCTGGGCGGTGCATACCTATTACCTGCCCCTCGATCTTATTACCGAGAGAGTGATGGATAAACTGGAGACATACTGGTGAGTATTGTTTCGATTGATTTGGTGAATGTGTGATGGACCGTCTTCAGAAAGCGATTCAAAAGGCGCGCGAGGAACGGCAGAGCCGCGAAAGCCCGCCGCCGGTCATGGAACAACCGCCCCGTCACGCCCCGTCAGAAGACGCTTGTGACGCCCGGTGGCAAAGCGTGCCCGAGATACAGATCGACCCCAAACTTGCAGTGCGCAACCGGCTTGCATCGCTTGCTGGCGGCGGAGACGCCACCCCCTATGACATGTTGCGGACCAAGATGCTGCAGCAGATCTTGTCCAACAAATGGCGCAGGGTGGCATTGACCTCCCCGTACAGCGGGTGCGGCAAAAGCACGACGACGGCCAACCTGGCGTTCAGCCTGGGGCGGCAGGAAGATCTGCGGACGATCGTGATCGATTTCGACATGCGGCGCAGGGGGCTGGCCGAGATTCTGAAGCAAACCGGCAACCACAGTATGGCCGACGTCATTCAGGGGTCGGTGCCGTTTCACGAACATGCGCTGCGGTATGGCAAGAACGTGATCTTCGGGCTGAATTACACGCCCACGCGCAATCCGGCGGAGATCTTGCAAAGCCGACGGGCAATCGAATTTCTCGAACAGCTTGAGGCGGATTACAAACCCGACGTCATTCTGTTCGACACGCCCCCCCTGATGATGAGCGATGACAGCCACGGGTTTCTCAGGAATGTCGATTGTGCCCTGCTTCTGGCGGCCGCCGAAGAGACCAGCATCGACCATATCGACGTTTCCGAACAGCAACTGGCGGAACTGACCAGCGTCATGGGGATCGTGTTGAACAAATGCCGATACATCAGCGGAACGTTTGGCAATGAGTACGGATCCTACTGATACGGCCCCGGCCGATGCAGTGATCATTCCCCATTACAACGATTTGCCCCGGCTGGAACGATGTCTTCTTGCCCTGAGAGAGAATGATCTGACGGCAACTGAAATCGTTGTCGTTGACAACAACTCTCCGGTGTCGCTGGATACGATGCGCCAGGCCTTTCCCGAGGTGCATTTCGTGGTGGAAACCCAAAAGGGCGCGGCCCATGCCCGCAATCGCGGAGTTGCAGAAACCAGAGCGCCCCGACTGTTTTTCATTGACGCCGATTGCGTACCCGCGCCGGACTGGTTGAGCGTCGGGCGTCAGGTCGCGGATCAGGCCGATCTGATTGGTGGCCGGGTAGATGTCTTTGACGAAACCCCACCCCCGCGCAGCGGCGCAGAAGCGTTCGAGGCTGTTTTTGCATTCAACTTCCGCAGGTATATCGAGGTTCAGGGATTTTCCGGCGCCGGCAACCTGCTGACCCGACGCGATGTGTTCGATGCAATCGGCGGGTTCATCAACGGTGTCTCGGAAGATCGGGAATGGACCATGCGCGCGGTCGCGCGCGGTTATAGCCTGATCTACCGGGACAACTTTCGTGTCAGCCATCCGTCCCGGCAGAATTGGCCCGCGCTCAAGGCCAAGTGGCGGCGCACGACACAAGAGGCATATCTGCTGCATGGCACCAACGCCGCCGCGCGCATGCGGTGGGCGATCCGTGGGTTGGCCATGCCAGCCAGTGCAATTGTGCACACCCCGAAAATCCTCAGAAGCGACAAGCTGTCCTCGGCGGGCGAAACCAGTCGGGCGGTCATCACATTGTTCCGGCTCAGATGTCAGCGGATGATCTGGATGTTGCGCCAGGCGGCAGGTGGCAACATCTGATCAAAAGAAAAGGGACCGCGAAACGGCCCCTTGTCCTGTTTGTCAGGTTTGTGTGTCGCTTAGGCGGCCTTGCGGCGACGCGTCAGAGCCAGACCACCAAGCGCGGTCAGAAGCAGCAGACCACCGGCGGGCAGCGGAACTGGTGCGACGTCGAAATCAAACGTAACCGGCACCGGCTTGCCACTGGCATCGGTTGCCCCTGTAGAGTTGGCCCAGCTAAACACCAAATTCTGGCTCAAGGTGTTCGGACTGACGCTGCTGAACAGCGTGCTGAGTGTCGTCTGAACACCACCCAGAACCGACGTCGATGCCAGCACGTTGGCCGGATTCAAGGCGTCGACCCAGCTCACTGTCAGACCTGTGAACGTGCTCAGCAGATTGATGGTGATCGAAGCGTTCGCAACACCAAAAAGAGGATCAATGGGCGACTGGAAGTTGATCATGTAAGCCCCGGGTCCACCCATCGTGGAAACCGTACCGGAGAAGAGCGTGTCGGAGGTGATGTCATATCCACCCCCCGGAAGAGGACCACCACCCGCTGACACCGAAGTCAGAGCGCTGGCCGATCCGGCCATCATCACAGCAGTAGCAAGCCCCGCCGCCATCATTTTAAAAGTTCTAAACATACAAAGTCCCACCTTTGATTTTTATACACACAACCCGCTCGAAATCTCGGCAGGGCACCTACTGCAATTATTAATAATTCATTTCTATTTGATTGCGAAGGATTTTCCTCGGAATTGTGGCTTTTTTTTGTCGCAAGGGCCCATTGCTCAGCACAATGGATACCTGAGTTACAGTTTGTTTCCCTATCGTGAACCAGAATCACCCGAATAAGGCGAATCTGCGTCTGGAGAACATGCCGACTTTCCGGCGATTCCAAGCGTTTTCACATTGCACCAAGCATAATCCGAACCGGTTCAGGCAATGCAGAACCACGCCCGATCACTCTGTCATGAAATGCAGCCGGCACGTCTTTTCACATGACGGGCGCCCCCGTGCCGCACAAGGCAAGAAACAATACAAATCATTTCAGCGCACTGTCCACTTTCGGCCCGCGACAAGGGCCCTGCGGATCGCGACAGAAGGGAAAAAGGCCACAAACCCGGGCTCCGCCATATTTCTTCTTCGACGGTCCGAAAGTTTCGTGTAGCTTTGGATTGTTATTGTACCAAGTTCAGGCACGCATTTTCAATCGGAAGCCCTTGTTTAGCCGTTTGTCTATTGTGCCTGCCTATTTAGCGAGGAGACATTGCGCATGGGTGTTGGCCAGAACATAGCCGCTGAGAATGCGAATTGGACCTTTGGGGGCAGTGTTCCCGATACGTTTGTCGACCACATCAAATTGTCTGTTCCTCTTTATGAAATGGGTCACGGCCTGATCTGTCAGGTTTCCGATTTCTTCGTCCGCAATGACAGTCTCTGCTATGAAATCGGCACATCGACCGGAGAGTTGATCCGCAAGCTGGCAGAACATAATGCGGGAAAGCCTGACGCACGCTGGATCGGCATCGATGTCGAACCTGAAATGGTGAAGGTCGCCGAAGCTCATTGCGCGGATGTCCCGAACATTTCCATTCTTCATGACGATGCCCGTCATATGGAGATGGAAAAGGCGGACATGATCGTCAGCTATTATACAATGCAGTTCATCCCGCCCCGGTACCGGCAGGAACTGTTCACCAAGATCTACAACACCCTGAACTGGGGCGGGGCGTTTGTCATGTTCGAAAAGGTCCGGGGGCCGGATGCGCGGTTCCAGGATCTTGTGACTCAGCTCTACAACGAATTCAAAATTAGTAACGGATTCTCAAGCGAGGAAATCGTCGAAAAGGCGCGCAGCCTGAAAAGCGTGCTGGAGCCGTTTTCCACCCAGGGCAATCTGGATCTGCTGGGCCGGGCCGGTTTCAAGGATGTGATGAGTATTCAGAAGTATATTTGTTTTGAAGGTTTTCTTGCTATCAAATGATTGCTTAACGCCATGCCGGCAGAGACCGGAGTGGGATAACACCGCTTATGGCCCGATTGATGGAGGCTGCCGAGGACGCTGATGAACGCGCCTGATTTTGATCCCTGTGAAATGGCACTGGAAGACGGGCTGAATGCAATAGTTGCTTGCTTTCAGCACACCGTACTTGCGGCGAAGCTGGTCGCCGAACGGATATGACCGTGTCGGCTCTTTCGGATAAGCCATCTTGGACGGTCGGGGCTTTCCTCCTGTTGATCGCGGCGCTGTTGGTCTGCCTGTCCGTTCTCATAATCAATGGCGGGCCGCTTTATTACTTCGATACCGGCAGTTACATCCGGCAGGGAAATGTGGCCTTGAGCAGTTTCCTTCCGCCGACAGCTGATAGCGTTGCGGCAGGTGTAACCCACAACGCCGATGAGGATAACACCGCAACCGGATCACGGTCACTGATCTATGGCCTCATCATGGCTGCGCTTGTTCGGGTCGATGCCCTATCCATCCTTCCGGTATTGCATCTGGTTGCTACGCTGCTGGCCGTCTGGATGCTGGCGCGAACCGCTGGTCGGTCGCCGGGCGGGACGCCGAACACAGTCATGATGACCGCAGTGCCTTTGTTGGTGGCAGCCAGCACTTCATTGCCGTTTTATGTCGCCTATATGATGCCGGATATTTTTGCACCGGTGCTGCTGATCGTGATTGCCTCACTGACGGCCTTTGGGCGGATGATGCAAACCTGGGAACTGTTTTTGGTATCCAGTCTGGCCCTGTTCAGCGCCCTTCTGCACCCGTCTCATCTGGCGGTTGCGGCGTTAATGATACCCTTTGTCGCTTTGGCCGCGCTCTGGGGGAAAAGACCACGGCGCTGGCGCGCGACAATCTTGATGATGATGGTTCTGGCGCTGGCACTGGCCGAGCGCAAGGCCTTTCAGGTCACCGTGGAAATCGCCACCAACAAAGAGGTCGTCTATACGCCGCATATCACTGCGCGGCTCATCGTTGACGGGCCGGGCATGGATTATCTGGACGAGGTCTGTCCGAATGCCGAAGTGCCCACCTGCGCACTACACGAAGCGCTGTCGTGGTCAGATGATCCCTACAGGCTGACACCATCCCATATCATTTTCGAACGCTCCCCCAACCTAGGTTCATTCCGGCTCATGTCACCCGAAGATCAGAAACGGGTTGCCCTGTCCCAACGGGAATTCGCCAAGGCGGTTTTCCTGTCCCGGCCTCTTTCCACCTCGTTGGCACTGGCCCGGAACGGCTATCAGCAGGTATTGCGCTATAGCATTGCCATGACGATCCCAACGGATGTGGAGCTGGAAAACGCCCGCTGGTTGGCCAGAATGGAAGATATCCGGCCCGATATGTTCCAAGGCGGTTCATTGTCTCAGGACAGGGGCTGGATAGAAACGGCCGATATCGTGCACGGCGTGATCTATGCCGTCTCTTTCGCCTTTATCGTTTTCATTCTGCTGCGGCCGGGTAGTGTGTCGCGTGACATGAAGCTGTTTGCGCTGTTCATCCTGATCGGAATAGCGGTCAACGCTCTGGTCTGCGGAGGAGTATCACAACCCGCGGATCGTTACGGCGCGCGCGTGATGTGGTTGTTGCCCTTTACGGCGGCCTTTCTTTTCCTTGTTCAGCGCTCAGGCGCTTCGCGTATCATTGCCGGAGATCCTTCGTGAGTTCAGATCAACCCCTTTCCATCAGCGTGGTCATGCCGGCCTACAATGCCGAACATCTGCTGCCGCGCGTTTTGCCGCCATTGATTGAAATGCTGAATACCGGTCAGGTGCAGCAGGTTCTGGTGGTGGATGACCAATCCCCCGACGGCACCGCGGCGCTGGCACGGGAAATGGGCGCAACCGTGTTGACCACGCCCGTCAATGGCGGCCCCGGAGCGGCCCGCAACCTGGCCGCCCAGCAGGCCACGGGCGATATCCTGTGGTTCGTGGATTCCGATGTCATCGCCTGGCCGGACGGACCGGACCATATTCGCCGGGCGATGTCCGAAGACAATGTGGGCGCCGTGTTCGGATCCTATGATGATGCCCCGGACGGGCAGGCCTGGTTTTCACGCTACAAGAACCTTCTGCACCGCTATCACCATCAACGCGCCCGCCGCGAGGCGCGCACCTTCTGGGCCGGGTGTGGCGCCATCCGGCGCGACGTGTTTCTTGAAGTTGGTGGCTTTGATGTCAAAACCTATGAGGTGCCTTCGATCGAGGATATCGAACTGGGTTACCGGATCGCGGCCACCGGCAGACGTATCCTGGTCGAGCCGCTTTTGCAGGGCAAACACCTGAAGGTCTGGACCATCCGCAACAGCCTGAGCACGGATATCTTCTGCCGTGCCCTGCCCTGGGCCCGGCTGATGATCTCGCGTGAGGGGTTGACCGATGACCTGAACACCTCGATGGCCGAGCGGGCACGGGCCGCAATTGCCGGGCTGTTGCTGCTGTCGCTTCTGGCCCTGCCGTTCTGGCCGGGAAGCTGGCCTTTGCCTTTTGTGTTACTAGCCGCGGCCTTTGTAGCCAATCTGGATCTGGTGCGCGCCATGTCCGGGCATGGCGGGCCGTGGTTTGCGTTCAAATGTCTGCTCTACCATCAGGTCTATTACGTCTACTCGGCCACCATCTATGTCTGGTGCCTGTTCGAATATCACATGCTGGGCAGACGGCATAACTTGTCGGTCAGGCGAAGTTAACCTGTCAGGTTTCACCCGCCGAAAACCGGGCAAACCGATCAGTTTGCCCTGCGCAAGTTTCCTTTGAGGGACCGCGTTCTGGGCTTTCTGGCAGCTTCAATTTGGCCCGGCAGCGTTACCGAAACGCGCGCACCACCCAGAGAGGATGTTCCGATACTGACGGATCCGCCGTAAAGTTCAGCGATATCCTGCACGATCAAAAGCCCCAGCCCATGCCCCTCGGTCTCATCTGTATTGTCTTTCTGAGCCGACCCCTCTGATCTACCCGCCCCCATCCCGGGGCCATCATCCTCGATACTCAACGTGATCATGCCCGGTTCGGGTGCCGTCACTGATATGCGTACATGGCTCTTGGCCCAGAGACAGGCGTTTTCAAGCAGATTGCCCAGGATCTCCTGAATGTCGGCCTCCTCGCCCCAAAAGGTGGTTCCGGCGTCTATGGCGTTTTCGATATGCGGCATCCTGTTTCGGAGTGTGATGCCAAGTGCAAACGATACATCTTCGGCGCAGGCATGCACCGGAGAGGATTTTCCATAGGGGCGTTCGGTACGCGCGCGGCTGAGGTTGCGTTTGATGACACCGGTCATACGCCCCACAAAATCCGTTATCTGATCTCCTTTATCTCCCTCAAGCTCTTCGGCAACGCGCGCCAATGCCGCCAGCGGCGTTTTCAGGCCATGCGCCAGCTCTGCGTTTTTTCGACGGTGTTTTTCGATGATCGTGCCGTTGCGCCAGTGCAGCTCGCGCAGTTCCTCGACCACGGGAACCAGATCGGGCGGCCATTTCTGATCGTCTATGATGGTGTCGTTTTTACGCATGACCTTCACGGAATTGCTGAGCCGCTTGAGCGGCATCAGCCCCCTGTTCACAGTGATGTAGACCGAAACCGAAACCACTATGGCAAGACCAATGAAAATCAATGCAATCAGCTTTGCAGCCCGGTTGGTTTCTTCCGTGACATGCATCAGTGGGGCCGCAATCCGGAAGGTCAATGTCTCATCCGGTTCCATCCCGGGAAACGCAGCCCGCCTTCCACGCAGAACATCTCCGCCCGGGATTACGAAATTCCCTCCGGCTTCCGGGACGTCCAGAACCCAGCTATCTGCGGTAACAGGGCCAAGTGACGGGGATTGCAGCAGGATTTCGTCAGACCCGTCACGCGTCAATTGCCAGAACCATTGCTCATTGGTCAGGTCATAATAGCTCGGGCCAACGCTCTCGAGCAGTTCAGCCTGTGCCCCGTCATAGGCGACCCGCCGGGCTTCGATCAACAAATCCTGCCCAAGCAGCAAATCCATTTCGCCGATTTCATGAGCCCGGTAGACCTGAATGCAGATCATGGCCCCGATACCCAGTATGGCGCAGCAGATCGCTATCGTGGCAATCGAAACGCGACGGGGGATCGTAGCCCAATTATGCGTCATCTACCGGAATCCGATACCCATGCCCCCGCACGGTTTCCACCATTCCCGCCGCAGTTTTCCGACGCAAACGTGAGACAAGAACATCGATGACGTTCGATTGCAGATCCATATCCTCGGCATAGATATGTTCGATCAGATCTGCCCGGCTGACAACAGATCCCGCATGTCGGGCGAGATGCTCCAGCGCCCGGAACTCGAAAGCGGTCAGCGATACGCTGCGCCCTTTGAAAAAGGCAGCTTTTTCATCCGGCAGAACCGAAAGATCTCCGACATCGATCGAGGGCGTGCCACGCCCGCTTGCACGGCGCACCAAGGCCTCGAGCCGCGCCAGAAGTTCTTCTGAATGAAAAGGTTTTGACAGATAATCATCAGCCCCGCTGCGCAGCCCGGAAACGATATCGTTCCAGCTGTCACGCGCCGACAGGATCAGAACCGGTGCTGCAACCTTGCGGCTGCGCCATTCCCGCAGGATCGACAACCCGTCCAGCCCCGGCAGCCCCAGGTCCAGCACGATCGCGTCCCAATCCTCGGTCTCTCCCAGAAACAGCGCATCATTGCCGTTTCCTGACAGTCTTACGATATCACCCCGGGCGCGCAGCAAACATTCAAGATCACCGCGCAGCGTATCGTCATCTTCCGCAACCAGTACCTTCATAACCCCTCATACGGGACAAACGGCCCAAACGTGAACATAGCATGACAGGACCCGACATGCGGCGTTCACCCCACCTTTTATATATTTGACCTGATCGGTTGTCGAAAGCGATCCGTTTCAGAACCCAAAATTTAGTTTTAGCGATTTGAGGTGCCGGATGTGCGGTCTGTTTGGAATTTTCCCAGAGGATACAACCTCATCCCCTGATGTCACACGGCTTCGTCAAAGCGGTTTCGCCATTCGGCACCGCGGCCCCGATGCCGGCAATATTCTGAGCGAGCCCGGTCTTGGCCTGGCCCATCAACGCCTGTCTCTGGTTGATACCGACACCCGGTCGGATCAGCCATTTACGGACCCAAGCGGCCGCTACATCCTTGTCTACAATGGCGAAGTCTATAACTTCAGAACCCTGCGCGCTGAACTTGAGGCACTGGGCATCCCGTTCCGCACCACCTCGGATACCGAAGTGGTGCTGCACAGCCTGATCCAATGGGGCGAAGATGCGCTTGCCCGGTTCGATGGCATGTTCGGACTTGCCTTTATCGACCGGCAGACACACCGGGTTCTGCTGGCCCGGGACCGGTTTGGCATGAAACCTCTTTACTGGATGCAAGGCATGACCGAACAAGGCCCCGCCTTTCTGTTCGGTTCAGAGATCAAGGCCTTCGAACCCTGGATAACCCTGAAACCCGATGTCAACTCGATCGCGGCTTACCTGATGAAATTCGGAGGCCCGACCAGCGGCCCGACCTTCTATCAGGGGATCCGCAGCCTGACGCCCGGCACTTACCTGTGGCATGACGGATCGGGCAATATCGACATCGCCTCTTTCTTCCACCTGACCGACTTTCTCGACCTTGATGAGATGACCCGCCTCGATGGCCTGTCGGCTGCCGATATCGTCGATGAATATGCGGATCTCATGCATAAATCCGTGGCCTCGCATTTATTCGCGGATGCACCGGTTGGCGCGTTTTGCTCAGGCGGGGTGGATTCATCCCTGATCGTTGCCATCGCAGCGGCCCAGCACCAGAATATCGCCCTGTTCCACGCCAATGTGAAAGGCGCCTGGAGCGAGGTGGACGCCGCCTCGGAACTGGCCAAAAGCCTGAAACTTGATCTGCATGTCATCGAGGCTGAAGAGCAGGATTTCGTCGACATGATCCCGCGCGTAATGTGTCACTACGAATACCCGTTTTCCTATCATCCCAATTGCGCACCACTGATGATGATCGCCCAGCTCGCGGCGGATTCAGGGATAAAGGGGCTGTTGTCAGGCGAAGGATCGGATGAGCTGTTTCTGGGCTACCCCTGGCTTGGCCGCAAACGCCTGACAGACGGGTATGAAA
This sequence comes from Ruegeria sp. HKCCA4812, assembly GCF_013034245.1. Lineage (NCBI taxonomy): Bacteria > Pseudomonadati > Pseudomonadota > Alphaproteobacteria > Rhodobacterales > Roseobacteraceae > Ruegeria > Ruegeria sp. HKCCA4812. Next base: position 56,775 of record NZ_WQFQ01000011.1, on the reverse strand, counting down.
GGATGATCAGCGGGTTGGGCTCGGCCATACGCGCAATACCGGGGGTTGGCCCGATCCTGGCACCTGACCGGATGGGAAACATGGAAAACGTCCGCGACATCCTGAATGGTCGCGAGATGGCGCAGGACAAGCGGGCCGTAGCCGACAGCCTGGCACAGCTGCCTCGCAAGTTTCAGGAAAGAGGCCGGCAATGGAGCCTGGATTACATGCACCACCATCTGCGAACGCTTTTGCATCGCAACGATACAATGGGCATGGCTGCCGGGATCGAGGCGCGGTTCCCGTTTCTGGACACACAGGTTGCCCGGTTCGGGATCAATCTGCCGGCACGCTACAAGCTCAGAGGCTCTCCGTTCGTTTTCGAAAAGGCACACCCCTTCATCCGCGACAAATGGGTGGTCCGCGAGGTTGCCAACCGCTACATCCCCAACACCCTGAGCCAGCGCATCAAGATCGGGTTCTGGACGACGGTGTTTCAGCGGCTTGAGATCCGGCCGGAATACTTCAGGAACGCCCATTTGGGGGATCTTTTCAGCCTGACCCGAACACAGATGGCGAACACCATCGAAGAGGCCGGTCCGGATCTGCGGCTGCGGTTGCTGCTGACCGAGGTTTGGCTGCGATGCCGGCTGGATCATCAGGATGAAGATCGCGAAATCAACAGATTACGCGATCACGTCAGCATCCGGCCGGACAGATTCCGGCCCCGACCGTCCTCTGCCAACAAACCTGTGGGCGCTGCGGTCCACAGTTGAAGGGCTGCCCCTTCCTCAGAGAGCCGTGCTTTTGCGGACGGCGGATTGCGGGGCCGCCTTCTTCTTGGGCTTAGCTTCAAACTCTTCGTGATAAGAGCGCTCAACATTGACATCCCAGACGTCATGATCCTCGCCCAGAATATTGCGCGCGGCGTACATCGCCGACAGCATGGAATGATCCTGGTTGTTGTAGCGGTGCAGACCATTGCGACCCACGGTCTGGAAGTTTTCCAGCGTCTTCAGCCAGCCGCTGACTGTGTCCAGGGCGTCCTTGTATTCACTGTCATAGACCGGATAGGCCTTGGGCTGCCGGATAACCGCGTGGTCGATGACATCGCTGGCCTTGGCCAGACCCAGCTTTTCAAGCTCTTCACTGGCGAGATGCCTGAGATCCTCGTCACTTGACGACCACAACCCGTCACCTTTCTGGCAGAAATACTCCATCCCGATCGATGCGGTGTTCTGATCTGGCAGCATTTCCGCGGACCAGGCGCGAAAATTCTGGATGCGCCCCACCTTCACCTGCGGGCTGTGGATGTAGATCCAGTTGTCCGGGAACGGGTCCGCGTGATCCAGGATCAGGGTCACGATCAGGAAATCACGATACCGCAGACGGTCTGCCGCCTCGACGACCTCGGGCGGTGGCGGCGGATCAAAAGCATGGATCAGATCACGAACGGCCATCGAATTGACGAACTCTTCGCCCTCCACCCGCTCGGTGTGTTTTTCGCCATCTTCAGTCCAGTGGCGCACATCGATCGACGTGACGCGATTGCCATCACGGTTCACCTGGATCACTTCGGAATGGGTTTCGACCGATCCGCCTTTTTCCCGGATCAAGTCACGGGTCTTTTCCCACATCATGCCGGGGCCCAGGCGGGGATACTGGAATTCCTCGATCAGGCTGGCGGTGTCATTGGCCCCGGAAATCGCGTTCCAGACCGCCTTGGGCAAAGACAGGTTCTTGATCCGCTGCGCGGCCCAGTCGGCGCGGATTTCGGACGGCGGAATACCCCAGACCTTCTTGGTGTAGCTGTGGAAGAAATGCATATAAAGCCGCCCGCCAAAGCGATTGACGACCCAGTCTTCGAACGTGTCTTCCTGCTGGCGTGGACGAATCTTCCATTTGATGAAGCTGCCGATGATCTTGTAGGTCTCGTAGGGGCCGATATTGCCAAGGGCGTTGAAGATACGCAGCGGGTAATCGTAGAATTTGTTGCGGTAGAAGATGCGGCTCAGGCGTTGCACGGTGATGAAATCACCCCCCATCACCTCGTGCCACATATCCTCGACTTCGCGCACCTTGGTGAAAAACCGATGCCCGCCAATGTCGAAGCGATACCCTTTGTGCGTTTCGGTTCGCGAGATGCCACCAACCATGTCCGAGGCCTCGAACACCCGGGGAACATGTGTGTCGCTCAGTTTCTGAAGTTCATAGGCTGCTGTCAGCCCTGCTGGACCACCACCAATGACGACAACGGGAACAATATCTTTTTTCAAATGACTAACACCCATACCAAAACACTGACCTAAAGCTACAAGAGGTTATCCGAGATTCACAACAAAATCCTGTCAGTCCCCGAAACGGGGCTCCTGCGCCTTTAGCTCCACCCCTTCCGCGCAGAAAAATCAACCATTCCGTTTGACGAACCGCACTTGCGCCCTTCTGTGCAAATCGATGACAGGCTCAAACCGGGTCGCCTGTGCCGAAAGCCGGTTTGGGCTTTGCGAAACCGACGGTCTTTCACACCTCCCGAAACAGCACGCGCTTTCCACAATGCCCTGAAAAATAATGATGTTTGCTGACTGGCACAGCCAGCCGAAACTCCCCGCCCGGAAGCGAAACATAGATTGGATACACACACCTCTTGCAAGGCGCCTGACCTGAACCATGACCGCTTTTTTCAGGCTGCGTCTGTGATGTCCTTCACTGTATCAACGAACCGAAAAGGCGCATCAACAATGCTGTGACTTTTCTCGCATTGTGTATGGTTGAGCGCCAGAGCAACAGGAAATTCAGCGCCTCATGACTCGTCCTCTCGTGAATCTTGACAGGATGGCGGCGCTGCCATCCTACTGCGTGTGAATGTTTGCAAAGGCCCGGATACATCAGGTCCGGGTTCAAACGAGTGAATTGGTAGCCAGTCTCGTTGTTAACGAGGGAGCAATTTGATGAAATGCGTTATTCTGGCCGGTGGTTTGGGAACCCGGCTCAGCGAAGAAACCGTCAAGATTCCAAAACCCATGGTCGAGATCGGCGGCAAACCGATCATCTGGCATATCATGAAAATCTACGCGGCACACGGCATCACGGATTTCATCGTCTGCCTCGGCTACAAGGGTTACGTGATCAAGGAATACTTCGCGAATTTCTTTCTGCACAGTTCAGACGTCACGATCGATCTGGCCAATGGCGGGCTTGAGATTGCAAACAGCAAATCGGAACCGTGGCGCGTGACGCTGGTCGATACCGGAGAGGACAGCCAGACCGGGGGGCGGCTGCGCCGTGTCATGCATCTGCTCAAGGATGAAGAGGCCTTTTGCATGACCTATGGCGACGGGGTCGGGAATGTCGATATCAGTTCGCTGGTCGCGTTCCACAAAAGCCACGGCAAACGTGCCACGCTCACCGCAGTCGTGCCACCGGGGCGTTTCGGCGCGTTGGAGCTGGCCAGCGATCAGATCGAACGTTTTGCCGAAAAACCGGGCGGTGACGGTGGTTTTATCAATGGCGGGTTCTTCGTGCTGCATCCTTCGGTTGGTGATCTGTTGGACGGGGACGGCGCAATCTGGGAACGCGCTCCGCTTGAAACGCTGGCCGCAGACGGCGATCTGATGGCGTTTCGCCACAAGGGATTCTGGCAACCGATGGATACGCTGCGCGACCGCCGTCAACTCGAAGCCCGCTGGCAGGAAGGCAATGCTCCATGGAAGGTCTGGGAATGACGCTGGGTTCCGCTCCGAAAATCATCCTGCTTGGCAATCTGGGCTATATTGGTCCGGTCGTGGCAGCTGCCTTGCGGAAATCCTATCCCAACGCCAATCTGATCGGCCTTGATCCCGGGTTTTTCTCGGACCGGCTGACCACGCATGATGCGTGGCCCGAGCGGGTTCTGAACCAGCAGATCATCGCGGATATTCGCGATATCGATGCGTCACTGTTCCAGGGTGCGGATGCGGTTGTTGCACTGGCGGCCATCTCGAACGACCCGATGGGTGCCCGGTTCGAAACAGTCACCACGGAAATCAATCAGGATGCCATCGTGCAGGCCGCTCATCTGGCCGCCGAAGCCGGGGTGTCGCGCTTTGTCTTCGCCTCCAGCTGTTCGGTCTATGGTTTCGCCGAAGGCGATGCCAGATCCGAGGACGCGCCCCTGAACCCGCTGACCGCCTATGCCCGCAGCAAAATCGGGACCGAGCGCGCGCTGGCGGCCATGGACACGCCGGGGATGCTGCGTACAGCGCTGCGTTTCGCCACCGCCTGCGGGCCGTCACCCCGGCTGCGGCTGGATCTGGTGCTGAACGATTTTGCCGCCTGTGCGGTCACCGCTGGCAAGATCACGGTGCTGAGCGACGGCAGCCCGTGGCGGCCGCTGATCGACGTGCGCGACATGGCCCGAGCCATCGACTGGGCCATCACCCGGACCCAAGATGCCGGGGGGCAGTGGCTTGCGGTCAACGCTGGATCGGATGTGTGGAACTATCAGATCCGCGATCTGGCGCAGGCCGTAGCCGAAGCGGTCCCCGGGGCCAGCTACTCGATCAATCCCGATGCCTCGCCCGACAACCGGTCTTACAAGGTCGACTTTTCGCTCTACAAACAACTGGCACCCGAACATCAGCCGGTGCAGACGCTTGAAGGCACCATCCGGGATTTGTTGCAATTGCTGAACGATATCAACTTTGGCGATGCCGATTTCAGGTCATCTCCGTTGATGCGGCTGAAAGCGCTTGAAGAGCATATCCGCACAGGCACGCTGAGCGAGGATCTGCGCTGGAGGATGCCGCAATGACACACCCCGCTTGCCGGAGCTGTGGCGCAGCCCTGACCCAGACGCTGGTCGATCTGGGGCTTTCGCCGCTGGCCAATTCCTATGTCCCGCCCGAGCGCGCGGGCACGGCCTGTCCGCGCTATCCGCTGCATGCCTGGGTCTGCAACGACTGCTATCTGGTACAGGTCGAAGACGCCGTACCGGCGGATGAGATCTTCAATGCCGATTACGCCTATTTCTCGAGCTATTCGGACAGCTGGCTGGCCCATGCCAGGGCCTATGTCGAACAGATGGTCGACCGGCTTGATCTGGGACCGGATGATCTGGTGATCGAGATCGCCTCGAATGACGGGTATCTGTTGCAGTATTTCGTCGAGAAAGGCATCCCGGTTCTGGGGATCGAACCTTCGGGCAGCGTGGCGGCGGCAGCCGAAGAAAAAGGTGTGCGCACGCTGGTCGATTACTTCGGCGAGGCGCTGGCCCGCAAGGTGGCCGCGACCGAGAAACCTCCGGCGCTGATCGCATCGGCCAATGTGCTGGCGCATGTGCCTGACATCAACGATTTCGTTGCGGGCATCGCCACGCTTCTGACGGGTGATGCGGTTTATACGGTCGAGTTTCCGCACCTTCTGAACCTGATCAACGAAGTGCAGTTCGACACGATCTATCACGAACATTACTCCTATCTGTCGCTGCTGGCGGTCGAGAAGATCTTTGCCAAGGCGGGCCTGCGTGTCTTCGACGTCGAGGAACTGCCCACCCATGGCGGTTCGCTGCGGGTGTTCGCCTGCCTTGAGGGTGCCAGCCATCCCGAAGGGCCCGGTCTGGCCAAGGTCCGCGCGGATGAGGCTGCGGCGCAGTTCGACCGGCCTGAGGGCTATATGAATTTCACCATTCAGGTCGAAGCGCTGCGCGACGGATTGCTCGCCTTTCTGCGCGAAGCAAATGCCAGGGGGGACACCATTGCCGCCTATGGTGCCGCCGCCAAGGGCAACACGCTGCTGAACTATGCCGGGATCGGCCCCGACCTGATCTCTTACTGCGTTGATCGCAACCCGGCCAAGCAGAACACGCTGCTGCCCGGCAGTCATATCCCCGTGCACGGGGTCGAAGCCCTGCGCGAGACGCCGCCGGATTACGTGCTGATCCTGCCCTGGAACATCCGGGACGAGGTCACGGATCAACTGTCCGACCTGAAGGCGCACGGCACCCGCTTCGTGACAGCCGTGCCAGAGATCAGGATCAGCTGATGGCACGGGTTCTGCTGACGGGCGCAACCGGATTGATCGGGCGCGCGACAGCCACGGCTCTGACAGAGGCGGGCCACGAGGTGGTGACGCTGGGCCGCAACCCGGCAAGCGACATCCCCTGCGATCTGCTGGACCCCGGCGCCACCACGACAGCCCTTGAAACAGCCCGTGCCAGCCATCTGGTGCATCTGGCCTGGCATGACGGCGCGCGCGACCGCTGGACTTCTGGGGCCAATCTGGACTGGATGGCCGCCACCCTGCATCTGGTGCGGGCGTTTGCACGCAAAGGAGGCCAGCGCGCGGTCTGCGCCGGAAGCTGCGCCGAATATGACTGGTCGGTACCGGAGCTGATCGAAACCAGCCCCCTGCGCCCCCGCACCCTTTATGGGGCGGCCAAGGCCGGGGCCGGTCTGGCACTGTGCGCGGGCCAGCAGACGCTTGGCCTGTCCCTGGCATGGGCCCGCATCTTTTTTGTCTACGGGCCGGATGAACCGCCGGGGCGACTGTTCGGCGATCTGATGTCAAACCTCGGGGCGGGACGGCCGGTTGATTGCACCGATGGGCGGCAGGAGCGGGATTTCCTGCATGTCGATGATCTTGCCCGCGCCTTGTTGCACGTGCTGGAAAGCGATCTGACCGGCCCGGTCAATGTCGCCAGCGGTACGGCGACCCCGGTTCGAGACCTGATTGCAGAGGTGGCGAACCAGATGCACCGGCCCGATCTGATCCGCCTGGGCACCATCGCCCGCGCAGCGGACGATCCGCCCCGGCTGGCGGCGGACGTGACCCGGTTGCGGGACGAGACCGGTTTTATGCCACAATATGATATTGCTTCCGGAGTCGCCCGGTGTCTTCGGTCAAGGGAGGAGGCCGTATGAAATCTTCATCTTTTCTACGCAAGCAATCCTTCATGCTTTTTGCCCTGGTCGGCATCGTGAATACGGCCTTCGGGTATGCGGTTTTCTCGGTTCTGAGCCTGTCGGGGCTGCCCGCACAGGCGGCTCTTGCGATCTCGTTCGTGATCGGCGTGTTGTGGAATTTCATGACCCACGCCCGGATCGTATTCGACACCAAAGGGTTCAGGAAATTGCCCTTCTACCTGCTGGCATATGTCATGGTTTACGTTTTCAACGCCTTTTCGCTCGAAGCTCTTCTGAGCACGGGACTGCATCCGATCCTTGCGCAGGGCCTGCTGGTTCTGCCCGCGGCCGTTCTGGCATTCATCCTTGTTTCCCGGGCGCTGACCGATCGCTTCCCGTGGCAGCAGGAGGTCTGATATAATGCCTAAAAACTACAGACATAAACACTTTCGATCCGTAACCGGTCCATCTGATATATAGTAGGATATGGACTGTTAAATGTATTTGGTACCAGTGCTGGAAGGATAATCGTCAATGCGTCTTTATCTTGCTGATCTTGGACATAACCTCGTTACTGCCACGTCGGACACCTACCCATTGGGCGTTGGAAATCTTGCGACCTATGCCCAGGCTCATGCAAAAAGCCCGACACCGATCGAGGTCGCGATCTTTCGTGATCCGCAGGAATTCAAAGCGGCCGTCGACACAGCTCCGCCCGATGTGGTCGGTTTTTCCAGCTATTCCTGGAACCACCATCTGGCCCTGTCCTTTGCCGACTACGTCAAGGCGGTCAATCCCAACAGCCTGACCCTGATGGGCGGCCCCAACTTCCCGCTGACCGAAGAAGAGCAGGACAGCTGGATCCGGACCATGCCGCAGATCGACATGCATGTGCGCGGCCCCACCTATGAGGGCGAGCGCGCGTTCCTCAGCACGCTGCAACGGTTCATCGATGTCGGCGCCCGACGCGAAGGCATGTGGGAAGAGGCCGTCGATGGCGCGCTTTACGTGCACCCCGAAACCGGAGAGATCCTGCGCGGGGCCGAGCCCCCCCGCATCCGCGATCTGGATGAAATCCCCTCGCCCTATCTGGCCGGGCTGATGGACAAGTTCTTCGACACCGGCCTGTTTGCACTGATGCAACTGGCACGGGGCTGCCCGTTCACCTGCGCGTTCTGCAACTCGGCGGTCAAATCGAATTCGAAGGTGTTCCGCCATTCCTTTGAACGCACCAAGGCCGATCTGGATTACATCGTCGCCCGCATCAACCATGCCAGCCCGCTCTGTTTCGCGGACGACAATTTCGGCATGTACGTGCAGGACGAAGAGGTGGCCGATTACCTGGGCCATCTGATGGAACGGTACGACTGGCCGAAATACATCCGAACAACCACGGGAAAGAACCGCGGCGACCGGATCATCAAGGTGATGCGCAAGGCCAAGGGCCGGTTGCCGATGACCTCGTCGGTTCAGTCTCTGAATCCGGAAGTTCTGAAGAACATCAAACGCGACAATATCAGCCTGGACACCTATGCCGAGGTACAGCAGGAGCTGCATTCAAAAGGCATGCAATCCTATGGCGAGCTGATCTTGTGCATGCCCGGTGAAACCCGGGAATCCTTCATGGATGCCGTCGATCAGCTGATCGAAACCGGCGTCAGCCGGGTCGCGGCGCACCAGTTGATGCTGCTGCACGGCGCACCGCTGGCCAACCCCGACAGCCGCGAGAAATTCGGCTTCAAAACGCTCCATCGCGTGGTTGCCCGATGCCTGGGCAAATATACCGGCCCAACCGTGGTCGAGACCGAGGAAATGGTGGTCCAGTCCGAGAATTTCTCGTTCCAGGATTATCTGGACACCCGTGTTTTCCATCTGCTGCTGACGATCTTCTATTACGAAGACAATTTCGAGGAAGCCTTCCGGCTGGCGCGGTCCCGTGGCATCCGGCCCTTCCTGATCGTCAAGCATATGCAGGACATTCTCGATCAGGCCCCCAAACCCTTCCGGGATGCGGTGGCCGGTTATCTGGAGGAAAACCAGCAGGAGCTGTTTGAAACCCGCGCCAATTGTGTCGCCTGGGCACAGGAAAATTATGATGATCTGATCAGCGGCGAATTGGGGGGCAATCTGCTCAGCAAATATTCGATGATTGGCCGGTTCATCGTGCTGGACGAAGCACTTGATTTCCTGAAACGGGCCATCAGCGACCTGCTGGACAAGGACGACCACGAAGCGCACGAGATGCTCGACACGATCATCAATTACTACAGCGCCGTGATGCTGCATGTGCCCTTCTCGGAAACCCTGGAACACGAACCCGTCTGGAGCTCGTCTTTCGATGTCGAGGCCTGGAGGAATTCGGGATATCAGGGCGTGCTGCAGGATTACCAGTTCGATGCCCCCCGCGAGTTCCAGACCCAGGTCGATCAAAGGGTGAAAACCACCTTGCTGTCACGGATCGAAACCTTTGGCGAACATGCCTCGGGGCTCGGCCGGTTTACCCGAACGATGTTCGCCAATGATTTCCGGCGCAACTTCGTGTCAGGCGAAAGCCAACACGCCGCCGAATAGGTCTGGCTTTGGGCTGGGCCTATTCGCTATCCCCCAGATAGACAACGTCGCGGCCCGGGAAGGCCGCGATGATGTCTGCGTTCTGCTCGGGGCCCATATCACGTAGGAAAATCGGTTTGCCCTCGGGCAGGAACGGGTCGTTGAGATAGAGTGCAGACCCGATATCGCCCTGTGTCGAAACAAAGACCAGAGCGTTTCCAAGCCCGGCAGCCTGCCGCCGTATGTCACCGGTATAGCCACCATACCCATTGTATTTCGACACCCCCCGCCATGGGGTGAAGCTGACAACAGACACCGCACACAGCAATAGGATGACGCAGTGCAGGCGGCCACGATGCCGTTCGGGCAGCCGGTCCCGGACGGTCTCGATCCCGGCCGCCGCCAAAGCCAGCGCCGGCAACAAAGCCGTATGCCAGTAGCGCGGCCCAAGATAGAACGTGCCCGTAAACCAGTAAAAAAACAGGGCCCCCACAAGGATCGCGAACACCACCAGCATGGCCCGGTCGAACCCGGTCAGCTTTCTGCCCCATATGAACGCAATCCAAACCGGAACCAGGGACCCGAATGTCCAGCCCAGAAGTTCGTAATTGAGCGCGGCAAAACCATTGATCAGATTCAGCAGACCCTCGGCCGGACTGTGCCCGACCCAGATGTCGAGCGCGCCCCAGCTCTCGGCCGGTGGCCCTACATTGGGACCAAACCCATAGGCATTCTGCGTGTCGGGCCATAACCGGCTCAGGTAATCCGCTTGCGGGGTCAGCAGCGCGTCTCCGGTGATCATCAGGTTGAGCAGCAAAAAGACCCCACCCGACAGAACACCGCCCAAGGCGCAGGCGATCACCTGTCCGATCCCCCCCGGCAGGCGCCGCAGCAACCACAGGCCGGTCAAAACGCTTATGATCAACCCATCAAGCTGTCGGGTAACAAAGGCCCAGCCCAAAGCCAGACCTGCAACAAGCGCAAGCATGACATCCCTGCGCGTTGACCCCTCTCCGGCTCTGAGCAGACACCACCATCCCAGCAGCACCATCACCAATGTCGTGGAATGTGCCATCAGCGTGCCCCCGACGGCGAGCACCCAGGGCGACGTGGCCATCAGCAACGCCACCAGATCGGCCCGTTCGCGACTGACGGCACGGCACACGATGCCATGCGCCAGCCAGACAGAGATCCCGGTCAGCACGGGGTTGACCAGCCAGGGCACCCCGGCCAGCACGCCCAGGCTCAGAACGATAGCCCAACCCTGCGCCGGCACGCCGATCCACTGATCGCCGCGAATGTCGAACAGATAATATTCCAATGCGGGCTGCGCCGCTGCGGGGGGGGCCGGGCTTCCGAGGACGCCCGCAGCAAAGGTACGCGCCTGAAACAGATACGCCACCTCATCCTCGACATGAGGCACGCGGTCGAACGCCGCCCAGGCCAGAGCCGCGCTGGCCAGCGTTGCAAAGACCGCCAGGGCCGGAACCGGGATGCGGGGTGCCCGGTCAGGCCCGGCAACTGTGAAAACGGCGACCAGTGTCGCCATCTGCACAAGGTTCAGCGCACCGCCGATCCCGATCTGCAAACCGAAGGCCAGATAGTACCCATAGGCCACGTACGGCGTCGCGGAAACGCAAAAGGCCGCAGCCAGCCCCAGCAAAAGGATCAGCCGCCACCGTCCTGCTTCTGCCATCAGGCCCGTTATGGCCGCCCTTCCCTGCGGTCGTACAAGCACAAAGCCCGTCAACACCGCCTGCCCCGCCAGTATCGCCAGCATGATCAGGTTTTCAGGAGGGTTTGCGGAAATCTCGAGCCGCGGAAACCAAAGGGGCTGGGTCAACCACAACCGGGCCGCACTGCCCAAAAGCAGCGCCGCGCCAAGCAAGCCAAAAAGAAACTGGCCACGCTGCCGGAAAACACCCCCCACAAGCAACGCAGCAATCACCACGGCCCCATACCAAAGGCGCAGTTCCGCCAATGTGGCATTGCTGCCCGGCAGGTCCGCAGCCCAGGCCGAGCTGCCGCATAAGGCCATCGCCCCGGCAAAGAGCCACATCACCCGACCTGAGCGCATTTTCATGCCAAGTGCTCGTCTTTGACAATCGCCGGGTCCCGTGCAGGACCTTCGATATTGATGCGTTCCTGTTCAGTGACGATCGGACCGCCCCGCACCTGATTGTGGATCGAGGTTATGTATTCCCCCAACATGCCGATAAACAGCATCTGGATGCCTGACAGGAAAAACAGCGCGACGATGATTGTCGTGGTTCCCCGTGGAGCCAAATCCGGATTGAAGAAATAGAACACCACTGAAATGAGGGAAAACAGAATACAGCTGATGGCAATCACCAGACCACTCAGCGTGCAGAACCGCATGGGGGCACGTGTGAAAGAGAAGATCGCATTCAGCGCCTGATCGGTCAGCGCCATCAGATTGTGCTTGGAAACACCCCTTTTGCGGGCCCGCCACACATATGGAACGATGATGCGGCGAAACCCGCAACTGGCGATGATGCCGCGGATATAGGGGTAGTGGTCGTTATGCGACAGCACCGCATTGAGCACTTTGCGGTCAATAAGCTGGAACTCACCCACTGAGGGCTCCAGCCAGACATCGGACAGCCGGTTGACGATCGTATAGAAGATGCCGCGCGCCGCGCGCATCACAAGCCCCTCTTCGCGGGTGGTGCGGGCACCGGCCACCACATCGTAACCGCTTTCCCATAGCTGCACGAATTCCGGGATCATGTCCGGCGGGTCCTGAAGATCCACCGGCAGGATGACGACCACGGCATCCCCTTCGGCATAACGCAACCCGTTGAAGGCGGATCGGAACACTCCAAAGTTGCGGGCGTTTACGACAACTTTCACATTCTGATCTTTTTCAGCGATCTCTCGCAGGATCTCGACAGTCCGGTCAGAGGATGCATTGTCGACAAAGATATGCTCGCACCTGTAGCCTGGCAGCTTTTCCTCAAAAATCGCTTTTACGGTTTCATAGCAATTCGCCACATTGTCTTCTTCGTTGTAGCAGGGCGAAACAATGGAAATTGTTTTGTGATTTTGTTCTAAATCTGAAGACACCAATTACCCAACCTCCAAGTTGGAAACGATTGTATCACCCGGTGCTGCATCGGATTCGCACATCGCCCAAAGTACAGGAATATTTTGCAATAACGTGCGCGCACCGCCACATCTTTTGCCGATTTCACGCATTCACAACAGTCAGTTTTCTCCGACCCCTTGTTTCTTGAACATCAGTTTCATTTAGTGTGCCGGTAATTTTATCAGTTGTCAGCGTTCCAGATGAACCGAACCTTTCGAAACCGGCTATTTTCCCTGCACACCTGGCTGGGATTGCACCTGTCCATCTTCTTTACCTTCATGTTCCTGACGGGGGCAGTGCTTGTCATCGGCATCGAAGTTGAATCCATTGCCCGGCCAGAAATCTGGACCACCATTGCCAAAGAAGATCGGACGGCCAGTTTTGCGGAAATCCATGACGGCATTAAAACCGCCCATCCCGAAAGCGCTGTGTTCGTCATCGAGAAATACCCTGCCCCGTGGTTCGCAGATCGCACTTTCGGACGAACCGGCTGGGGCGAAAACATCAGCTTCTGGACTGACCCGGCAACCGGAGCAGTCGTTTACGAAACGAGAGATGGCGGGTTTCGCGACATCCTGCGCGATCTGCATGATACGTTTCTGACCACCAAACGCCCCATCTTCATTCTGATCTCGGCAACATCCGTTCTGCTTCTGTATCAGATCGTCAGCGGGCTGATTACCTATCGGCGTTTCTGGAAAGGGTTTTTCCGCTGGCCCAAACGCTCGGGAGGGTTCAGATCCTGGGCCGGGGCCACGCACCGCCTGACGGCCCTCTGGGCCGCGCCGCTTCTGATCCTGATTGCAATCACCAGCTTCTATTTCATGCTTGGCGGCCTGGGGATCGAAGGGACGACACCGAAACCTCAACCCGCTGCCGCCCGTGACACCGCCCTGCCTGCGGGTTTCAGCTCGGGCACCATAGAACAAGCCGAGGCAAGCGCCCTTGCCGCCATGCCCGGCCTGGAGCCGCTTGTCATGGTGCTGCCGGGCGACCCATCCGGCGCCATTGAATTTGCCGGCCCTCTGACCGGTTTTGCAGAAATGATCGGATGGGGCAGCGTTTCGGTTGATCCGGTGACATTCGAGATTCTGGGCGCCTTCACACCGAATGACGCCGGTGGCCTCGCCCGTTGGAAAACACTGATGAACACGCTGCATTACGGCACCTGGGGTGGTGCGCTCTCATTGGGTCTCTGGGTTCTGTCAGGCTTCGTGGCCACCGGCGTTGCCCTGACGGGCGCCTTGGTCTTTGCGGGCCGGCTGGCTCCTGAGGCTACACAATACGGCCCGCTCCGGCGCATCTGGCGCGGATTGGGGTTGTCCCGCTGGATCTATCTGTTGATCGTTCTGGGCATTCTGCTGACCGCATATCAGCGCTTTGGGCCGGGCAGCTACCCGAGAGCTGGGGTCTTCCCGACCGACGCACCTGCTGCGGTGGCCTATCTGATCCTGCCCGCACCTCTGCGCCGCGATACCCCGCTTGATGTCGAAATGCTGATTGGGGAACCCGGCATCACCGCGGCGTCCATAGCAATAGATGGGGGGGCAGAACAGCCCGTCGAACTGGTACGGAACGGTGAAAAGGCGCAGGCATCTTTTCGCATCACCCCCAATGACACGGCCAACCAGATCACAGCACGCCTGACAAAACCCGATGGCGCTGAAAAAACCGTCACATTCCGACTGGGGCAACCGATATGGTAAACGAAACAACACTTCCTCTGACGAATGAGAAGGCTTTTCAGGAACGGCTCAGCATCCTGCAAATGTGCTCGTTTTTCACATTCGGAGGCGGCATTCAGCGCCACATTACCGATCTGGGCGGGTCCCTGATGGCGCATGGGCACAAGGTGATCAAGGCTGGCGCGCCCGGAGAGCTTGGCGAGACCGCGGATGGCAGTGTCTTTGTACCTTTGCAGCTTGACCGGGTCAGCGACCACAGTGCGAATGGCAAACTCAACCCGGCCCTCAGAATGTACTGGCTGGTACGCTCGGCCCTGACCCTGCGGCGGGCGCTCAAGGCACATAAGGTCGATGTCATCCATGCCCATGAAACTGCCCCGCTTCTGACAGCCCGTCTGGCCAGTCTGGGGATGGGGATCCCCATTGTGATGACCTATCACGGCTCGTCGCCCGACCGTCTCAATGCGGTGGCCCGCGCTTGCCGGCAGCAAGCCGATCTGGCGATCTGCCCCAGCGAAACCGTCATGCAATCCCTGCTGGAACGCCAGGTCGACCCCGGCAAGGCGCGGGTGATGCTTTTGGGGGTACGTCCCAACCCGCCCGCCGATCCGGCCGCCGCGGCGGCCCTGCGGCGTGAACTGTTGGGCGAAGATGGCACACATCTGGTTCTGTCCTTGTCCCGTCTGGATCACCAGAAGGGCCTCGACGCGATGATCGAAGTGGCCCGGCGTGTGCGGCGGGATCTGCCCGGTCTGCGGATCGTCGTCGGGGGCGAAGGCGTGCTGCGCGGCCAGGTCGAGGCCTGGGCCGAACAGGCCGACGTTTCCGACATCATCCGTTTCCCCGGAGTGATCTCGGATGTCGCCACCTATCTTGCGGCCTCTGATCTTTATATGCTGACCTCCCGGTGGGAGGCCCTGCCGATTTCAATTGTCGAGGCGTTCCGCGCCGGGCTGCCGGTGATCGCCACCGATTGCGGCGGTGTGCGTGAATTGGTGGATGGCGATGTCGGGCGCCTGTGTGCGGTCGATGATCTTGATGCCCTGTCTCAGGCGCTGCGGGATCTTTGCAGCGACCGCGCCGAATATGACCGGCTAAGCGCCAATGCCACGGCCCGCGGTGCAGAAGACAGGTTTTCGCCAGCCCATGTGCATAGCGGGTTTGAAAAGCTGTATCGGCAACTGGCCGGGCGGGGATAACCCCCGGTCAGTCCGCCGCGCCGTTCTCAAAAGCACCAGCTTCCAAGGCATGGGCCAGATCGGCCCGCCCTGCGCGATGCGCTGCCTGCGCAAAAGCCGCGCCGAACCGGCCCAATACCTGATCTTCGCGCCAGAGCGTCTCAAACCCGTGCCGCGCCGCTGCCGCCATCTGATCCCGCGCGGTGCCTCCGTCCTGAAAACGGCGCATGGCTGCGATCAGATCATCTTCGGTTTCGAACAGTTCCCCGCCCCCTGCCCGCTCGACGATCTCGGGGAACGGACCCAGCCGCCGGGCGATCACCGGCGTGCCCAGCCGGAAGCTTTCGATCAGGATGATGCCGAAGGTTTCATAACAGACCGAGGGCACGATCAGCCCCAGTGCGCCACGATAGTAAGCGTTCAACTCGTCCGGCGTCTTGCGGCCCAGGAATTTGATCCGGTCATTGCCTGCGGCCTGTGCCTTCAGCTCATCCGCATAGTCACCATCACCCAGGATCAGCAGATCCGCGTCGGGATAGCGGTCAAAGGCCGGGAAGACATCCTGCAACCCCTTGATCTTTTCCAACCGCCCGACAAACAGGAAATAGGGGCGTTCCTGCGCCGCCGGTTCCGGCAGGGCGCTCTGATCCAGGTCGGGCAGGAAATAGGGCAGCACCTGCATGTCCTGCCGCAGGCCGAATTCACGATGTTTGGCGCGGCTGAATTCGCTTTTGGCGATGATCAGATCCATGTGATCCAGCGCCCGGTCCAGCGCACCGGTATAGCGCCAGAGCTGCGGCGGACGCTTGTGCTGCAACACGCAGCGCAGGCACTGGCGGTCATCGCACAGCTCGCGCCCATGTCGCCACAGCACATGGGTCGGGCAGACCAGCCAGTGCTCATGCGCTTCATAGACTTTCAACCCCTCGCCCATCGGCAACAGGCCCGGCCCGCCGATCAGGGATGTGTTGTTGTGCCAGATGATATCCGGCTTCCGCTCGGCCAGTATCTCGCGAATGCGGGCGGCGTGCACAACCGGGCGGCCCAGCTGCTGGGTCAGCAGGTTCGACATCATGCCGTTGCGGCTGCGCAGGCCGATCCGCCGCACGCCGTCGGGGTCGCCCTCGGGCTGGGGCTTGCCGCCCAGGATCAGATAGCTGTCTTCGTCATGCACCACCGTCACGTCATGCCCGCGCGCCACAAGCGCCCGCGCCATGCGCTGAATGCCGATGGCGTCACCGCCAAAGGAATAGGGGGGATAAAATGTGGTGAACATCAAAATACGTAACGATTTCATCTATCTCTCAATTCCTTGAGTGTCAGCCGCAGGCAGGTGCCCGCCTTGCGGCCCAAGCATCGAAACCAGCAGGCGCAGCCTGTCCCGCTGGAACAGAAAAGCCAGCAAACCATAGGCCAGAACACCCGTCACCGTACCGGCAAGTAAAAGCAAAGCCGGGGACAGGCCGTCCAGTTGCCACATGACCCCCTGCACTGCCGCCACCATCCCCCCTGACAGCAGAAGCGGCACAAGATGCTGCCGCATCAAAGCCGGCCCGGACAGCCCGGCAATATGCCCCAGATTGGCAAATTTGAGCGGCCAGACCAGCAGAAAGACAGCCACAAAACCGGCTGTGACGACCGGCAACCCATACGGGGCCAGCACCACAATCACCCCCGCCGCCAGCGCCACCTCGACCCAGGACAGAACCGCCAGACGACCGGGCTGACCGGCCGCCAGACAAAAGGTCTGCTGCACCTTTTCGGCACACAGATACATGCCAAACACCGACATCAGGCTCAGGACCGGAGCCGCCGGAGCCCATTTCAGACCGAACAGCAGCACCAGCGCCGGTTCCGACAGAACCGCCAGCCCGGCAAAGGCCGGAAAGGCCAGAAACCCGGTCAGGCGCATGACGTCGATCAGCAAATCCGTCGCCGGACCACCATCGCGCGCCGCCGCACCAAAGGCAGGCTGCGCCACGGTGCGCAGCGGTGTGATAATCAGGAACGAGGCGGTCTCGATCACGCGCCAGGCGATTGCATAATACCCCGCCGGAACCGGCCCCAGCATCGCGCCGATGATCACCGCAGGCGATTGCACCGCAGCCAGTTCGGCCGCGCGCAGGCCCAGAATCCGGTGACTGAAATGCAAGACCCTGCGCATGTGATCCCGTGACGCATGGAATGCCGGGCGCCAGGAGACCGCCCCCCAGGCCATCACAATATTGGTGGCCGTCATCGCCAGCCGCTGGCCGACCAGGCTCCAGACCCCGTATCCCGCCAGCGCCATGCCAATGCCCACGACCCCTCCGACCGCCGCACCAAGCGCTGCACGGATGGCCAGAACACGGAACCGCATTTCCCGGCGCAGGATCGCAACCGGCACCGCCGTCAGTGAAATCATCAGCACCGTTGGGGACAATCCGATCAACAATTCGCGCGCAACCGGCTCATTGTAGAAATATGAGACCGGCCCCGCCCCCAGATACAGCGCAACCGTCAACATACCCCCCAGCAGCGCCAACAACCAGAAAACCGAGTTCAACCGCTCTGGTGACAGCGCCTCATGGGTCAGCAGAATGTCGGAAATCGTTTCGCGCACCAGGAATTCGGAAAACAGCACAAAGGCTGCAACCATCGCCAGAAGACCAAAGGCCTCGACCCCTAAAATACGGGCAAGAATGGCAAAAATGATGAAATTGAACGCCTGCTCGACCCAGATACCGGCCGACATCCAGGCAACTCCGCTGCTGAAACTCTGCCGCCCTGACACCCGTTTCCTTCCTGTTGCCCGAACCCCGCCAAGTGCCGATGGACACATGGCTCAAACACTCACACCTGTTGCGCACAGTATGCGCAATTGCAAACTTGACGCCTTAACGGTCGAATTTGGTCAAATTTATTGTCTATGTTCAGTCTGTACGTGTTCGAATACTATACGCAATACAGGGAATTATGCCCGTCATGTTCCAGGCGCCACGCAATTCTTGCAGCGGGGGCTGGGGCAGGGATTATTGAGTGAATAAAAGGTTTTCATTTTCATGAACAAAGTCGCAGAGCCGATGGAGACGAACAGCACCACACCCGAAGAGCTGATCGCATCGGAAACCGCCGGCATGAGCCTGAGCGTGGTCATCCCCGCCTATAACGAGGAAAACGCCGTCCGCCACACGGTCGAGGACGTGCGCACCCATCTGGAGCCGCTGGGCATTCCCTACGAAATCATCGTGGTGGACGATGCCAGCCAGGACAACACCCGCGCCGAGGCCGAGGCCAGCGGTGCCACCGTCACCTTCAACGATGTCAATTCCGGCTATGGCGCCAGCCTCAAGCGCGGGGTGCGAATGGCGCAGCATGAATATGTGGCCATTCTGGATGCCGACAGCACCTATCCCGCGCGCTATCTGCCCGGAATGCTGGCCATGTGCCGCGATCAGGACATGGTCGTGGGCGACCGGGGCGCGGCGATGAAGAACGTGCCGCTGCTGCGCCGTCCGGCCAAGAAATTCCTGTTCGCCTTTGCCTCGTTCCTGGCCGAGCGCAAGATCAACGATCTGAATTCCGGCCTGCGGGTGTTTCGCAAATCCGAGCTGATCCCGTTCCTGCCGCTCTTGCCACAGAATTTCTCGTTCACCACCACGATCACGCTGTGCATGACCTCGAACGGCAAGCGGATGATCTATACGCCGATTGAATACGGCAAGCGGGTGGGCAAATCGAAAATCCGGCCGATCGACTTTCTGAACTTCATCATCCTGATCCTGCGCATCAGCACGCTGTTCAATCCGCTGCGGGTGTTCATTCCGCTGGGGCTGGCGTTTTTCACGCTGGGCACGGTGAAGTTCATTATCGATATGTTCTACTGGAACCTCAGCGAAACGGCGGTGTTCTCGTTCCTGGCCGCAATCATGATCTGGTCGCTGGGGCTGATCGCCGACATGATCTCGCGGCTGCATCTCAGACCGTGACATGAGCGGCGGTATGCTTTCCGACCCAAATCAACGGCGCTGGCTGATCCGGGTGGCCGGGTCGGCTCTGGTGCTGGCAATCCTGTTCTGGATTCTGCCGGCCGATGCAATCGTAACAGCGCTGAGGGCGATCCCGATCTGGGTTTTCCTGTCTGTGTTCGTTCTGTTCCTGTTGGCCCATGTTGGCGCGGCCCTGAAATGGTGGCTGCTGCTGAACCGGGGGCTTTCGCCCCTGCTGGCCATCCGGGCGCATTTTGCCGGGCTGGCTGCCAACCTGTGCCTGCCCGGTGCAATTGGCGGCGATACGGTGCGGGCCGGTCTGGCGCAGGCGGCGATGAAAGACGGCGCGCAGGTTGTTGCGGGCGCAACCGTTGACCGGCTGATCGACATGGTGGCGCTGCTGACCCTGTCCTGTCTGGGCCTGGTCCTGACATGGGAAAGCGCGGCGGGCGGGCATATGATCTGGCCAGTGGCGCTGATCCTGCTGGCCGCGCTGGCGGGTATGGTCGCCTTGCCGCGCCTGCTGCCCCTGCCCTGGCGCTATGTCCCGTCCCTGCCCGGCAAGGGGTTTGCCCATCGTCTGGCCGATGCACTGGCCGGGATGGGCCGCAAACCCGGCACGCTGGCAGTCGCTTTCATCGCATCTGTGCTGATCCAGTTGCTGCTGGTCCTGCTGGCCTGGTGGCTGGCCCTGGCGGCGGGTGTCGATGTGGCCGCCGGACCATGGATCTTCGCCTGGCCGCTGGCCAAGATCATCGCCGTGCTGCCCGTGTCTTTGAACGGGCTGGGCCTGCGCGAGGCCACATTGGCCGGTTTCCTGGCCCCCTTCGGCGCCAGTGCCCCGGCTGTCGTGGCCGCCGGGCTGGTCTGGCAGGTTGTGTTGTTTACAGCGGGCGGGTTTGGCGCGCTGGTTCTGACCATGTCCGGAATGCGGTTCAGCGCCCCGGCAAATTCCCAAAAGGAAGAGTGCAAGTGACGGATGTTTCCCGACCCAATGGCGGCGACACGCCTGAAATCATCATTCTGGGCGCCGGGCCGGCCGGTCTGGCCGCAGCCCATGCCCTGACCGGGCAGGCGAAAGTGACCGTGATCGAACGCGCGCCCAGTGCCGGGGGCAATTCGGCCTCATTCCCGATTGAGGGCGTGATCTGTGATTACGGCTCGCACAGGTTTCATCCGGCGGCAGAGCCCGAGGTTCTGGCCGATGTGAAAGCGCTGCTGGGCGACGATCTGCTGCTGCGCCCGCGCCACGGGCGCATCCGGCTGGGCGGCAAATGGATTCACTTTCCGCTGAAACTGACCGACGCGCTGATGCGCCTGCCCAAACCCTTTGCCGCGTCGCTGATCGGCGACATGGTGCTGAAACCCTTCCGCAAGAAAAGCGAAGGCCCCGAGACGTTCTCGACCGTGCTGTATGACGGGCTGGGGCCGACGATTTCGGACAATTTCTATTTCCCATACGTGCGCAAGCTGTGGGGGCTGGATCCGGACAAGCTGGCGGTGAAACTGGCCGAACGTCGGGTGGGCAGCGGCTCGGTCGGCAAGATCCTGATGAAGATGCTGCGCCTGCTGCCGGGGCTGCGCAGCGAAACGGCGGGTCGGTTCTTTTATCCGCGCAAGGGGTTCGGGCAGATCTCGGACGCGATGCGCAACAGTGCCGAGGCCAATGGCGCCACCTTCCTGTTCAATACCGAAA
Organism: Ruegeria sp. HKCCA4812; assembly: GCF_013034245.1. Taxonomy (NCBI): domain Bacteria; kingdom Pseudomonadati; phylum Pseudomonadota; class Alphaproteobacteria; order Rhodobacterales; family Roseobacteraceae; genus Ruegeria; species Ruegeria sp. HKCCA4812. Next base: position 35,732 of record NZ_WQFQ01000011.1, on the reverse strand, counting down.
TCACCGCCATCGAACGGGACGGCAATCGCATCACCGGGTTGACGATCCGCGACGAAGCGGGCGAGCGGCACTTGACCGGCGATCTGATCCTGTCGACCATCCCGCTGACCGGGCTGACGCGCCTGATCGGCGACCCTCCGGCAGAGGTGGTCGAGGCCGCCCGCGCCATCCGCTTCCGCGGCATGATCCTGCTGTATCTGGTGCTGGAGACCGACCAGTTCACCGAGTTCGATGCCCATTATTTCCCGGAACTGTCGATCCCGATCAGCCGCATGTCGGAGCCCAAGAACTATAACGCCAGTGGCGCGCCAAAGGGCGTCACCGTTCTGTGCGCCGAACTGCCCTGCGACCCGGATGAAAAATGGTGGTCCATGTCCGACGAGGACCTGGGGCAGGAATTCACCAAATGGCTGGGGCAACTGGGCCTGCCCGTCACCGTGCCGGTGCGCCGCTGCGAAACCCGGCGGCTGAGCCATGCCTATCCGGTCTACGATGTGGGCTATGAAGACCGGTTCGATACGGTTGATCAGTGGCTCTCAGATCTGGACGGATTGCTCGTATTTGGACGGCAGGGCCTGTTCGCCCACGACAACACGCACCACGCCTTTGCCATGGCCTATGGCGCGGCGGATTGCATCGACGACAAGGGCAATGTCGACCGCGCGAAATGGAACAGCTATCGTGAGGTCTTTGCCACCCATGTGGTGGAAGACTGACCCATGCCCGCCTGGCAGGCCGATATCCTGATGTATCATTCGATCTCGGACGCGCCGGGACCAACCTCGATCGCGCCCGACATCTTTGCGGCACAGATGCGGGCGCTGGCGGCGTCCGGCCTGCCGGTGGTGACGCCGGACGCGCTGGCCAACCCGCCTGCCCCCCGTGTGGTCATCATCAGCTTCGATGACGGGTTCCAGGATTTCGCCGATACCGCCTGGCCGATCCTGCGCGAACATGGCTTCTGCCCGATCGTCTATCTGCCCTCGGGCCTGATGGGTGGCACCGACATCTGGGCCGGGGGCAATATCCCGCCCCGCCCGCTGATGGATTGGGACAGGGTCAAGGCGCTGGCAGCGGAAGGGGTCAGCTTCGGGGCGCATAGTGTCAGCCATCCCGATCTGTCGACGCTGGATGCAGAGACCTTGGAGGAAGAAGTCACCGGATCCGGTCAGGATATTGCCGCCCGGCTTGGTCAACCCGTCCGGCATTTCGCCCCGCCCTATGGCGCGTCGAACCCGAGTGTACGCGCACAGATTGCCCGGCACTACGATACCTCGGTCGGCACCCGTCTGGGCGTAGCCGGGCCAGGGGATGACATCCACGACCTGCCGCGGCTCGAGATGTTCTATTTCACCGACATCGCCCGCTGGCAGGCACATCTGGCCGGGCGGGGCGGCCCCTATTTGGCGGCCCGCAAACTGATGCGCGGCGTGCGAAGCGGGCTGAGCAGGGTGCTGCCCATCAACTGAATGTCAGGCTTCGGGTGCAAGCGTTCCGATCCGGTGGGCATTCGCCATCACACTGAATGTAATTGTCGTCGCCGGGATGGTCGGCAGGACAGAGGCATCAACGACGTGAATGCGCGTCGCACCATACGGGCGCCCCAGCACATCGCTTTCACCCGGGCCCGGGTCATCCGACATCGGCAGATCACCTCCGACATGAAAACTGGCCCCCGGCGCCCCGAACCGCGCTGCAAAAGACAAGCTGGTCAGACCAAGCCCCCGCAAGGCCCGGCCATAGCGCGCAAGCGCTGCCCGCATTGTCTCGGCGGTTGCGGGATTTTCGTTCAGTTCCGGGCGTAGCCGCCCATCCTCTGCCAGACGCAAGGCTATTTCATGCGAATGATCGGAATGCAGGAAAACCTGCGCCACGATCAGACGTCGGGCCAGCGCCTCAAGCAGCGGCCCGCTGCCGGGTATCCGGCGGCCATAGTTCTGTTTCAGATCGCGGGCATAGTATTCATTCCAGGTATAGATCTGCGCGTGAACCAGTTGCCGCGACACGGTCGGGTCATCCAGTTCGGCAAAAAGCTGCGGCAGCGTCTGATAGGGCAAAACATCGGGCCGCCTGGGTGCCCGCCAGCGGTGCAGCATCGGCAGAAAGGCCTGCTGGCTGTCTTTCAACACCAGCTCCTTGCCCCGCAAGCCGGGTGACGCCAACAGGATACGCGCGCTTTCCAGCACCCCGGCGGCCAGAAACACCCGGTTTCCGCGGACATCGCTGCCATCTGCCAAAGTGACGGCAACCTCGTCGCCTTCCTCGCGGACCTGCCGCACCACGTGATCCGCGCGGTAGGCAAAGCCTGGCTCTGCCTGCAACGCCATGCGGGTTTGTCTTGCAGACCAGATCAGCGACCACGGGCATCCGTGCAGACACAGCCCGCAGGTCTGACAGTCCGGCCCAACCGCCTGCCGCGCCAGACCGACATGCATCCCAGCCCCCTGCAATGCCTTCGCCTTCTGCCTGGAACGGGCCAGCAGCATCTTGGCCTGCGCGGTTGGTGGAACGGGTGTTCGGCCTGTCATATCGCAGGCGGGAAAGAGGTCTTGCAGCCCGTCCTGTTGCCCGGACACGGGCATTATATCCGCCACCGCCCTGTAATGTGGGGCAAGATCGTCGGTCGTTATGGGCCAGTCGTCGATATCCGCCTGCCGATACGGCAAGACCGCAGCGCCCCAGACATTGGACAGCCCGCCCGCCGCCCGCGACGCGCGCAAAGCAAACCAATCCGCCCCTTCCGCCAGTGTGCGCGCAGATGAGGCCAGCGCATAACCTGTTCCATAGCGCCACACCTCGCCTTCCGGGGCCTGAAACTGAGGCTCCATCCAGGCTGTACGCGCCTCGGCGCTCCAGTCTTCGGCGCGGGTTCGGGACATCTGCTGCACCCGGTCCGTGACCTCGGGTCCTGGTTCCACCCCGGCATCCAGCATCGTGACGCTTCGCCCCCGCGCCAGCAAGGCCCGGGCGACGGAAACCCCGGCAGGCCCGGACCCTATGACAAGATCGCTCACTGCGCCTTTACTGCCCGGACCAGAACCAGCATTTCATAGTTGGGATCATGGGTGGACAGTTCTTCGGGCGCAATTTCACTGGCCCCAAGGCCGTGCAGGTTGCAGATGCAGGTAAAGACATTGCCAACGGTCGACACCTCGACATTCTCTGCCGGGAAGACCGCCCGGAACAGGCGGCGCTTGGACTGGCTGGTGAAATGCCAGTATTCGCCCCAGTCATCCACGCCTTCGCGCCGCGCCACACGGGTCATCCCATGCGAGGTGCACAGCACCACACCACCGGGTTTCAGAATGCGTTCCAGCGTAGCAATCGCCTTGTCGACCTCAAAGATCATCTGAAGGGTCTGGGTGATGATGATGCAGTCGAAACTGTTGTCGGGAATATGCGGCGCATCGGTGATATCCGCCACGATGGTCGCTTGTGGATTGCCCTCGACATAGCTCAGTACATCCGCCTGCGTGACCCGGTCACCGCCGAATTTCTTCGTATAGGCCGGATCGCCGAATTCCAGAACCCGGCCACGGATGTCGTCGCTGTGGTTTTGCAGGAACTCTTCCATGTAATAGCGCTCGATGGTCAGCAGATCGCGGTCCTGGCCGAACACGGCACTGATCGGCGACAGCCGCCGCAGCCCGCCGAAATCCACCGACCCCACGGGGGTCGATTGCAGATTGTGCAGCCGCTGCTGTTTGCGGATCCATTTCCGCAGCCTTTCGGGCAGCAGCACAGTCGCGGTGTCGCGCACCAGCTTTTCAACTCTTTGTCCCGGTGTCATCGTGATCAGCCCTTCATGCGTAGGCTTTGGCGCGTTTCTCGGCCATGATATCGGCGATGATATCATCCAGCGTGCGCGCCGGGCTGAACCCGGTGAACCGCCGCAGCTTGGACACATCCGGCAGACGGCGGGCCATGTCTTCGAACCCTTCGGGATAGACTTCTTCGTAAGGCACCAGCCGGATTTCCGAGGTTGAGCCCGTCATCGCGATGACCTTTTCGGCCAGCCCCCGGATCGTCACTTCCTGTTCACCACCGATATTGAAGACCTGCCCCCGGGCTTCGGGGACATCGAGCAGACGCACAAGCGCCTCGATCACATCGGCCACATGGCTGAAACAGCGCGATTGCTCGCCGGTGCCATGAACCTGAATCGGCTGACCGGCCAGGGCCGCTTCGATGAAGTTCGGCACCACCATGCCATAGCGCCCGGTCTGGCGCGGGCCAGTCGTGTTGAAAAAGCGCAGCACGACCACCGGCAGATCCACCTCGCGCGCATAGGCCAGTGCCATGAACTCATCCAGCGTTTTGGCGCAGGCATAGGACCAGCGCAGCACGCTGGTTGCGCCGATCGTCAGGTCGTCATCCTCGTTGAACGGGAATTTCGAGGCCTTGCCGTAAACCTCGGAACTGGAGGCGATGAAGACCAGCGGCTTGTTGCGCAGGGCCGCGCGCAACACGTTCTGCGTGCCGTCCACATTGGTTGCAATCGACTGGCTGGGCTGATCCATGATCAGCTTGACCCCGACCGCGGCGGCCATGTGAAACACCGCGTCAGCAGCCCCGACCAGTTCCTCGACCAATGTGGCATCCAGAACGCTGCCTTCGACAAAACGAAAGGCGGAATGACCCTGAACGGAAGACAGGTTTTGCAGCGACCCGGTGGACAGGTCATCCAGCACCGTCACCTCATGCCCATTGCCAATCAGACGCTCGGCCAGATGTGATCCGATAAAACCGGCCCCGCCCGTGATCAATATTTGCATGAAAAACCCTCGTACCAACAGAATCCACTCTAATGCCACAGGCTTAGCATAGGGATCGGTGGCCACCAAATGGTAGATACCGCTATGGTGCGCTGACAGGCCGGGCCTGCACAGTTTTGGAAAAAGGGCTGAATTGTTGCACAACGCATTAAGAATGTTGAACCTGCGGACATGACCGAAAAACACGTGGACCCCCGCCCCGGCGACGGCCTTGCAGGCCAGCGCGTGGTCGTGACCGGCGCCACCGGCTTTATCGGCCGGCGCCTGATCGATGCGCTGCTGAAACTGGGATGTGACGTGACCGCCTTGCTGCGCACGCGCCACGGGGCTGCCGCATTGGAACAGGCCGGAGCAAAGGCACTGGTTTGCCCGCTGCACCCCGGCCCGACCCTGACGCAGGCGCTGGACGGTGCGGCGGCTCTGTTTCATCTGGCTTACGATTTCCGGGCCTCCGGCGCGGACAACCTTGCAGCCTTCGACGCGCTTGCCAAAGCCGCCGAAGACGGGTCTTGCAACCGTATCGTGCATCTGAGTTCCGCCGTGGTCTATGACAGCTGGCCCAACGGGCCGATCACCGAACGCAACCCGATCACGCCGGAAGATGTGCAAAGCTATCGCGGTGCCAAAATCGCAATGGAACAGAGACTGTTGCAGGGGAAATGCGACGCCGCCATCTTGCAGCCGACCATCGTCTACGGGCCCGGCAGTGCGCTTTGGACCAACGGGCCATTGGCGATGATGCGCAGGGGCGGCATCATCCTGCCCGACCCGCCCGGACAATGCCCGGCCGTGCATGTCGATGACGTGGTGCAGGCCGCCCTGCGCGCGGCCTCATCACCCCGGATCGGGGTCGAGCGATACCTGATCAGCGGGCCGGACATGTTGGGATGGAAGACGTTTTTCGAAGGCTATGCCCGGCTTGCCGGATGCGGGGAGGTTCGGATTGATCCGGCTGCGAACCCGACCCCGCCGCCGTCGCCCAATGGCAATGCGCCCTCAGGCCCCTCTCTGGCGGGGCAGCTCAGCGCGCATCTGCGCCGCCTTGTCGGGCGCCGCCGGGTCGAGGCCGCCGCAAACTGGGCACGGTCCGTTCAGGCCCGGCTGGCAAAACCCCGGCCCGTGATGCCTGACATGGCGGGACGCAGGCTTTTTGCCGGTCAGCCAGAGGTTTCAACCCGATATGCACAGGATCAGATCGGGTATGTGCCTCGTGTTTCCTTCGACGAATGGATCGAGCATATGCGAAAACAATCGGCACGCTGATTCAAGACTGCCTTGTTTTTGGAAACACCCATTCCGGGTCTTTGCCGGGAACGACAAATTAGTTGGCTTCGTTCCCGATCTGTCCTATCCGATGAAGAGAGAAGGTTTCCAATCTGCTAAGCTAATTTTAATTCAGTGTGACTTTGTACGATCAGGATAGATTATGAACTACGAAACCTCGCACCATCAGTCCCTCAAGCAGCTTATCGCGGCGCGCGATGCGCGGGTTGCCGTGGTCGGGCTGGGCTATGTCGGCCTGCCGCTGGCGCTGACGGCTTATGATGAAGGGTTTGATACCACCGGCGTTGATCTCAACCCCGACCGGGTGGCGCGGATCAATCAGGGCGATCAGGTCATCTCCTATCTGGCATCCGACCGGATCGCACAAGCGGTAGAGAGTGGGCGCTTTCGCGCAACGCAGGACGCCGCAGCACTGGCCGAGGCCGATATCATCCTGATCTGTGTGCCGACCCCGCTGACCGACGCACAAGATCCCGACATGCGTTTTGTCGCCGCCGCCGCGCAGACCATCGCACAGCATCTGCGCCCCGGTCAGATGGTGGTGCTGGAAAGCAGCGTCTGGCCCGGAGCCACGACCACGCTGGTTCAGCCGATCCTCGAAGCGGGCGGTCTGCGGGCAGGTTCCGATTTCTTCCTGGCCTTCTCGCCCGAGCGCGAAGACCCCGGCAATGACAAGTTCGACACGCACAGCATCCCGAAAGTGGTCGGTGCCGACGATCCGCAATCGCGGCAACTGGTCGAGGATTTCTATCGCGCCATCGTCACCAGCGCCGTGCCGGTCAGCTCGGCCGCCACCGCCGAAGCGGTGAAGCTGGTCGAAAACAGCTTTCGCACCGTCAATATCGCGCTGGTCAACGAATTGAAGACCGCGCTTGAAGCAATGGACGTGGATGTCTGGGAAGTGATCGAGGCTGCGGCGACCAAGCCGTTTGGCTTCATGCCCTTCTATCCCGGTCCTGGAATTGGTGGGGCCTGCATCCCGGTGTCTCCGGCCTATCTGGCCTGGCGCGCCGCGGATGCAGGATCTGATACGCCGCTGATCAATCTGGCCCGCTCCAGCAATGACGCGGTCCCTTCGATGCTGGCGGCACGGATGGCGGCGGAACTGGCCGCGCGCAACGGGTCTGCACTGGCGGAAACCGGGCAACCCCTGACCGGACAGCGCATTCTGTTGATGGGCATCGCCTATAAACGCGATGTCGAGGACACCCGCCGCAGCCCGGCGCTGGTGCTGCTGGACGAGCTGGAAAAGCTGGGGGCCGAGGTTGACTATCACGATCCGTATTTCCCCCGCCTGCCCGAAGGTGGCGAATATCCGCAGCTTGCGGGCCGGACATCCCAGCCGCTGACGGCGGACAACCTGAAACGCTATGCGGCGGTGGCCGTAATCACCGATCACAGCGCCCCGGATTATGGTCTGGTCGCGCGCGAGGCCGCGCTGGTCTTCGACACGCGCAACGTCTTTGAAAAGCAGGGGATCAGGGTGGCAGACGGACGGCTGGTCAAGATGTAACCGTCTTGCCGGCGATGGCGCACCCCGTCGGCTCCTGCCCGAATATCGATATGTGTTGACAGATATTCTCTGCATCAGGACACTTTCCAGGATAACACCATGCGGGTTCAGGAGCGATAATTGCAGGTTTCATCAGCTGCCTCATCTCATGTGAAGTCGGCCTCTGCACAATTGCGCGGTGAATACCTGATCAGTATTGCCATTCTGGCAAAGGGCGATATCGCGGATATCGAGAAGACAACGCTTGAAGCGTTGCAGTTTCTGGAAAACACAACCGAGTTCTTTGAAATCCTGCTGCTTGTCGGAACAACGGATTACGATCGTAACCGGGACGTTTTTGACCGTCTGTTCCATCTGCGCAATTTGCGCAGCCTGATCCTGCGTGAAGGAACCGGCGAGTACCGCGCCGCTGTTATTGCCGCAATGGAAACAATCGGCGACTTTGCAATCATTGTTTCCCCGGATGAACACCCCCTTATCGATCTTCGGAAAATCTACGACACCATGACCAGCACCGGTGCCTCGGTCAGGTTGCGGAACCCAAACCGGGCTGGTCTTCCGGCCCGCGCTGCGGCCGGTTTGCTGAGCCTGATTTCCGGCTATGACGTTGATCCTCAGATTCTGCGGTCAGCGGCGTTTCATCGCTCTCATATCGGGTGGATCGCCTCAAGATCCGATCGGGAAATTGCCTTGCGTTTCATGCCACGCAGCGGCGGGCATTCCGAAGATGTCACGACGCTGGACGTCGATCCGGGTCAGGATTTCCGCAACAGACGCTCAATCTACCTCAAGTTCGGGATGGCGATGGAAATCCTGTCCAACTCGCCCCCCAGTATTCTGCGTTTTCTGGCGATGCTGAGCTTTTTTGTTTCATTCTGTTCAGTTCTGTTTTTCTTCTACGCGATCTGCCTGTTCGTCTTTGGCGCCACGCTGCAACCCGGCTGGTTCACGACCAGCATCGCGATCAGCGGCTCCACCGCGCTGGCGGGCCTTTTGTTCGGTGCCATTGCGACAGCGCTCTATCAGATTCTCAACAGATTGCAGGACAATACGGGCGACGAGGTCATCCGGGAATTGAACAACACCGATTTCTTCAAGAATTTCCGGAGGGTCAATGTCGAGACCATGGCTCCGGATTGACGCCCCCGATCAACCGTGATGACCCATTCAGCCCCCCCTGAACCGGCAGGTGCTGCGGATTTCGACGTCGTCATCATAGGCGGCGGGTTCTTTGGCTGTGCGCTCAGCCTGCTGTTTCGCAGTATGACCGACCGGATATTGGTGATCGAACGCGACGCCGAACTGATGACACGTGCCTCGGCGGTCAATCAGGCGCGGGTTCACTCTGGCCTGCATTATCCCAGAAACTTTGTCACAGCGCAGCGGTCCCTGAAGAACTTTCCGATATTCACAGACGCCTTCCGAAGTTGCATTCAGGACGATTTCGAAATGCTCTACGCCATCGCCCGGCGCAAATCACATGTGCAGGCCAACCGGTTCGAGGCGATGTACAAGCTGATGGGGGCCCCCATTCGGCGCGCCAGCCCGTCGCAAAGCGCCTTGTTCGACACAACTGAAATCGAGGCGGTATTCACCTGTCAGGAATATGCGTTTGATTGGACCAGGCTGCGGCAACACCTGCGGGCAAGAATGACCAAGCATGACGTACCTGTCTGGTTCGAAACCGAAGCACATCGGGTTCGGAAGACCAAAAGCGGGCATCTCGAAGTCGACCTTTCGAACGGCGCCACGGTTGGCGCGAAAACGGTTTTCAATGTCGGCTACGCCCAGCTCAATACATTGCTCAGAAACAGCGGTCTTGATCTGTACCCTCTCAAGCATGAAATGGTCGAGATTGCGCTGGTCACCCCCCCTGCCGAGTTGAACCACCTTGCCGTCACCGTAATGGACGGGCCTTTCTTTTCGGTCATGCCCTTCCCGGCAGAAGGGGCCTATTCTCTGTCGCATGTTCGCTATACGCCTCAGGCGTCGTGGATCGATACACCTGCGGGCCCTTCCGCATATGAACAGTTCGAACAGTTGCAGCATCACAGCCGCTGGCGTCATATGGTCAATGATGCGGCGCGCTATATGCCCTGCCTGGCTGGCATCGAATGGCAGCAGTCTCTGTTTGACGTAAAGACGGTACTGTTGCGCAACGAGTTTGACGATGGACGGCCCATCCTGATGGATGAGCACGAGCAGATGCCGGGCTTGTTTTCAATACTCGGAGGGAAAATCGACAATATTTTCGACCTGTTCGAGTTTCTCCAGGCCAGACGCCCGGACTGGGCCGCGCTGTCGCCACATCTGGTGACCGAGACCTGATGCGCTTTCTGAGGTTCACAGCAATCAGCGGGATCGGTCTGGTCGTCGACATTGTGATGGCCCTTTTCCTGCATCGGGTTGCCGGGGTCCCGCTGTGGCTATCGGCGACGCTGAGCTTTCTGGCTGTTGGTGCATGCAACTATCTGCTCTTCGAATTCTGGCTGTTCCGCTCTGACAACAGTGCCGTTTCGATGCGGCGTCTGGCCGGGGTTCTGCTGAGCGCGGCCTGTGCCGGCGGTGCCAGAATCGCAACAATCGTAGCAATTGAGCCCTTTGTTGACGCTATTCTTACAGTCAGCTGGCTACGCGACACTCTGATCCTGTTGGCGGGGGCCAGCGTGTCACTTACGGTGAATTTTGTTATAAACTCCCGCATTGTTTTCAAACGGAATACGCAAGGGTTACCACCGGAAGAGTTGTAAGCCTGATCTGTGTGTCAAAGAGTTTCAAAGGATTAAAAAATGGATTGTCTCGTCGGATATACAGGGTTTGTCGGCGGGAACCTGGTTCGTCAGCACAAATTCTCGGGCCTTTTCAATTCATCCAACATTGACCAGGTGGCTGAACATGACTGTGACATGCTTGTGGTTTCGGCCGTCCCCGCCACGATGTGGCTGGCCAATCAGAATCCCGATGCGGACCGGGCCAATATTCTGGGATTGTTCGAAAGGCTGCGTCATGTACGGGCAGATCATGTCGCCCTGATCTCGACAATCGCAGTCTACCGCGACCCATCCGGCGGCGTGACCGAAGACAGCGACGATTTTGAAACCGAACTTGCTTATGGACGTCACCGCCGAGAGTTCGAGGCCCTGATTGCGGATTGCTTTCCACGCCATTCCATACTGCGCTTGCCGGCTTTATTCGGGCACGATCTGAAAAAGAACTTCCTTTTTGATTGCATGAACCCTGTACCCTCTTTTTTGAAGCCTGAAAAATACGACGCCTTGTACGCGGCAACAGAGGCTGCCGAACGGCACATTGTCGAACAGGGTTTCAGCTGGGATGAGACCGCCAGGATGTGGCGCTGCAACCGGGCTGAAATAGCAGCTTCGGGCACCGGCAAACATCTGCGTGAAATCTGCGAAACCGCCGGGATCACGGCGCTTGCCTTCACGCACGCCGACAGCATGTTCCAGTTCTACGACCTGTCCAGATTGTGGCGCGACATCATGACAGCCCGTGAAAACGGTTTGTCCTTCCTCAACCTTGCAACCCGTCCTCTGCGCGCCGGCGATATTTATGAAAGTCTGACGGGAGCCCCCTTCAACCACCGTGAAGCACCGCAGATCACTCAGGATATGCGCAGCCGGTTCTCACATCTCTGGGGGCGTCAGGATGGCTATCTGCTTGGACGGGATGACATTCTGTCCGGTATCCGGGAATTTACCGGGATCAACCAATGAAGCTGTCTGTTTCAAATATCGCCTGGTCCCCCGATCAGAGGCTGGAAGCTTATGCGCTGCTGCGTGACCATGCGGTCAGCGGACTTGAGTTCGCACCGGGGTTGCTGTTTCCCGATCTGGCCGCGCCGCTGGAGGCAACGGCGCTGGAGTGCGAACAGGTCCTCTTGCAGCTTGCGGAATTCGGGCTGCGCCCCTCTTCGATGCAATCACTTTTGTTTGGCGCCGATAACGCCCGGCTTTTTGGCTCGCCTCTGGAACAGGAAGCCTTGCAGGACGCCATGAAGGGCGCCATCAGGCTTGCAGCCCGTCTGGGGTGCGAAAACCTTGTATTCGGCTCCCCGAAAAACAGGGTGATCCCGGATGACATGACCAAAGCGCAGGCCGAAGCAATCTGGCGCGACAGTTTCTTCAGGATGGGGGATGCAGCGGCAGCGGCAGGTGTTGTCATCGCGCTGGAACCCAACCCGGTGCAATACGGCACGAATTTCATGACCCGCATTTCGGATACGCTGGATGTTGTCAAATCACTTGATCACCCGGCAATTCGCATGAACCTGGATCTGGGGGCCGCCATCATGACGCATGAGATCGAAACATTTGAGACCTGGCTTCCTGCCGCTCTGAGTGTTTCAAACCACGTTCATCTCAGCACCCCAGAACTGGCTGCTCTGTCAACGCAGGTGCCGGTTGTCAGACATGCCGCAGGCGCGTTGGACGCGGCGGGCTGGCGCAAGTGGATTTCGGTTGAAATGCGTGGCGGGATTCCCGCGCTTTCGGATTCTCTGACCTCGTGTTTCGGGCCACGATGAGAGGGGGCCACATGTCCATGGATGAACCAGACCACCAGGTCCCCGCATATCAATGCACCGTTTTCAAACCCCGCGTGGCTTCCACGGCTCTGGTGATCCCGGTCATCAACGAAGGCACACGACTGCTGGGTCAATTGGACGCCATCGCCGACCTGCAACCGCCGGTGGACATCATCATTGCCGATGGCGGATCCGACGACGGGTCTACGGATGCGCAGCAACTGGAATACAGAAGGGTCCGGGCCTGCCTGACCAAGACCGGCCCCGGCAGGCTGAGCGCGCAATTGCGAATGGCCTATGCCTGGGCGCTTGAACAAGGGTATGACGCGATCATTACCATGGACGGCAATGGCAAGGATGGCGTCGATGGAATCCAATCCATCCTCGAAAAGCTTCAGGCCGGATATGGCTATGTGCAGGGGTCGCGCTATGCGCCCGGAGGCAGCGCGATCAACACCCCCCTGTCACGGTGGATCGCAGGTCGCCTGATCCACGCGCCTTTGATCAGCCTTGCGGCGCGGCACTGGTTCACTGACACCACCAACGGGTTCCGCGGTTATTCCCGCGCCTTTCTGACAGACCCGGGCGTGCGCCCGTTTCGGGACGTCTTCATGAACTACAATCTGCTGTTTTACCTGTCCGTACGGGCCTCGCAGCTCGGGTATGACGTCACCGAAGTCGGTGTGACCCGGGCCTATCCAGACAGTGGGAAAATACCAACTAAAATCAATGGGTTTCGTGGAAAACTCGACCTGTTCGGCGAATTGATCGGGGCCGTGACAGGACGCTATCACCCCAAGGTTTAGACATTCAAACCGGCATTGCGAAATTCAACGACACCACCGATTTCCGGTACAAGGCGAAGGCAAGGAAAAGATGAACACCCACCAGTACTGGCCCGGCATAATTCTTGCGATCCTCTCATTTCTTCTGCTGCTGCCACTGATGCTATGGCTGCCCGAACAGTTCGGGCACGCACCCGGCGTGATCAGTGCGGCACAGGCTGAAGGGTACAACAATCGGATTGCACATCTCACGAGCCTGCTGTGGATTCTGGTTACCCTGACGGGTGTCTGGGTGGTGTCCCGCAACACAGAGCCGTCCCCCATCGCCCCACCTCGATCTGTAGATAAGCCGGGTTTGGCCGTGTCCTGCCTGCTTCCATTGATCACAATTCTTGCCGTTGTGTTCCTGTACTTCCCCCCTGCGCTGGCGCCCAAAGGATCGTATTTCGAAGAGTCCATCCATTTGACAGCCATACACAGAATGCTGGGCGGTGATGTTCCATATCTGGATTTCGAGTTCCTCTACGGGCCTTTGATGCTTTATCCGGCCTACTGGTGGACCCAGCTGACATCCTTCTCACTGACGTCCTTCTACACCTATGTGATGCTGCTCGAACTGCTGGTGATGCTGGCTCTGCTCATTCCCATTCAAACGTATATTTCATCATTCTGGGCTCGGGTTGGCGCGTTCCTGCTGCTGTCCAGCCTGTATTTCAATACGATGCTCGGACCAAACCAGAATGGTCTGCGCAAACTTATGGGCGTTCTGATCCTGATCAGCGTCGCCCAACGCCCATTGCATTTCGGGCTAAGCGTGCTCCACGGTGTGGCGGTCGGGCTTCTGCTCAGCTATTCGCAGGAATTCGGAGCCGCGACTGCAATTGGCATTCTGGCGATCTATGCGTCGCTGTTCATCAAATTGCGGGACAAGCGCGCCATCCTCGCGTTGCTGCTTACAGGGGTTGTGTCCTGTATCGTCTGGCTGGGATGCCTGTGGCTGCTGCTGGGACCGGCCATGATGGATTACTTTTCCGTCATCCGTTACCTGACGGCCCAGTTTGATTCCGGCGAGGCCGCATTTCGCTTCTACTGGACAGCTTCAAGCCTTGCCGTATTTGCCCTGATACTTATTGCAATCTGGCTCGTCGGAACCGCCCTGAGCCGCAAGTGGACCGAAATGCCAAGCCCCGGCGATCTATTGGCCATCGGCGCGTTGGCCTATGCCGCGCTTTTGCTCAAAAGCGGCCTCAGCCGGGCAGATCAATGGCACCTTGTTCCCTGCGCCCTGCCCATAGCCTTCAGCCTCATTCTGCCACTGCGCACGTCTGTCATGCCGATTACTCGGCGTGTTCGCGTGCTGGGCATCATGCTGACACTGATACTGGCCCTGACCTATTCTTTCGGACAGTTCACAATCGTCCGATACGTCTTCCGCGAAGGATTGCTTACGAATTACAAGGCCATGCTTTCGGATCAGGCCACCCAGACCGCACAGCATATCGACAGCGAAAGACCAAATATTCTGAACGAACGTCGAAACCCGTCCGAGGATATCGTCGAACTTGCCACCTTCCTTGCAGAGCCGCCACAAAGGGGCGCCAGGGTTTTCGCCTATGATCGCCTGTGGTCTTTGCCTATGAAAGTGGGTGTTTCCAAGTTCGGCTATCTGACAGACAACTTCATCTACGGGGATGATCGGGGCAATTTGCTTCGTCAGGCACTTTCAGAAAATCCGGATGTGCTCGTCGTGATCGAACGCGAAGCCTATGACTGGCTGAGATCCACACCCGAAGATACATCCGCAACGCCCGAGCCGGACTGGATCAGTTCAGGACAGTTTGGCCGACTGCGGGAAGTTCTGTCATCAGCCCATGTTCCTGCTGTACCGACCGAAGTCGCGCAGATTCAAACGCGGTGGCGGCGTTTGGTCGGCAATTACCTGGCTGACAATTACACGCCGATATTCAGCAACGACAGTTACGTTGTGCTCGGGTATCGAAACGAACCGGCGGATTAGCACAACCATATCCTTTGGCCTCTGTTTCGCGCGCGAAACATCATGTGCCGCGCGCGTGCAGCCAGGCTTTCAGCTCCGCAAGAAATGTCTCGGACATTCCCTCGCCGGACAGGGTGACCTGTGCACCGTTTCGACTCTGTTTCAACTGAATGCCGCCGAATGTCTCTTTCAGGGGGGTCTTGGCAGCAGGTGGGTTTCCCCCACTCGCCCCCAGGCCGTTCACTGCACGGGTCAGAGCTGAAATCTCGGCTTCCACGCTCTGAGGCGCGGCCTTCCGCAGAGCGGTGGTGATCAAGGAAGCTGCTTTTGCCTCCTCTTTCAGGACCTTTGCAATCGACAGCCCCAACCGTTCAGGAATAGCTGACGCAAAGCGCAGATGGTCATCCAGGGCGTGATAGATCGCGATGAACGAGCCAATCTTGGATCGCTTCGCCCGGCTGGCCGAGGCAAACAGCCCACGCAGGGCCGCAGTTTCATCCGGGTAAACGCCCTGCTCTGCCGCGCGCGCCACGATCCGGGCGCGCTCGTAATAGCTCAGCCCGACGCGGATTTCATTTTCCTCGACCATGGCCACATAGGCATCAGATGCGCTCTGCGGCTGCCTGAGAAAGGCACGCACGGTCTCAAAGCGGGCCTCGCCCGTCTGCTGCGCCAAAGCCCGCAGCGCTGTCAGACGTCGCCAGCCCGAGATCAACCCGTAACGCCCGCCCTCCAGTTCCACGACCTCGATCGGGGTTTGCTGCCCGCGGACCTTCAGGCTTTCCTTCAGCGCCTCCATATCCGCATCATCTGCCGCCATGCGATCACGCACCAAATAGGTTTCCTCGATAGCGTCCAATGGCAGATCCTGCACCAAGCGCCCTTCGGCCCGCGCGGCACGCAATTCTCCGGACAGCTCTTCCAGCGCCGCCTGCGCCGCCGTGGCCCCGGCCACCTGCGCAACCGGCGGCGTGGTCCGGGGGGTGTCTGTGGGGAACATCGGGTTCAGCCCGGGGGCAGGGCGGTTGTCTTCCAGATAATCCGGCCGGGCAGGGGTCAGTCGTTTGCGTTTTGCCATTGGTTTCTCCTTTTCCTGCGCGGATCAGACTCTGTTTCGGGACGTGGCAGGCGTGTTTCGCGCGCGAAACATCGCGCTCAGAGCGACAATTCCGGTGTTCCCGCCTCTTCGGCCTGCCGGGCCCGTTCTTCGCCCCGCCAGACGCCGATCAGCAGCTTCTTGAACGAGGCATAGGTGGCATCAAAGGTTTCCCGCCCGCGCACATAGGTCTCGCGGTTGAAATCGCGGTAATCGGCCTCGTAGATACCGTTGACCTGTTCCCCCGCCTGACCGATCAGCGCCGTGTAGCCCTGCCAGTGTGGCGACAGGGTCCGGCCCAGATAGGCCTGCATCAGCCCGGCCAGCTCCGCCTGCTGGCTGCCATCATAGCGGGTGATGATCGTGCGCACCGCATCCCACTGAAACGCCATCTCGGGCCGCCCCAGGGCGCGGGCGGCCATGTTCTCGCCATCCTCGATGGACTGGAAGGTGGAATGCAGCATGTCAAAGAAGCGCCCCGTGGAGTCGAACTCCAGGAACGAGGCCCCCATGGGCACCAGAAGGATATCCGAAGCCGCCAGCCCGTTGATCGTCAGATAGCCAAGGGCAGGGGGGGTATCGATGAAAATGATATCATAATCGTCCAGCACCCCATCCTCGTCCAGCGTATCCGTCAGCGCATCCCACAGCTTCCAGCTGCGGCCCTGCATCCGCCAGACCGGGATCTGGAATTCCGCCCAATAGAGGTTCAGCTGCGCTCCGATCAGATCGATATTCGGCCAGTGAGTGGTTTGGATCAGATCGCGGCTGCGGGTCTTCAGCGCCTCGGACAGGGTATCATCGATCGGATGCGGGGCCTCACCCCGGTCAAGACGCCCCTGATTGTCGCGGCGCAGATGGGTGGCGTAGTGGCGGGCGAGCAAGGGGAACACCGTCTGCCATTCATCGCTGACTTTGCCGCCAAAGATCGACGTCATCGAACCCTGGCTGTCCAGGTCGATGACCAGTACCTTGTAACCGTCCAGAGCCGCCGACATGGCCAGATGCGCGCAGGTCGAGGTTTTGCCAACACCGCCCTTGAAATTGGCCACCGACACGATCTTGGCGGGCAGACCCTCGGGGCGGTAGGGGCGGTATTCTTTCGCTTTGGATCCTTCCGAGGCGAAATGCGCCCGCAGCCGCAGAACCTCATCCAGCGTGAACCACTTGGCACCGCCTTCGGTTTCGGACTGTCCCTGGGGCAAATCCGGATTGCCTTTCAGGACCCGGCGAAAATGAGCGGGCGCCACAGGAATCAGATATTTGGTGATTTCCCAGGTCGAAAACAGGCGCAGCTTTTTCTGACCGTTTTCTTCTAGCCCCCGGTTCGCCAGGTCGCTACGCCCCCGCGCACAGGCATCCGCGATTTGAGAGAACTCATGTGTTCCGGTTGGATCGCCCAGTTCAGCATAGGCCAGATCCGGGTCGATATTGAAATACGGGGGAAGCCCCTCGGACGTTGCTGCTCGCATTGAAATACTGTCCATGTGCTATGTTTTCGTCAATATACCACAAAAGAAGGCATGTGAAAGCATTATGAGCACAAAACTGGATTTTCTAAGCAAAATTAAAGGGTAGAAAGCCTTCGAGACGCTGCTTTTGGGCGTATAGCAAAAAATGTTCAGTTAGAATCCTGTTATCTTATTAGTTACGGCTGAATTTGAACTCTATTAAGTATAAGAAAAAAAGCGCTTTTTTGTATCTTTTGTAGGTCACACTGAATCTGATCCCACGATAGGGTGACTCTGATCCCACGTTGCAGTGACTCTGAACCCACGTTCCGGCGGCTTTACGCCTCCTGTGGATAACTTTACGGTGAGCGTCAATAAAACCACGAACAAAGATTCGGGCAGGACATATGGGCAGGGCAGTATGAGCGGGTCAGGGGCGTTGTTGCCTGACCGGCACCCAACGGGCGATTTTTTTGTATGCGATATCTTCGATGCGCTGCCCAAGACAGATATGGGTTCGATGGAGCATCCTATGTTTTCGCTCTCGACCCGGCCGGACCGGCGCATCCTCAATTACGAACATAACGGGGTCGAGATCACGGTGACGCCTTCGGTGCGCGGTCTGGCGACGATCCACGACAAGGACATCCTGATCTTTTGCATCAGCCAGCTGATGGCGGCGATCAATGCGGGCCGTACGGTCAGCCGGGTGTTGCATCTGAAGGCGCATGATCTGCTGGTGGCCACCAACCGCGAAACCAGCGGTGACGGTTACAAGCGTCTGCGCGAAGCGTTCGAGCGGCTGGCCGGCACAAGGATCACCACCAACATTGTGACGGGTGAAACGGAAACCACCACCGGGTTCGGCCTGATCGAGAGCTGGGAAATCGTGCGTCACACAAGGGCGGGGCGGATGGCCAGCGTCAGCGTGAAGCTGTCGGACTGGCTGTTCCGTGCGGTGCTGGCGAAATCGGTGCTGACCCTCAGCCGCGATTACTTTCGCCTGCGCAAACCGCTCGAGCGGCGGATCTATGAGTTGGCGCGCAAACATTGCGGGCGTCAGCCCGAGTGGCGGATCTCGGTCGAGGTGCTGTTGAAAAAGTCCGGCTCGGCCTCACCCCGGCGGGTGTTCCGCAAGATGATCCGTGACATGATCGCAGCCGATCACCTACCCGATTATGAGATGACCGAAGAGCCGGGCGACCTGATCCGGTTCTCGCGCCGGGGTCAGGTGGTCGAGGGGCCGGACAAGCCGATCCTGCCGCCGCAGGCGCTGGAGGAGGCCAGGGCGATGGCGCCGGGCCACGATGTCTATGCGCTGGAAGCGGATTGGCTGGCTTATTGGGCCGCGTCAGGCCGCCCACAGATCAGAAACCCGCAGCGCGCGTTTCTGGGCTATGTGGCCAAAAGGGTCGCCGGACGGGGCTAGGCGCTTAGCTGGAATAGGCGGGGTTTTGTTTCTGCACGCGTGTCTTCACGATTTTGACGGCGCCTATAACAATGAGGGCTGCAATGATGAACAGCCAGCCGAAGAGGATGTAGCTGCCCAGAGCCATCAGGATGGATGCACCGGAAATCAAAGCAAACCCGCCGGCGCACAGGCCAACTAGAATGGCTATCCCGATAATTCCAATCATCTTCTCCAAGTCCTCCGGCTATGGTCTTGGTCTGGTCAAACCCAGGTGGGCGCCGTCATGCCATTGAGCAGATGCCCAAAATGATTCCGCGATGAAATCATGGCAAAACTTTGAACCACCAGAGGTTAAAATTTGGTTATTTTTACCGGAAGGAGCATTGCTCCACTACTCGTGCGACACAGCGTGTTTTTTTGTGAGACATGAACATGCCTTGCTTTTCTGGTATGTAACTTATGAGGGACAGCCATTTATGGCAATGGAGGTTCCTCAAGACGTGCAAAGGTCCGCCTATCTCGATTTGATTTCAGAATGCAGCCGGTATCGCCCATGGCATTTTGACCGGCGCCGCCAATTCTTCCGTGCTTTTCCGGTGACTTCACTCAAAGGCAAGCAAACGCCCGGGATACGCAATCAGGGTGCCGAACGGCGAGGGGCGCGAACAGGGCTTCGACCCATGCCGCCAGAAGGGCGTTTGGATCTACCCCAACAGATCCGCCGCCGGGTTTTCGGCGATATCCACGTCGTCATAGTATTTCTGTGCCTGCGCCATGGAGCGGTGCAGCGACAGCCGCATGGCGGCCTGGATCGGCGCACCGTCCAGCGCGGCCTGGGTCAGAAAGCCAGACCGCAATCCATGCGGCGAGGCGAAATCCTCAGGCAATCCGGCCAGCCTGAGTCGATGTTTGACAATCTGATAGATTGCATCCGGGGTCAGGCGGCGTTTCAGCACCCGGTCCGCCTTGGAGATGGGGCGGAATAGCGGTCCGTCGGCAATCTCACCAACCTCGATCCAATGCACCAGCGCCTGCGCGGCGCGGCCTTTCAGGATCAGGCGCGGCGTCTCTCCCTTGGCCGTGGTCTTGGTTTCCAGCAGCGACAGCCAGGCGACGCCGGATGTGTCGAATTCCTTCAGCGACACGTCCTCGCGCATCAACCCGGTGATCTCGGACCGGCGGCGCCCGCCGCTGGCCCAGCCAAGCATCAGGATCGCCCGGTCGCGGCAATCGCGCCGCGACCCGTGGCAGGTGGCCAGCAACTGTTCCAGCACGCCACGGGTGATGGGATGGGCGGATTTCGGGGCAGGGGGGCGGGCGGCCGCCCGGCGCGCCTTGGCCCGGGCCTGCTTGACCCGAGGCGCAACAAACGGGCTGGTCAGGTTCTTCATCCGGTGAAAGGCCAGCCAGGAGGCAATCCGCCGGTCCAGCGTCGACGGCGCCGGGCAGGCCAGCGATTTGCGTAGCCCCTGCGCAATCAGCACCTCCGCGGTTTGACGCGCAATATCCTCATCGGGCGCATCACCCAGATCGCGCGCATGATCAAGGATGAAGGCCAGCGCCGTGGCCTCACTTTCGGGCCAGTCCAGCGCCGCCCCGAAGCGCGCCATTTTCCACGCCGTCACATAGATCAGATCGCGTTCATAAGCCCGCAGGGTGTTGGCGGGGGTGCCGCGGATATAAAGATCACTCAGCGCGTCCTGATCTGCCTGCGACAGGGCAGGGGCGGTGGCGGGGAGATATGGGGCAGGGGGCTTCATGGCAGCCACTTTGCGCGCATTTCGCGGCAAAATCAAATAAACTTGATAAGGGATACTTATCAAATGTGAATGAATGATATCCGGATCAGGCAACAAGTGAACAAAACAAGGGGATAATGAGCGTAATATCGGCAGGGCTTCTAGTTTGTTGAGCCCGCTGAAGCAAAAGGATCGTGACTTTGCCCCCTTCCTTCTGCGCCACAGCGTACTCGGCCGCAACCTTCGATCATGCCGGCGCAATTGTTGCACAGCCCGGTTCTGAAACAGTCTGAGCGGATTTGGCGGCCTCTTATCCCGCCTGTTCGACCTGCTCGGGAGTACGATCTATCTGAGGGGTTCGCATCTCGGTTTCCGGGGTTATGTGCCGGAGCTTGCGCCAGACATCGAAATGCAGAATTCCGCGAAGAACCTGTTGGGCCAGATCGAACCCGTATTTCAACGGTCCCAGCGTCGCCACAAGATCGGCCTGAAAACCAAGCAGGTCGTCGCGGTCAGAAGCATCATATCCCAAAAGCCCCTCATAAAAGAGGCTGCCTTCCAGCGCGACTTTCTCTTCTATCAAGCTGCGGTTGAGCCAGCGCAACCCGCTGGGCACGTCTCGGCAGGACATGGTGTCATGCTTCCAGTAAGGCGCAGAGGACAGATGATCGAGCTGTGTGACAAGCCCGAAACGTCGCCGTTGATCGGGTTGCAGTACGGGCATGGACACCATGCGGGTGTTGAAGCCTCCGCCAAAGAACAGGTCCGGCGGCGCTTCTTTCAAACGTTTCAGTGTTTCGCGCAGGCTGGCTTTTGTCTCGCCCGGGAAACCGACAATCAATGTAATGGCCGTTGTCAGCCCCGCTTCGCGGCAATTGATCAGCGCCTGAACATTGTGCCCGACATCGGATTTCTTGTTCATGTTGTCCAAAACGCCCTGATCGCCGGTCTCGTATCCGATGTGCACCAGCTGGCAGCCTGCCGCTTTCATCAGCGCTGCGGTGCCCGGTTTGGCAAGATCACCCGCGCGCGCATAGCAGGTCCAGCCGACCGGGCTGCCTGCTTCGATCAACAGCTCGCACAGTTCCTTGAGGCGCTTGGGCGGGATGGTGAACAGGCTGTCCATGCAATTGATGATCTTTGCTCCTCCCTTGGCGTAGATCATCCAGTCGTCGAAAATCTTGCGGGCGGATTTGACCCGGAACATGGTGTCTTCGAACAGGAAGGGGAAATTGCAGAAAGAACACCGATAGGGGCAGCCGCGGACGGATTCATAATTGATCATCTCGAAACTGCGGCCGTGATATGCCTCGGCCAGTTTCCAGTCCGGAGTGGGCAGCCAGTCGAGGCTTTTTCCGGATGGGCTGCCGCTGTAGACCAGCGTATTGCCCAGACGTTCCACAACGCGACCGTTTTCAGGGGGTTCAATGTCGCGATAGCCGCTTTTGATCCAGCGTGCCAATACGGGAACAAGCATTTCCCCATAGCCGATGGCGACAAGATCGGCACCCGGAACATGTGTCCAGTCATCATGCAAAAGTGAAACCAGGGCACCCCCGACAACAACCTTGTTATGCGGTTGTTTCAGCATCTTAACCAGCGGTATGAGCTCGCTCATATCTCGCATCAATGTGCTTGAAACAAAGACGCATTTGCATTCACCCAGAAGTCGGTTGCGTGTTTCGGCATCAGCAAGCCCGGCAAAAGTGGTCGCTTCAAAAGCAATCCCTTCCTTGCGCAGATCGCCTGCAAGCACGACTTCGGTCAGTTCAGGCGCGCTGACATAGGATTGAGATGAAAAATACCGCTCGACTGCGGCGCGGTAAGGCGCCCGCCGGAATTTCGGCCGCCGCTTGAAAAGTGTGCGGGCCAACAGCATTTCGGCGCTGACCGCCTTCAGCGCCACATCCTGCCAGATGGCCGAGGACGTGCGCATGATGCCCAATTGTCGGCCAAGGGCATCGACGATTGTGCTGTTGCTTTCCACCATGCTGCCGCCAACCGTAGCCCCACCCGTGACGATGAGAACCTTGTCGGTTACGGCTGTTTCAGTGCTTTCAAAATTTTCTTCGCCAGCAGGCTGGCCAATTGCTTCGTACATCCACTCACCCTCCCGACGTATCTTTGTCGAGGATACCTTTGACGTACTGCGCACCTGCCATATGATGGCCATGTTTTAGTATGGCTCAGCCTTGAACAATATCAGATCAGAGGCGCGGAGTCTGTAATCTATTGTGTACAACCCTTTCCGGTCGCAGGGGCACATGGTGCCCACATGTGCCCGGACAAGGGAGAGTAAGGGGTTTCGTCCATGACGTGTGTTTCGGGGCAGCCGGGGATACATCCGAAGGCTCTGTTGCAAACTTTTGACTGTTGACGCCCATAAGTGCGTCGAGTGAATGGAAATCGAAACATTGAAGTCGAAAGTCTTTTTTATGATCTCTTTCAAAGGCGCGCAGTATCCGAAAGATGTAATCCTCTTCGCTGTGTTCTTCTATGTCCGATACGGTGTGTCATATCGCGATCTAGAAGAGATAATGCATGAGCGAGGCGTTGCAGTGGATCACACGACGCTGAATCACTGGGTGACGCGGTATGCAGGCGCAATCGCTGAAGCGGCGCGTCGTCGAAAGGGACCGTGCGACCGCTCCTGGAGAATGGACGAGACTTACATCAAGGTGAAAGGCAACTGGGTCTATCTCTATCGAGCCGTCGACAAGCACGGCAAGACGCTTGATTTCATGCTTTCCCCGCGACGAAACAAACCCGCGGCCACCATGTTCTTCGCCCGAATGCTGGAGGTCAACGGCCTTCCGAGAAAGATTGTCATTGACAAAATGTGGAGCTAACACCGCTGGCCTCAAGGCCATCAACAAGATGCTAAAAGGTTTTGGTTGCCCGGTCCCAATTGAAATGGTCAGGCGGAAATACTTGAACAACATCGTGGAACAGGACCATCGTTTCATCAAGAGACGAACCCGCCCGATGCTCGGCTTCAAGTCTTTTGCTTCGGCATCAGCGACTCTGGCGGGTATCGAGGTTGCGCACATGATCCGTAAAGGCCAGTTCACGCCCGGACTCTGCCCGTTTCGTCAATTTTCCGAGTTGGCAATCTGAACTGAAGCGATCGCAGATCTATTTGGCTGACCTAAAACTTTGCAACGAAACCGCACCTTCGCGCGTTTTGATCCAACTGGAGCTTGGCTTGCGACAATGCTTGGGAATGTCTGATGATCAGTTTCAAGGGTATGCACTATCCACGATCTGTGATCCTGTTCGCGGTCTATTTCTACGTCCGTTTTGGGGTCTCGCACCGCGACCTTGTAGAAATCATGGCGGAGAGGGACGTGCAGTTTGATCATGCGACCCTAAGCCGGTGGGTTGTCCGTCGTCAGAGTTTTCCGGACAGCGCAAGCAGTTTCGTAACGGAGGCTCTGGTTCGGTTTTTGTCTGACTTCAGACAGAGCATCTTATGTGGACCGTATTTCTTGGGCACATCTCGCCAGCACAACCCATTGCGATTGGTAAAGATAATCCTGCTCAAGACCCACCTATCATCATCCCGAGGCTTGCCGTGCGACTTTGGGAAAAAGGGGTGAGCTTGGCCATCTGCTCATCAGTCAGCCAATAAAGGTCGCCCAAGTCACGGCTCCAAAAACGAGCGGTGCCGGGCTGGTTTCAAAGCCCTACAGGTGGCCAAAGCGATTTTGGATCGGTTTGTACGGCCCGTGTCATGGTCCGGGTTTGGGTTCTACGTTCTGCCGGCGTAAAGGCTTGGAATAGTGTGATTTGCTTGGGGTCTGCTTGGTCTCTTGTCACTTGTATTTTGCAACTTTATAAGAACCCACGTAGTATTTCGGATGCCAAGACAGCGACAGAGTGCTTCGCAGGGATGGTTGTGTAAGGCATGCTGCACGGTGCACAAATCAAGTCCGGACAAGGGGGCAGAATGGAAGAGCTTGCACGGCAGGTCGCGGCGCTGAATGAAAAGGTAGAAGCCCTTCAAAGACAGCATGCCTTTGATATGCGCCAGATGGAAATTGCTTTTCATCAATCAGAAATGCAACTACAACTGCAGATCAGAGAAATCCTGCGGCAAACCGGGATTGTGCGCCCTGTAACTAGTCCAAGTCACACATTTATCCGCGACACACTCTGGAAGCGGATCGTTTTCCGCAAAACCGGAAAGCCCAAAAAGCTGTTCAAAGTTGCCTTTTTCAAGTCCAATGGCAAGGCGCGCGGATATGCCAAAAGAATTGTTTTCAAGAAGGACGGTTCTCCTCGTCCACATTTCGTGCCCGAACTTCAGATGCAAGCAAATAAAAAATGAATGCTCTTTGTGCTGCAGATAGCGCGCTTATTTTTTCGGAGACAGAAATGTCAGACGACTCCCCGCAAAACGCTTCTGATTACAGCAGCGACGCCCCTTTGGTTTCGATCATTATTTTGAATCTCAACAAGCCAGACATGACGATCGACTGTCTGAAAAGTATTTGGAAAAACACGACAGGCATCCCGTACGAAGTTATTGTTGTTGACAATGGCAGCTCTCCAGAAAACCAAAAGCGCCTTGCGGCTTATGAAGGGCCGCACAAATTTATTCCGCTTGCGATCAATCGCTTTTTTGGTGAGGGGAACAATATCGGAGCGGAATTTGCCAAAGGCACATACCTGCTCTTTTTGAACAATGATGTCATCGTGACGCCTGATTGGCTACCACCTCTGGTCGATGTTTTCGACACTCATCCCGATGCGGGATGCGTAGGCCCCAAGTTCATCTATCCAAGCGGTGAATTGCAAGAAGCCGGAGTGCTTCTCGATCCCGAAGGGTTCTCCGTTCAGATTGGTAAGTTCCAGTCCCCTGATCAGCCGCGCTTTAATAGAATGCGGGTTGTCGACTACGTCTCGGCGGCCACTGTTTTGATGCGCAAAGCGGATTTCTACGCCGTTCTGGGTTTCGATTTCCGTTATGAACCTGCCTATTACGAAGACTGTGACCTGTGCCTGAAGATAGGCACTTTGGGGAAAAAGACGTATTACGTCCCTAGGTCAGAGGTCATCCACCATGAAAATGCCACGACAGCTGACAAGAGCCTTAAAGACAAGCTTAAAAATATCGTTGAGGTCAACCAGGCCAAGTTCATTGATCGCTGGCACAACTTTCTGACGACCGGCGTGCATGACGGCAAATCCTATATTGCTCCACTGCTGCCGGCCCGGGTTGCTTCGGCGCGTAAGACAGCGGGAATCTATACGCCCTATAATATTATCCCCGGAGGGGGAGAACGCTACCTGTTCAGCATTATGAAAGTGCTGGCCGCGCAGGGCTATGGTCTGACGCTCATTGTGCCAGAGCTTTACTCCCGGCTTCGTATATCGCTGGTTCTTGATCAACTCGACCTTGATCTGGATGGGATCGACATCATCACGCATACCCAGGCAGAGGCGGGTGCGCAATTTGATCTGTTCTATTGTCTGGGAAATTCGCTTGTTCCGACATCGCGCGCTATGGGGCACATCAATCTGTTTTGCTGTCAATTTCCCTTCAAAACCAACGAAGATCATACCCGGCAGCATTTATCCTTGCTCAAGGACTACGATGCGGTGATCTGTTATTCGGGATTTGTCGAGCAAGAGATCCGCAAACAGTTGCGCCATTTCGAGGCACCCGAGCCTGCCATTCATGTGGTGGCCCCACCGGTCGGGATCGTTGCCGAGGTCGATCCTCAGA
This sequence comes from Ruegeria sp. HKCCA4812, assembly GCF_013034245.1. NCBI lineage: Bacteria > Pseudomonadati > Pseudomonadota > Alphaproteobacteria > Rhodobacterales > Roseobacteraceae > Ruegeria > Ruegeria sp. HKCCA4812. The sequence continues at coordinate 9,408 of NZ_WQFQ01000011.1, read as the reverse complement.
TGGCAAAATCCGGCATTCTCGGAATTGGCCGTTTCTTTATCGGAGATCATTGCAAACGTCAGGATGAGATGGTCAAGGCCATGAAGGCTCTGTCCGAGCTGGGAGCAGATACAAGCCTTGATCTTGTTGGCTCTTTGCATCCCGAACCGATCCATCGCGACTATCTGGCCAATTGCCGACAGATGGCTCGGGATCTGCCGGTTTCATTCCATATCGACGCCCCTGTTTCTGTCCTGTCGGGGCTTTTGCAGCGCGCGTCGATCTATTGGCATGGGGCGGGTCTTGGTGTTGATGTCAAAAAGTGGCCTGAGCATTGTGAGCATTTCGGCATCAGTGTCGTAGAGGCGATGTCAGCAAGGGTCATCCCGGTCGTGGTCAACAATGGAGGGCCGTCCACGATTGTCGAGGACGGCATATCGGGGTTCCATTATGGCTCCCGGGAAGAGCTTGTGCAGATCACGCGCGCGCTTCTGTCCTATTCGGAGGATAAGTTGACCGAATTGCGTGACAATGCGCAGGCCCGAGCCCAGCTTTATTCTTTTGCGGCTTTTGAAGCACGTTTTGCCGATGTTTTGGTGTCAATGGAAAAGAAAGCATCCCAGCGCTTTGAAACCTCATCCGCACATGCTTCTGTCAGCACGCGCTAGTTACTATCAGGTGCCATATGAAAACGGACTTCTCTCCAGACCACCAAATCTCCTTTGCTTGCAATATCTGTGGTCGGTCTAATACCCAGGCTGCAGGCACCTTTCACCGAGAGGCCCCAAATTGTTCCGGCTGCGGATCCACGCCGCGTTTTCGCGGGATTATTCACGCTCTCAGCCTCGGCCTGATGAAGCAGTCGCTTCCGCTCAAACAGTTTACGTCCGACCCTCATGTGAAAGGGATCGGAATGAGCGAGTGGGAGGGATATGCGCGGGTCCTTTCGGAGAAATTCGACTTCACCAATACGTTCTTTCACCAAGAGCCATTCCTTGATGTGGTCTCACAGACGCATTGGCAAAACTATCAAGGTAGTGATTTCCTGATCTGCACCGAAGTCTTTGAACATGTGCTGCAGCCTTTGGAGCCTGGGTTCACGAACATGCGCAAGATGCTCAAAACGGGCGGCCATCTTGTCTTTTCGACCCCGTTTGGTGATGCGCCAAAGACAATCGAGCACTTCCCGGGCATGGTTGATTTTGCAACATGCCAGATGGGGGAAGACTGGCTGGTTGTCTCAAAAAAGAGCGATGGCAGTTATCAGGTTTATGATGAACATGTTGTTTTCCACGGTGGCCCAGGCACGGTGCTCGAAATGCGGATTTTCGGGCGCGACGAGTTGGTCAAGCAGTTGGAAGAGGCTGGTTTTGAGGTCACCGTGCTGGATGAAGCTGTGCCGGAGATTGGGTACTACTGGCCCAGTATCGTAGATCGACCGGAATTCGGACATATCGGCGAACACTACATTTTGCTCTGCAAAGCTATTTGATTGATAGAATGCGGCGTCACATGAAGGCGGTGATATGACTTTTGTTTCCTATGCTCAGAATTTTGAAGACCTCATTCTTTGGCGCGCCCTCAAGGATGTCGAAAAGGGGTTCTATATTGATCTTGGTGCCGCCTGGCCGAGCTTTCATAGTGTCACATTGGCATTTTATGAACGCGGCTGGAGCGGAATTAATGTGGAGCCCAATCCAAGGCTTTTGAAGGAGCTCAACAAAGAGCGGATTCGTGACACGAACCTTGGCGTTGTGATTGGTGACAGCAAGGGAGAGGCGAGCCTCAACATCTTGAGCAATGCCGGTTTGTCTACGGCATCTGACGAGATTGCTGCCAATCATGTCGAGGCGGGGTTTGAAAAACAAACTGTTGTGGCACCGATGACGACTCTGACCGATCTATGTGACGCCCATATGGGTGATGTGTCCGACATCCATTTCCTGAAAATCGATGTGGAGGGCCATGAGGCCCAGGCCCTTCGTGGCAATGACTGGGGCCGCTTCCGGCCTTGGATCATCTTGATCGAAGCGATGGAGCCAATGTCCCAGGTGACCAATCATCACCTTTGGGAACATCAGTTGACCGAGGCGGATTATCGCTATGTCTATTGCGATGGTTTGAACCGCTATTATTTGGCGGCAGAACATTATGATCGTCTTGTCCCGGCCTTTGCCTATCCGCCGAATTTATTTGACGATTACATGAGTGTGACGCAGCAAACGGCGATGGTCGAGGCAGAGCAGCGCCGCAATCAAATTGCCGAATTGCAGCAACAGATCACCGCCGCAGCTATCCGCGAACGCCAGATGGAAGCGCAGAATGCAGAACTGATGAATGAGCTTTCGGCGCTACGCAAACAGTTGGAGGCCGATGCCGCCTATCAGGCCTCTCGTGGGATGATGGAGGTTGTCTTTTTCAAAGTCAGTGGAGAGCCGAAAAAATTTGTGGCCAACCTGCTTTTTCACTCTTCAGGGCGCATTCGCTCTATCGCCCGCAGAATTGTTCTGGAGCGCAGTGGTCAACCTCGCGCATCTTTCAGAAAGTGGATGCACTCGGCAGCCTATCAAGCGCTCTCTAACGCTTATAGACTGCCGAGATAAAGATCAGATTGGGCGGGCAAGCCATGCTGGCCCCATAAGGCCTGTGGTGTCGGGGACCATTTCACCCTGCAGTTCCGTACGTTTGAGGAGATCCAGAAAGAAGTCTTCACGAAAGCCCAGTTCCAGCCATTTGTTGCATGTGATTGCCCAGACAGCCTCCCCGTCATAGCGCAGCCCCCAAGGGAAAGAAAAACCGTTGGAAATCGGCTCTGCAAAAAAGGCGATAACACCGTTTTCTGTCAACACATTCTCACGGATGTGGGTAAGCAGGTCCTGAAATTCGAGACAGTGGTGAAAACTCGATGAAAACAGCGCCACATCATAGCGTTGTCCGGGGTTGCTCGCCGCTTCGAGGAAATCGGCATGATAAGTGCGCAGGGGCGCGGACAGCGCTTTTGCTTCATTGGCAATGCGTTTCAAAAAAGCTTGGTCGATATCAACTGCACAGACATCCATGCCGGCCCGCGCCATTGGAATGGCCGTATTGCCCCAACCAGCCCCAAATTCTATGATGCTTTTGGCATGAGGAGCGTGCTGTGCGATAACGCGAAACCCTTGGACCGCCTTGCCGATCTCATGCGCCACGACGCCCAGATTGTCTGATGTCCATGGAAAGCCACGGGCAAAAGCCTCATCCGAAAGATGTGAAGACGTCAATTCATTCTGAACATCATAGGGCGTGTCGACGAGTTTTTGATAAAGCTCCGTGACCTCTTGGCGATATGCATCCGAGAAGGGATCATCCGTCTGCATGGTGTAGGCAAAGCTGAATTTCTTCCACAGTGCACTGAGTTCATCAAAATTCTTGGCTGTTTCCAGTTGCTCTTTATAGGCTTGAGCCCGTGTAATGAACTCTGGTGCCTTCGCAGCCTTGGGGGGCAAGGGTTTTGACATGGCCAGTGACTGCGGGGCCGCCCCTGGAGTGTTCTTTTTGGTTTTGAACCAACGCACGGAAGGTATCCTTGTCTCTTTTTAAATGAATAAAGCGGCTTTAGAGCTTTTTGGTTTTGGGGTCACTGCATAAAAGTGGCTATATTGCCTGGCTTGCGCGAACTTTACGGGAACATCCGCGTTTTCAGTCGGATTTCTGGTCTCTGAGAACGTTGTGGCGGCTGGTTTTGCTGATTTTCAGGCGCGCTGCGGCCTCTCGGACGGTCAATCCGCCACTTAAATGAGCTCTGGCCTGCTCCAGCTTTTTTGGGTGTTACGACAGGCTTGCGTTCGCCTTTTCGGGACGTGGGGCTGAGCGGAACGGCATCCCGTCATAAGAGGCTGATAACGGCCTCAAAACTGCCATGCGAAAGTGGGGGTCCCAAAAATCTGTCGTTCCGCATGGTGGGGCAGCATGATTGAAATCATGGGAAAAATCCGTTGCAAAACTCATGCGCGAAACGATCAGTGTTTTGTGTTATGTTTCGCACGGTGCTTTTTTGAGCCGTTCATGCGTTCATTATGCCGCTAAAAGATCGACCGTGCATCTCAATATGCTGATTATAAATGGTTTTTCAAAACTGATGTTGAGGGGTATTTGTGCGGAAATTCTTTATGAGGGCATTTCGTTCCGCTCAGCCCTACGTCCCGTCCCTTACAAGGCTCGGCCCAAAGCGCCCATGGGCAGATCTGTTGAACATGCAGCCAAGACCGGCTGCAAGACTATTGCCATCATGACCAAGAAATCTGTTGCGATTTGTTTCTTCGGCCTGCCCAGAGCGCTAGAGCATCCCGCGCCGAGCATCGCAGAGCATCTGATCGCTCCTCTCAAGGCCAAGTCCGAAGCAGTCTGCCTTGCGCATTTGTATCGCAGCAGCATAGATCCGGCGCAAAACTCAAGCGCCTTGCTGCCGCTTGAAAACTGCTTAACCGACACGCCCGAAGATGTGTTTGCGCGCTGGCCGATGGGCGATATCCTGTCATGCGGAGACTACTGGTATAATAACGGGGCGAGTTTGCGCAATCTTGTCCTGCAACTGCATTCCTTGCACGAAGTGACCGAACTTGCCGTGCGCTCAGGGGCAGAGCATTGCTTCTTTGTGCGTCCGGATTTGCTGTGCCATGACAGCCTCACAGCGCAGTGAGCAGCTGGTGACCTATGCCTTGTGGGTTCAGGGACTGTCCTGGTTACCGCTGAAAATGCGCGCCACAAGGGTCAGGTCGAATGGTCATCATGTTGATGAGGATTTCTCTGTCTGCACCATGCGCAGAATGCGGCAAAAACTGAGGCTGCGCAGCCAATGGCTGTGGCGGGGTATTTGGCCCGGCCGTGACCGCGCGTCGCCTTAAGGTCAGAACCGGCGGCTTTGAATTTCTGAAATGGATTCAGCCCTTCCGGTACGACCATGTCGCAGGATCGCAAAACATAGATCCGCGCCGAAACCAATCCCAGCCAGATCTGCAGAGGTGGCCATTCGCCCCTCAAAGCGATAAGAGCATCTCCGCGCCTGATTGCGACCGCGCGGTGCGCTGGGACGATCCGAACCTGGGAATCGACTGGCCGCTAACGGGTGCACCGGTCCTGAGCGATAAGGACGCTGCCGCCCCGCTGATGGCTGATTTGGATAATCCACTTACCTGGAACGGATAGCACTCACATTCGCCCAACTGGCCGCGCGGAACACTTATTTTCAAAGGAACTTGCTGCATCGCACCTTGACGAGACTTCCGCTGCGTTGGGTTTGCCGGGGGTCTCTATTGACACTCCAAAGCAACTCGGCAAACACAACAGGTAAGCAAATTTCGGGAGTATTCGCATGAAATATCCGCCATCGGTGGCATCTTTTGAGGAGCGCGTTGCCATGGCTTTGCAATGCTCTGATGCAAATGCCATTCCAAAAGTCAGCGATGCTGGTGCCATCTATGAGGATGAAAACGGCAGCAGCATCCAGATCATGCATAATGGGCTGCGTGTGCTATGCGGTGGCTATTACGGAGCGTGGATGAGCAATCTCATCCGCGCGGCGAAAGGACACCACGAACCTCAAGAAGAACGAGTCTTCCACGAGGTTGTCAAAAGACTGCCCGCCTCGGCTCGAATGATAGAGTTGGGCGGATTTTGGGCCTATTACAGCCTGTGGTTCCTCAACCAAAGTCCCGATCGCAAAGCGGTGGTTCTTGAGCCGGAACCGGCACATCTGGCCGTTGGTCAGGCCAATGCCGCTCTCAATGGGCTGACACCCAAATTCCTTTCCGGCTTTGCAGGGCCTCAATTCGCCGAAGACATGCCCTTTTTCGGTGAGGCGAGCGGTGAGATGCGCAGCACCTGCTATTCGGTTGCCCATCTGATGTCCGCAGAAAAATGGGACTATCTCGATCTCTTGCATTGCGACATTCAAGGCCATGAGGTTGCCGTTCTGGAAAGCTGCAAGCTGTTGTTTTCAGAAGGTAAAATAGGATGGGTCTGTGTCTCCACTCATGCCCATCAGATCAGCGGTGACCCCCTGACGCACCAGAAATGCATCGATATCCTGCAAAAATCCGGGGCCCGCATTGTCGCGGAACATGACGTACATGAATCCTTCAGCGGAGACGGGCTGATCGTGGCCTGTTTCGGCAATTTGCCCGATGATTGGGAAACCATAGAGCTCAGCCATAATCGCCATGGCACATCGCTGTTCCGATCTTTGGCCTATGATCTGGATGAGACACAAAAAACGCTGGCGGCACAAAACCGCAATATAAATGCCATGGGCGACTTGCCAGACAGCATGCATGACACTTTGGACCGAACCGGGCTTCTTTTTACCCTGAAAAAAGACGGCCCGTTGGGGGCTGCGGGACAGGGGCTGCTTGTCCCGGATGACAAGACAATGAGCCCGGCCATCATTGCAGATGCGCGTTGGGAATATGAAAACCTCGCTGCCTTTGCTGGGCACCTCAAAGAGGGCCGACGCTATACGCTGCTCGATATTGGCGCTAATATCGGTATGTTCAGCCGGCAAATTCAGGTCCTGTCCGATCAGATTGAGCATGCGCTTTGCGTGGAGCCAGACCATCACAACTTTGCGGCTCTAAAATTCAATCTTGCCCCGTTCTCCGATCGCGTAATGTTTTTCAACGCAGCCCTTGGCCGCGAAGATGGCATAGTGGAATTCTATCGCGACATGCAAAACATCGGGAATTACTCTTTGAATGAGGATGCCATGCGCGCGCGCAGCTTTGAAAAAGTGCGCGTCAGCCAGCATGATACTCAGAAATGGATGGCCGAACATGTAAGTCATAAACAAGCCTTGGCCTGGAAATCGGACACGCAGGGTTTTGACGAAGTTATCATAACACGGACACCCATGGAGATCTGGGAACGGATCGATGTCGCCTTGATCGAGATCTGGCGCATCGAAAAACCAGATTTCGACATGGATGCGCTCCGGGCACGATTTGAAAGTTTTCCCAACCGCCAACTGGGGGATGAAAAAGATATCTCAGTCGATGAAATCATCGAATATCTATCTGGGTCAGATTGGCAATTCAAAGATCTCCTGATGTGGCGCTAGGCTCAGGACTCATAGCCGGTATATGACGAGGGCAGCCAACGAGAGCACGTGCGCCAATTAATCACTGACCTGTCCGGCAGTCACAAAGAGGTTCAGAGGTCGCCCTTGGCTGTCGCAGACGGCGTGCAGCTTTGTGTTTATACCGCCCTGGTGCGACCAATCAGACGGCCACGTCCCCCTTTTCCACCGCAAGGCTGGACGCCGTGCGATGGGCTTTGAGAAATGTTGCGTCGATCATGACCGCCTTCTCCTCACCATGATCAGCGGCCAAACCAATCAGCATCTCGGCAAGGATGCCCTGTTCGTGGCTTCTCTCGGACCGGTGGCGTTCAGCCACTCACCTCCACCGCTTCCAACGGTTGTACAGCGTCCTGTGCGGGCCGTAGGCCGAAGGGGCATCGCACCACCGTAAACCATTGCAATCGATGAAGGTAATCCCGCTTAATACACACCGATCATCAACGCGTGGCTTGCCGTGAAACTTCGGAAAGAAGGGCTCAAGACGCGCCATCTGCGCGTCCGTCAGTCAAAAAAGGTCAGACATGTCCACCGCTCGTTTTCGGTGCGATGAATCATGCGGCACGGCAGAAATCAATGGGTCCTGCGCCTAAATCCCGCACTCTCGACGGAACCCTCTGTGCCAAGTTCGAGCAGTGGTACCCCCGGCTTGAAAGCTCAGGAAAATAGGCCTATGGCAGCATGAAGATCGCGGGCGACATCGGCCCAGTCGCGCAGATTAGCAGCGGTGATTTTGGCCTCGAGCGCGGCACGATGATCGTCATCCATCAGACGCTTGACAGCTTCTGCAATGCTGGAAACCTCGGTCGCATCGCAATATTCCACCAGATCCTCTCCGACCTCGGGCAGCGAGGAATTGTTCGCGACCACAGCTGTCTTGCCATAAGCCAGCGCTTCGCCCACCGGCAATCCCCACCCTTCATACAGGCTGGCCATGATGGAGAACTGGCAATGGCTGTAAAGCATGTCGAGCTCTTCGTCAGAGGGCCCGTCAATAACCCGGACGTAGCCGTAGACATTACCGGTTGCTTCCAACAGGTCTTCAAAGTCCTGCCGCAACCAGCCCCGACGTCCGGCAAAGACAAGCTTGGGCAGATTCACATATCCTTGGTCCAACAGGGCCTTCCAGGCCATGGCAATGCGCCAGGCATTCTTGCGCGCCTCTATGGTTCCGACACACAAAACAAAAGGGTTGGCAACAACATGGCGCAAGCTGTCATCCAACGTGATCAATTCTCGTAATCCCGGATAGGCTGCGGTGGCAATATTTGTCGATAGAGGTCCAATCACCTGCTTCTGCAGGCCCATATCGGCCCCCGACGGCAAGGCGGCCTGTGCCAATGGCACTACAGTGGCAGGGGTATCGACACCATGTGCGGAAAAGAAATCTTTCAGATCCCTGAGGGTTGCCTGTGAAATTGCCAGATAATGATCCGTGTATTCCTGAGATCGCAAGAGCCACTGGTAGAAATTGGCCGGACCCATTCCATCACACGTGTGCGGGGCGACAATGGGGATCAGATCATACACCATGGAGTGAACCACAAGCTCTGCCTTGTGGGCTTGCAGAAAAATATCAATCTGTTCCGAGAACCATGCGCTGTCGAGCAGCACCAAATGATCACCTGCGCGCGCGCGCGATGAGAACTCCACCGGGCTAAGGGTCTGCTGTTTTACCTGCTTGCGGCCCTTTCGCGCGTCGCGCCACATCTTGGCGGACATATTGTATTTATGGAAACGCCGATCATGCCCCAAACGAGCCGCCACATCCAACCAAGCCCGCTGAAGATAATACTTCACTGGTTTCGTGCGATATTTTTTCAAAGGGGGCAGGTTGTCACGCCGAGCCACGGACGGGCGAAAGATCCGGCGCATGCTTTCAGGCGAGGCGAATGCTTCAGCTCCGATCTGTGAGAATGGCAAACACAGATAGTGTCCGGATTTTCTGTCTCTCCAGGACAGGTACAGCCGGTCGGCATCCACAAGCCTGGACATTTCAACGATCATGGTCACAACGACCCGCTGGATTCCGGAATACCGGTCGATCTTGCTCACATAGCCGATCAAACTTGATATATCGAAAAAGAACGTGCGCCTATCTTGCCCAGCCGGTATGTCGGACATATCGAGATCTCCCAGTGGCAATCCGCCTGTCCCTCAATGATCAGGTAGTGCTGATTTCAATTCACTGCTCTGGATAGGGTTTCCGGGACAGCGGCCAAAGGCGGGTGCCGGAACCGCCGCAGAGAAGAACAGGAGTGATGGACACGATCAAACAACCTTTGCCAGTAAATAGAGGTTTCTACTCTCAACTTAACACC
>NZ_WQFQ01000010.1:0-118557 GCF_013034245.1 Ruegeria sp. HKCCA4812 | reverse complement strand
CGGCGCTGAACCAGGCGATCGAGGATCAGAAGAACGGCATCACCACGCTGATCGAAGCCCTGATCAACCAGGAGCTCGGCGAACCCTTCCGCCGCGACGCCATGAAAAAACCCGTCGCCGTCGCCGGAATCTCGGCCGAAGACATGAAAGCTCAGGAAGCTTGATCAAAGGACGAGGCCAGAGCGTATGACAATGACACCCATTGAGCTGTTGCGTCAGTGCGCCCCGGCCTCGCGCCCTGTGATTTCGTTATGCGAAGGCAGTGATCCCCGCGTTGTCGCGGGGGCGCTGGCCGCCCAACAGGCCGGGCTGGCCGATGTCATTCTGGTCGGTCCACAAGCCGAAGTCGAAGCCGCCCTCAAAAACCAGAATGCCACTCGCTCTGACGGCGTCATGGTTCACGACCCGGCAACCTCGGACCTGACCGAGGAATTTGCCCAAACCTATTTTGAACTGCGCCAACACAAGGGCGTCGATGCAACCAAGGCCCGTGCCACCGTTGAAACACCGCCTGTCTATGCCGCCATGCTGGTACGCAGCGGGCGGGCCACTGGAACCGTAGGTGGTGCCGTTCACACGACCGGAGACATTGTACGCGCGGCCATTCAGGTGATCGGCATGGCCCCTGATGCCGGAATGGTATCGTCTTTTTTCCTGATGTACCCGCCGGAAAACGCTCAGCCCGGAGCGCGGGCAATGCTCTATTCGGACTGCGGTCTGGTCATTGATCCCAGCGCTGACGAGTTGAGCAAAATTGCCGTCGCCTCGGCCAGATCGGCGCGGGCACTACTGCGGGTTGACCCCAAGATCGCCATGCTCAGCTTCTCGACCAAGGGCAGCGCAAAGCATCCCGATGTCGACAAGGTGATCGAGGCCACAGAAACACTGCGCCGAATGTCCCCAAATCTCGAGGTCGACGGCGAGCTTCAGTTCGACGCGGCCTTCGTGCCCTCGGTCGGGGATCGCAAATCGCCCGGATCTTCGGTCGCTGGTCAGGCCAACGTGATGATCTTTCCCAATCTCGACGCGGGCAACATCGGCTACAAGATCACGCAACGACTGGGGGGTTACACCGCGATCGGCCCGGTTTTGCAGGGGCTGGCCCGACCCGCCAATGATCTTTCCCGCGGATGCAGCGCCGAAGATGTGACCCAGATGATCGCCGTGACGGCACTGCAAGCTATCAGGGAATAAAACTCCGAACTCACGTCGTTTCCAGAACGATGTTCTCAAATCGGAAGGAAAGTGACAAAGTCCTCCCGACACAACCGACAGGACCCGCCAATGACCCATCAGCAGCCGATCCTTGAAACGTCTCCGAAAGTTTCGGACGAGGTCCGCAAAACCACCTGTTATATGTGCGCCTGCCGCTGCGGCATCAACGTTCACATGAAAGACGGCAAGGTCGCCTATATCGAAGGAAACCGGGACCACCCGGTAAACAAGGGTGTGCTCTGCGCCAAAGGCTCTGCCGGGATCATGCAGGTCAACGCCCCCTCTCGCCTGCGCAAACCGCTGAAGCGTGTCGGCCCACGTGGCTCGGGTGAATTTCGCGAGATTGAGTGGGACGAGGCGCTCAGCACTGCCGTGGGCTGGCTGAACGAACTGCATGAAACCGCACCGCAGAAACTGGCCTTTTTCACTGGCCGCGACCAGAGCCAGAGTTTCACCAGTTTCTGGGCCCAGAATTTCGGCACTCCGAACTACGCAGCCCACGGAGGCTTCTGCTCGGTCAATATGGCGGCCGGTGGCATTTACACGATGGGCGGCGCGTTTTGGGAGTTTGGACAACCCGACTGGGATCACACCAAACTGTTCATGCTGTTCGGCGTCGCCGAGGATCATGACAGCAACCCGATAAAAATGGGGATCGGCAAGATCAAGGCGCGCGGCGCACGGGTGATCGGAGTGAATCCGATCCGGTCGGGCTATAACGCAGTTGCCGATGACTGGGTCGGCATCACACCCGGAACAGACGGGCTGTTCATTTTGTCGATGATCCACGTTCTGATGAAAGCCGGCAAGATCGATCTGGATTACCTGAGCCGCTATACCAATGCCCCGGTTCTGGTAAACGCAAGCGAGGGTGCGGAAAAGGGCCTGTTCCTGCGCGACGAGGACGGCAAGCCGCTGGTTATTGATCGCAAGACGGGCGAGCCAACCGCATTCGACAAGCCCGGCGTGCGCCCGGACCTGTCGGCGACCTATGACAAGGACGGTGTGACGCACCGCCCCGTTTTCCACCTGATGGCTGAAAAATACCTCAGCGACGAACACGCGCCCGAGGCGGTGGCCGATCGCTGCGGCATCCCGGCCAAACGTATCCGGGCCATTGCCGCCGAAATCGCCAGGGTCGCTTTTGACGAAGCAATCGAACTGAATCAGGAATGGGTTGATTTTCGGGGTGAAAAGCACTCGAAGATGATTGGTCGTCCCGTAAGCTTCCATTCCATGCGGGGCGTATCAGCCCATGCCAACGGATTCCAGACCTGCCGCGCACTGCATGTGCTGCAGATCATGCTGGGAACAGTCGAGGTGCCGGGCGGTTTCCGCTTCAAGCCACCCTATCCCAAACCAGTCGAAGCACACCCGACGCCTCATGGCGACAGGCGTCCGGGACGTCCGCTGAACGGCCCGCATCTGGGCTTTCCACGTGGTCCCGAAGACCTGCTGCTGGACGACTGCGGCACGCCGCAACGCATTGACAAGGCATTCACCTGGGAAAACCCGATGTCCGTGCACGGGTTGATGCACATGGTGATTTCGAACGCTGCGGCTGGTGATCCCTACAAGATCGACACCCTGTTCATGTACATGGCGAATATGTCGTGGAACTCCTCCATGAACACCAAAGGTGTGATGGAGATGCTGACGGCCAAGACCGATGACGGCAATTACGTCATCCCGCGCATCATTTACTCCGACGCCTATTCTTCGGAAATGGTGGCGTATGCCGACCTGATCCTGCCCGACACCACCTATCTCGAGCGGCACGACTGTATCTCCCTGCTGGATCGCCCGATCTGCGAGGCCGACGCCGCAGCAGACGCCATTCGCTGGCCAGTGGTCGAACCCGACCGTGACGTACGTGGTTTCCAGTCGGTTCTGATCGAGTTGGCCAACCGTATGAGCCTGCCGGGTTTCACGAATGAAGACGGCAGCCCAAAGTGGAAAGACTACGCGGATTACATCGTAAACCACGAACGACGCCCTGGCATCGGCCCGCTGGCCGGTTTCCGGGGTCCAGACGGCGACAAGGAAGGCCGCGGCGAGGTCAATCCGGATCAGCTGAATCGGTATATCGAAAACGGCGGATTTTATGTGGCGCATATCCCGGAAGGCGCGGATTACTACAAACCGTGGAACACCGCCTATCAGGACTGGGCCGTCGGGATGGGCATCTATGACAGCCCTCAGCCCTATCTGTTCCAGCTCTATTCCGAACCGATGCGCCGGTTCCAGCTGGCTGCTGAAGGTCACGGTGACCGCCAGCCGCCCGAGCACCTGCGCCAGCGCATCAAGGACACCATGGATCCGCTGCCGATCTGGTACGAAACCGACCAGCAGGGCAATGAAGGCTTCACGGTCAACGCCCTGACCCAACGCCCAATGGCCATGTATCACAGTTGGGGTACACAGAACGCGTGGCTGCGCCAGTTGCACGGGCACAACCCGCTTTATGTCCCGACCAAACTGATGCGAGAACACAACCTGCAAGACGGAGACTGGGCAAAAGTCAGCTCCCCACACGGTGAGATCACCGTTCCTGTGATGGAGATGGCCGCGCTGAACGACAACACGGTCTGGACGTGGAACGCCATCGGCAAACGCAAAGGTGCCTGGGCTTTGCAGGACGACGCGCCAGAGGCGACCAAAGGTTTCCTGCTCAACCACCTGATTCACGAATTGCTGCCGTCCAAAGTAGATGGAATGCGCTGGGCCAATTCGGACCCGATCACAGGTCAGGCGGCATGGTTCGACCTGAAGGTCAAAATCGAAAAAGCCGACGCACCTGCCGATGCGCAAAGCCAGCCGAATTTCAACCCGATCAAATCGCCTGTCGGAACCGGCCCTGAGAACCTGGCCTGGAAGGTGGGCAAATGACCCGGATCCGCACTTCATCTGGCCAAAAATACCCCGGGGGTGAATTGAGCCGCAGGCTCAAGAGGGGGCTGGCCCCCTCACCTGCCCTCAACAGCGGAGGTTCCCTGAAATGACCCAGCTACCAAACTCCACTGACCGCAAGATGGGCCTGGTCATCGACCTGGACACCTGTGTCGGCTGCCACGCCTGCGTTATTTCCTGCAAAGGCTGGAACACGGAAAATTACGGTGCCCCTCTTTCGGATCAGGACGCCTATGGTGCAAACCCTTCGGGCACCTTTCTCAACCGTGTGCATTCCTACGAAGTGCAACCTGCCGACGGGCATGCCCAGCTGATTCACTTCCCGAAATCCTGCCTGCATTGCGAAGACGCGCCCTGCGTCACCGTCTGCCCCACCGGCGCCAGCTACAAACGGGTCGAGGATGGCATCGTCCTGGTCAATGAAAGCGATTGCATCGGATGCGGCCTGTGCGCCTGGTCCTGCCCCTACGGTGCGCGGGAACTGGATGTGGCCGAGGGCGTGATGAAGAAATGCACACTTTGCGTGGACCGCATCTACAATGAAAACCTCCCCGAGGTCGACCGTATCCCCTCCTGTGTTCGCACCTGCCCTGCGGGCGCAAGGCACTTTGGTGATCTGGGCGATCCCGACAGCGATGTCAGCCAGCTGGTTGCAGAACGGGGTGGCATGGACCTGATGCCGGAAATGGGCACCAAACCCGTCAACAAATACCTGCCCCCGCGCCCCAAGGACACCGTGGAAGACCAGATCGACATACTGGCCCCCCTGCTGACCCCCATCGCTGACGAGCCCAAAGGGTTCCTCGGCTGGCTCGACAAGACGTTGGAGAAACTCTGATGCATCCCGCACCCTCCGTCATTCTGTTCACCACCCTGTCCGGTCTGGGATTTGGACTGCTGTTCTTTCTTGGCCTGGGGTTTCCGGCTGTCTCGGGTTGGGTGGCTTTTGTGTTCTTCGCCATTGCCTATGGTCTGGCCGTCGGCGGGCTTTTGGCTTCGACCTTCCACCTGGGCCATCCCGAACGGGCCTTGAAGGCGTTCACTCAATGGAAAACCAGCTGGCTCAGCCGTGAAGGTTGGTGTGCCGTCCTCGCGCTGGTCATCATGGGGCTCTATGCGATTGGCGTGGTGTTTCTGGACCAACGCTGGGGTTTTCTGGGCTGGATCGGCGCAGGGTTGTCGCTGGCCACAGTGTTCACGACCTCGATGATCTACACGCAGCTCAAGACCATCCCACGCTGGAACATGAACCTGACACCTGCCATGTTTCTCAGCTTCAGCCTGGCCGGTGGTGCATTGCTGGCAGGTCAGACAAGCGCAGCTCTGCCGCTGCTGCTGATCGCGGCGCTGGTGCAGATACTGTACTGGCGCAAGGGGGATCAGGCGTTTGCGTTATCGGGAACGGATCTGGGAACAGCCACCGGGCTTGGCGCACGCGGATCCGTCCGCGCCTTTGAGCCGCCCCATACCGGCACCAATTATCTGCTGCGAGAATTCGTTCACGTGGTCGGGCGCAAACACGCCGAAAAACTGCGGCTGATCTCGTTCGTTCTGGCATTCGTGCTGCCGGTTCTGCTGTTGCTGCTGCCGTTCAATCACGTCTTCGCCCTGCTGGCCGTGGCCTCGCATCTGGCAGGTGTTGCAACGTCGCGCTGGCTGTTCTTTGCGCAGGCCGAACATGTCGTGGGGCTGTATTACGGCAAACGCTGAGGGGGCTCTGCCCCCGCCGCGGCAAGCCGCGACTCCCCCGGGATATTTTTTGGCCAGATGAAGTCTGGATACATCAAAAAGAAAGGGCGACGCTCAAGGTTTGAGGCCGCCCTTCGTCGTATTCTGAAATACCAGTCAGATCAGGCCGGCATGGGCCATTGCGGCCTCGATTGCATCCTTGGTGCTGTCTTCCAGCTCGGTCAGGGGTGAACGCACTTCGGTACTGCAAAGGCCCAGTTTGCTCAGTGCATATTTGGCACCGACAAGGCCCGGCTCGATGAAGATCGCCTCATGCAGCGGCATCAGCTTGTCCTGATACTCCAACGCTTTTGCGTAATCTCCGGCCAGCGTGGCCTGCTGGAATTCGGCGCAGAGCTTGGGGGCCACGTTTGCGGTGACCGAGATGCAGCCAACACCACCATGGGCGTTAAACCCAAGGGCCGTGGCGTCTTCGCCGGACAATTGGCAGAAATCCGCGCCGCAATTTGCACGCTGCTGGCTGACACGGGCCAGATCGCCCGTTGCATCCTTGACCCCGACGATGCGAGGAAGCTTGGCCAGTTCACCCATCGTGGCAGGTGTCATGTCAATGACTGAGCGGCCCGGAATGTTGTAGATGATGATCGGGATATCCGCGGCCGCATGCAGCGCCTCGAAATGCGCGATCAGGCCACGCTGAGTTGGTTTGTTGTAATACGGCGTGACGACCAGTGCCGCATCCGCTCCGACTTTTTCCGCGAACTGAACGAAGCGGACAGCTTCGACCGTGTTGTTCGACCCGGCACCGGCAATGACCGGAACGCGGCCCGCAGCGGTTTTGACGACCTCTTCGATCACCGTTTCATGCTCTTCGTGGCTGAGCGTCGGGCTTTCACCGGTTGTTCCCACAGGCACCAGCCCGGTCGAGCCTTCGGATATCTGCCAGTCCACCAGATGTTTGAGCGTCTTCAGGTCCAACTCGCCGTTGTTGAACGGGGTGACGAGGGCTGGCATCGAGCCTTTGAACATGACACGCTCCTTCAAGGTGCATTTTGCAGTTTTTACGCCGCGGTTCCTCACGTTTCCAGCTTTGTGAGTTGATCCCAGCGACGCACGGTTTATCCTCACAGGCTCTATCCTCGGTTGGTTGGGAAATGCAAGGGATGACACGCTTTCTGGCACTGTTGACTGCTGTGATTCTGTATTCGGTGACTGCGACGCATTCAGCACGGGCAGATGCTGCTGCTGATTTGCGCGCTGGACTTAACGAAATGCGCAAAGGCGACTGGAACGCAGCGTTGCGCGTATCCGGCCAGCGAGGTTCCGTATCGCGCGATATCATTGTCTGGCACTGGCTGCGCGAGGGCTTCGGCAGCTCTGGCGACGTGTTGGTGTTTCTCGAACGTCGCCCGGACTGGCCCGGGCTGGCATGGCTGCGCCGCAAGAGCGAGCCTGTTTTCACCGGTGCCGATCCAGACAGGGTTCTGAAATTCTATGCCGGCATGCCGCCTCAGACGGCAGAGGGCGCGTTGAACTTTGCCGTCGCCCTGAAAGCCAAGGGACGTATCGGAGAAGCGGAGGCCGACATTGTGACCGCTTGGCGCACCATGCCAATGGGTTCGGGTCTGCAAAAAAGCTATCTGGAGAACTTTGCCAAACTTCTGAAGCCGCATCACGCGGCGCGCTTGGACAGAATGCTGTGGGACGGTCATCTTGTAAGCGCCGCGCAGATGTTGCCTTTGGTCGGTTCGGACGAACGCAAACTGGCCGAAGCGCGCATAGCATTGCAGAAACGCCAACCCGGTGTGGACACCAAGGTGGCAGCAGTTCCCAAGTCTCTGGCGGATGCGCCCGGGCTGGCCTTCGATCGTTTTGTCTGGCGCGACAAGAAAGAACTGGATGACAGCGCCGTCGATCTGATGCTGGTACGCTCTACCGGGCCTGACGCCCTGGGTGAGCCTGACAAATGGGCGGAGGGACGGCGCCGTCTTGCACGGCTTGAGATGCGATCGGGCCGTGCAGCGCGCGCATATGACGTGGCCGCCAATCATCACATGACCCCCGAAATGGGTTACGGCTATGCCGATCTTGAATGGCTGGCCGGTTTTCTGGCGCTTCGCAAACTAAACGATCCTGCCACCGCCGTTCGCCACTTCCAGAACTTTTCGGACGCCGTGAAATCTCCGATCTCGAAAGGCCGTGGTGGCTATTGGCTTGGGCGCGCTTACGCGGCATTGGGTGACGCGGACAAGGCGTATGACGCCTATGCAATGGGGGCCGATTACCAGACCTCATTCTACGGTCTGTTGGCCGCAGAACGGATCGGACGACCGTTTGATGCGGAACTGGCCAATCCGCGTCGCGCGCCGCATTGGCGGCAGGCGGAGTTTGCCGATTCCAGCGTTTTGGAGGCCGGATTGCTGTTGTTGAAAGCCGAAGAAGCAAACCTGTCCGAGCGGTTCCTGACCCATCTGGTCGAAAGCCTTGATCCAGTGCAGGCCAATCAATTGGGCGACCTGGTTATCGAACTGAAACAGCCGCATCTGGCCGTGATGATCGCCAAACGGGCGGCAACCACGGGCACCGTTCTGCCCGCAGCCTATTACCCGGTCCATCCGGTGGCAGATATGCGATTGCCGATGGCCAAGGAAATGACATTGGCCATCGCGCGCCGCGAAAGCGAGTTCGACCCGGTTGTCGTAAGCGGTGCGGGCGCGCGCGGCCTGATGCAGGTAATGCCCGCCACGGCCAAGTTGGTTGCGGGCGAGCTGGGCATTCTCAGCGGCCATCAGACGGGACGTTTGACCACGGACTGGCAATACAACGCAAAGCTTGGGGCCAACTATCTTTCTGGTCTGGCGGCCGATTTCAACGGCAACGTTGTGATGATGGCGGCGGGGTACAATGCGGGGCCAAGGCGCCCGATCTCGTGGATGGAACGCTATGGTGATCCACGCACAGGCGAGGTCGATATCGTCGACTGGATCGAGACGATCCCGTTCAGCGAAACGCGGAACTACGTGATGCGCGTGACCGAAAGCCTGCCGGTCTACCGTGCCCGCCTGGGGCAACCCGCCCTTCCGATTCCGTTCTCGCAGGAGCTGATCGGATCATCTCTGGCGGCGTTCGCGCCATAAGGTGAACAAACCTGCGGCTACGACGATGGTTGCGCCCGCCACGACTTCGGGGCGCAACGTTTCGCCAAAGATCGAAATACCCAGGATCGCGCTCCAAACCAGGTGGAAATATGCAAAGGGTTGAACCGCACTGGCTTCTGCCACTTCGTAGCACTTGATCAGCAACCAGTGCCCGAATACCCCACTGACGCAAAGCAGCGCCATCCAGAGCCAGTCGCCGCGCGCCATCGGCTCCCAGAACCACATGCCAATCAAGGTCATCGCCACGGCACCGGCGACACCGGTCCAGAAAAAGCTGGTCGCCGCGCTGTCCTGACGGGCGACATATCGCGTCAAAAGACCATAGATCGCAAACAGCAATGCAGAAATCAAAGGTATGACAGCCCACGGGTTGAAGACCCCGGCGCCCGGTTGCAGGATGATCAGAACGCCGATGCAGCCGACACCGATCGCAGCCCATCGCCGCCATCCGACCTTTTCGCCCAGCACCGGCCCGCTCAGCGCGGCGACAAGCAGAGGATAACAGATGAAAACCGCCATACTGTCGATCAGGCCAAGGACCGTAAAGCCAAAGACCGCGATGCAGATCTCGGCCGCCAGCAACAAGCCCCGCAGGATCTGCAAACCCAACTGATTTGTCTTTGTGGCCGCCTTCAGCCCACCGGGGGCCCGCGCGGCCAGAGCGATAACAAAAGCCGCAAAGAACCAATAGCGGATCATGACCACCATGTAGGTGTTGTAGGTTCCGGCCAGATGGCGCGAGATACCGTCCTGCAACGCAAAGACAATTGTCGCGCCCACCATCAAAGCGATGCCCGCACCGACATTGTTCTTCTGGGTCATGCTTTGTGTGCCCGTGTCATGTGCCGCTTGCGACCATAGCCAGGTGTGCGGGTTACGTTGAAACCTGCACTCTCAAGTCCCCGGCGCACGAAACCCGCGGCCGTATACGTGGCCGCGGTACCGCCCGTGACAGTGTGGTTTGCCACGTCCTGCAACAGGTCCGCGCCCCACAATTCGGGGTTCTTGGCTGGTGAAAACCCGTCGAGAAACCAGGCATCTGCCATTCCGTCCCAGTTCGGCAATGCCTTGCGTGCATCGCCGATCACCACCTCAAACCGAAGCGAATCCAACACACATGTGCGTCCTGTCCAATGCGCCAGAAACCGACTGCTCCACGGATGCAATTCAGGAAAGGCCCCAAGCGCGCGCTGCATGTCTTCCGGCGCCATGGGAAAGGCTTCGAAACTGGTAAAGCGCAATGGCCCTTTCTGACCGGATGCCTCCCATTCCGACCAGGCGGTCAGCAGGTTCAGGCCGGTGCCAAAACCCAACTCGGCAATGTGAAACCCCGGTGCAAACCGCGCAGGCAAATCATTTCCCGCCAGAAACACATGGCGCGTCTCTTCCAGCCCGTTCTGCAACGAGTAATATGGGTCGTCGAAGCGGTCCGAGACCGGTATCTGATCTTCGGTCCACGTCAATTCGGCGCGCTGGTCTGCCATTGGGGAATCCTGTAGCTAAGCGGCGCGACACTGAACAAGGAAAAGGGAATTGGCAATGGTCGATGTGACGGTTCGCGGCGCAGGAATTTTCGGCCTGTCCATCGCCTGGATTTGTGCGCGCCGCGGTGCGAAAGTGCAGGTTGTCGATCCGTCCGGTCCCGGCGCCGGGTCCAGCGGAGGTCTGGTCGGCGCATTGGCCCCGCATGTGCCGGAAAACTGGAACGCCAAGAAAGCATTTCAGTTCGACAGTCTGATCATGGCTGAGCCATTCTGGCGACAGATCGAAGACACTGGCGGGGTTTCCCCAGGCTATGGCCAGCTGGGCCGCCTGCAGCCGATCCCGGACGCGCGTGGTCTGGAACTGGCCCGCCAGCGCGAAGGCACCGCAGATGAGCTTTGGCAAGGCCGGGCGGAATGGCGTGTCATCACCACGGCCCAAGCGGGTTCATGGTGCCCACCCAGCCCCACAGGCTTTGTCATTCGCGATACGCTGACGGCACGAATGCACCCCCGGCGGGCCTGTGCCGCGCTGGTCGCAGCCCTTGAGGTCATGGGCGTCCACATTGTCAGTGATGCCGAGGACAAGGGGCAGGTCATCCACGCCACGGGCCTTGCAGGATTGCAAGAACTGAACGACGCCTACGGCAAGATCGTCGGAAATGGTGTCAAAGGGCAGGCCGCCCTGTTGCGCTTCGGCGCGGGGGAAGTGCCGCAACTATTCGCCGACGCGATTCACATTGTCCCGCATGCTGACGGAACACTTGCGATCGGATCGACCTCGGAACGGAATTATGAGGACCCGACCAGCACAGACGAAGCTCTGGACGACGTGATAGACCGCGCCACGCGCGTCCTGCCCCTGTTGCACGGGGCCGAGGTGATCGAACGCTGGGCCGGTGTGCGCCCGCGCAGCAAAAGCCGTGCGCCGATGTTGGGCGCCCATCCCCTGCATCAGGGGCAGTTCATCGCCAATGGCGGGTTCAAAATCGGTTTCGGCATGGCCCCCAAAATCGCCGAGGTCATGGCCGATCTTATGCTTGAAGATCGGGATACGATCCCTGATGAGTTCCGGCCCGAAGCCTCATTGTGACTGCACGACGGCTTGCATGCATTGCCGCCCGCCAGGGCCGCGCACCCACACGTTTTCACCCCTCCGGCACAACTGGGCAGTTTCGAAATGCATCAATGGCGAAGTCGCGCGGAACGAAAACGAGGCGAGCGGACCGATCAGGTCAACCGCGAAAAGCATCAGAAGCTGCGCCAGAAGCGGCCCGTGCACGACCAGCCCGCCATATCCTTCAACATCGCGCGCATAGTCCAGATCATAGTGAATACGGTGGCCATTGAAGGTCAGGGCCGAGTATCGAAACAACAACGTTGAATCGAACCCGACTTCGCGGCAATCGGTCTCATCGGTGCGCGCTGTGGGCGGTTGGGGCATTTCAGCATCCGGCGCAGGATCTTCGCGATAAACAAGATCCTGCCACTCTGTCACGCGCAACTGACCGTTCTGCCAGATCTCGTGCCGCAAAGTGACAAAGCCCAACGGGCCGGACCGCCCCACCTTGGCGCTTTGACTTTCAAGAACCGATTTCTTTTCGGCGGTGATCCCTGCGATCAGAGGAACGTGAAAGGTCAACCGCCCGCCGGCCCACATTCTGCGCGGCAATCCTATATCCGGGATCAGGCCCCCAACCTTGGGATGCCCATCCCGACCCAATTTGGCGGCCGGTTGCGGGGTCCAGAAATAAAGCTGATGGAAGAAGGGCGGCAATTCCGAACCACTGGCGATCGTTGCCACACCGCCCAGCGCCACCTGAAATGCGGCCGCGCGGGCCGGATCCAAGAGATCGGTCTGTCGCTCTTGCGTCATTTGCCTGACCCGCGATCAGAAACCGGCCTCGGCCCGGAGTTTCTGCATCAAGTCATGCAAAGACTTTTCGTACCGGTCCGAACGCAGCTTTCCCTGATCGTCGAATTCGTTCGAACTGTTCGCCAGATGGATTTCGGGCCCCTGAAGGATGCGCGGCTGAAATGGAACCATACAGGCCCGCAGGATCATCTGCGCCCGTTCCCCGCCTGCACGACCAGCGGCCGCCGACATTACCGCAACCGGTTTGTCGGCCCATGGATTGCCTTGCGTTCGGCTGACCCAGTCCAGCGCGTTCTTCAGAACGCCTGATGGACCCTTGTTGTACTCAGGTGTCGAAATGATCACCGCATCGGCCTGTGCGATCTGATTGGCCAGCGTATGAACCGCCTCGGGAATCCCTTCTCCGTCTTCCAGATCACCATCGTAGAGGGGCAGGTTCAATTCCGCTTCGACAAAGCTTGCCGGATCGAACAACCGTGCCGCCTCGCGTAGAAGCTTACGGTTGGTCGCGTTCTGGCGCAGGGAACCGGACAGGCCAAGAAGGGTCGGTTGGGACATCGGGAAAGCTCCGTTTCTGTGTTTCCCGCAAGTTAGACCGAGATCACCCCGATCCAAACCCCATTTGACGCACAGTCATTGCGCAAACCGAGCCGCCCATCGGGCGGCCCCGCTGTTCACGCCGCGCAGTGGTTACGCGTTTCCGCTGGGCACCACGACAATCTCGACACGCCGGTTTTGCGATTTTCCTTCCGGCGTCAGGTTGGACGCGACAGGGTTGTTTTCGCCCTGCCCGATCGTGCGAATGCGGTTGTAGCTGACACCGTTGGCCTGAAGGATATCGGCCACGGCATTCGCGCGACGCTCTGACAGGCCTTGATTGTAGGTTGCGTCGCCGTCGCTGTCAGTGTGCCCAATGATCTGCACGTTCGAATTCGGGTAGTTGACCAGGTTCTGGCCCACTTTCACCAGGTCAGACCGCAACGCCGGGCGCACGGTCGAACTGTCGGTGTCAAAGGTGATGTCATTCGGGACCGTCACAATCAGGCGATCGCCTGCGTTGACGATTGTAATTCCGTCATTTGCCAGTTGTTGACGCAGCTCCGCAGCCTGCTTGTCCAGTTGATTGCCGATCACGCCGCCCCCAGCAGCACCGATTGCAGCACCGGCCAGCGCGCCCAAACCGGGGTTCGAATTATTGGCAATCGCCCCGATTCCAGCGCCGACCAGCCCACCCAGAACGGCGCCCTGTTTGGCGTTCTGGTTCGGGTCGTCTTGTACTGTCAGCGTGCCCGGGTCGGTACAGGCCGCCAACACAAGGGCTGAACACAAACCTGTGGCCACGAAAAACTTGGAAATCGTCATGATATCACCTTCTGCTCCAGCACCCGTTATTCGGGCGTGCTTCGTTTTCCTCAGTATATCACTGTGCAGGCTTGGCGGCTCAAGCAACAATGCGGTGAAGTCGGCGAATACCCGCCAAACACGTATTCAAACCGCTTCTACGAACGTTTCTGCGTTCTGTTGCTCCTGCCAGAGCTCGCGCAATGACCCGCTTTGTCCTGAAAAGCTATCTTCGGTGCATTCACTTGACCAGATACGGTCGGTGCGGAAATGGCGAAACCCGTTGCGCAATTCGCACCAGCCTGCCAGCATCGTGCATTCGATGTGATAGATCAGCGCCAAAGGGCGCACGACCCGAACCGTGCGTTCGCCTGCGCTATCTTCATAGGTGATAAGGATTTTCCGCTCTGCCCTGATGGCTTCGCGGTAATGCGCGATCGAAACGCAACCCTTGTTTGGATCATCCGCCGGGGCACCCCATGGGGCAACCTGCAACCAATCCGCTGGGCAATGCAATGCGTCGATCTTCTGGCATATCCGGCTGGCGGCCCTTTGCAGGTGACTGTCGCCGGTACGCGCAAGAAGAGACAGGCCAACCCACAAGGCCTCAACTTCTTCTGCATCGAAATTGAGCGGCGGCAGATCATAGCCGCGCCGCATCACGTACCCGATACCGGCTTCACCTTCGATGGGCGTCCGTTGCGCCTGCAACTCGGCAATATCCCGATAAACCGTGCGCACGGACACCTCCAACCTTGCGGCCAGCGCCTCTGCCGTGACCGGAGCGCCCGCAGCCCGCAGGATCTGGATGATTTCAAACAATCGGGTCGAACGCCGCATTACATCCTCCTGTCAACATGCTGACATCCTAGCACACCCCACTGACAAGAGGGTGTCAGGAATGATGGACCAGATTGGAATGGCATCGAAAGAAGGAGCACGAAAAATGCCTTACCTCGACACCCATGTCATGATGACACTCAGGCTGGGGCAATGGTCTCAGGACCATACCCTGCGCGCCTTCGAGATCGAGCGCGAAATCACCATGGCCCGGCATTGCAAGCAGCCCGTATCAAAGAAACGATCAAAACGTTTTTCGCTGGGGAATCTGAAGATGCTCTGGACCAGCACGGCCTGAGATCAGAACTCGGGCCGGGCCCGAAACTTCATCGAAACCCCACCTTCCGGGTGTTTCAGACGCAGTTCTTCTGAATGCAGCATCAATCTGGGGAAGTCCAGCGCGTCGCCTGTCGCATAGAATGGATCGCCCAGGATCGGGTGGCCCAGCGCCTGCATATGAACGCGAAGTTGATGAGACCGGCCCGTTTTGGGAAACAGACGCACACGCGTTGTATTGCCTTCGGTCTTGACGACACGCCAGTCCGTCACGGCAGGTTTGCCCGTCGCATGGCAAACCATCTGTCTGGGCCGGTTGGGCCAGTCCACGATCAGAGGCAAGTCCACGGTGCCGGTCTTAGGTTCCAGCTGCCCCCAGACACGGGCGACATAGGTTTTGCGGGTCTGACGCTGCTCGAATTGCATGCTCAGGTTGCGCTGCGCGTGCGGCGTTTGGGCAAAGACCATGACACCGGACGTGTCCCGGTCCAGCCGGTGCACCAGCAGTGCTTGTGGAAATGCATCCTGCACCCGGGTCAACAGACAATCTGACAGATGCGCGCCCCGCCCCGGAACCGAAAGCAGGCCCGAAGGTTTGTTCACCACGATCAGCTGTGCATCTTCATGCAACACATCCAGCGGGGTTTGAGGGGGTTCATAGGTTTCGTTCATGCAGGGTGCCTATCGCAGCTCGTGACCTCCCGCAACGTCGTCCTTGCATGCCCGCCCATGTTCGGTGACCTTCTCTTCAAAAGCGGAGGAGATGCCATGCACCCGACAATTGAACGCATGCAAGAGGTTGTCGCAAAGGGCGATGAGGCCCTGATCCATCAGCTTCTGGCCGAAGATGTGCAGTTCCTGCCGCCCACATACTACAGCACCTGGACAGGGCGCGCACCGGTCGCTGCCGTTCTGGGGCATGTCGGGCAGGTGTTTTCAGATTTTCGTTATCGGCGCGTCATGGGCGCCGGGAAAGACTGGGCATTGGAGTTTCAATGCAAAGTCGGTGATCTGGATGGTATCGGCGTGGATCTTGTTACGTTGAACGACGACGGGTTGATCCAGGTTTTCGAGGTCGTCATGCGCCCTTACAAAACGGTAGGTGCCTTGCGCGATGCCATGATGGCGCGGGTCATGACAGACGCTCGTTTTCTGGAATTCAAAAACGCGCTGAACTGACAATGCCTCGTTCACTGGCTGCCGATCAGATTTTGCGGGTTCCGTTGCTTCCGGTGCTTGCCGCGCAGGGCCTATCGGTACACAGGAACGCGCAGTTGCTGCCGGAACCGACTGGCCCGCGCGAAGGCCGCACAGGGCGCGGGCCGCGTCTGCGGCTTCTGATCACCGGTGACAGTTCGGCAGCCGGAGTGGGCGCAGGCACGCAGGATCAGGCGTTATCCGGCCATCTGGTCAACCGTCTGGCCGGGCACTATGCGGTCGAATGGCGGCTGGAAGCGACAACCGGGCACACCACCCAGGACACGATCGACCGTCTTTCGCAAATGGAAGGCGAATTCGATGCTGTCGTTACGGCACTCGGCGTCAATGATGTCACCCGGGCTGTGACACGCCAGCAATTTGCGCGCCGCCAGACCCGCCTTATCCGCTTGCTTTCAGAAAACCTGGGGACTCGTCGCATCGTCGTAACCGCAGTCCCGCAGATGAACAGGTTTCCGGCCCTGCCTCAGCCGCTGGCCTGGGTGCTTGGATGCCAGGCTGCGCGCCTGGATCAAGGGTTGCAAGAGGTTGCGGCTGCATTTCCGCATGTTCAACACCTGCCACTCGACCTGCCGGACGACCCGGCATTGGCTGCACCGGATGGCTATCATCCCAGCCCCCGGGCGTATGCGCTTTGGGCGGATGCAGCCGCGCGCCTGTTGCTTCAGGCCTGACCGCGCGCCTGCCGGATCATAGGGATCGAGTAAACGACCAGAGCCGCCCAGATCAGTGGGAATGCGATCATCCGGCCCGTGTCTATCTTCTCGCCGAACAGGGTTATCGCTGTAATGAAGATCATGGTCGGTGCGATGTATTGCAGGATGCCCATCGTGGACAGGCGCACCAGTTTGGCGCCGTTTGCATAGACCAGCAATGGCACCGCCGTCACGACCCCTGCACAGGATAACAACAAGGTGTCCGACATCGCGACACCGAAATGACCAGTGCCCCGCACACCCAGAAAGGTGACATAGACCAGTGCCGGAATCAAAAGGATCAGGACCTCAAGCAGGAAACCCTGGTTCGGCCCAATCGGCAGCGAGCGCTTGAAGAACGCGTAGAAGCCCCAGCTGATCATCAACCCAAGAGCCGCCCAAGGCAAACGACCGGCTTCCACCACAAGTACCACCACACCCAGCGCGGCCAATCCGACCGCGAACAATTGTGTCCGTGTCAGGGGTTCTCTCAAAAGGATTGCCCCCAGCGCGATACTGAATAGGGGGTTGATGTAATAACCCAACGCCGCATCCAGTGCGTTGCCCGTGGAAATGGCCCATACGTAAATCGCCCAGTTCACGGATATAAGCGCTGCTGTCAAAGCGGCCATACCCAACATCTTCGGATTGCCAAGCGCGGCCTTCAGATCCCGGGTTCGGCCCAGGACAACCAGCAACAACCCGGCCACAGGCACTGACCAGATAACACGGTGCGCCACAACCTCGACCGCGCCCATATGATCCAGCGCTTTCATGTACAGAGGCAAGAACCCCCACAGGACATAGGCCGTGACTGCCAGCGCAAGCCCCTTTGGTGTGTCCGTGTTCTGTGAAGGTAGAAGCGTGTCTGCCACATCGGGTCTCCGGTTGATACCGGTTCGGTTTAAGGCAGAAATGAACGGGTTGGAAACTCTGAAAACAGTGAAGTGTCACATAACAATGTTTGATGAGTTGTCAGACCACGCTTTTTAGGTGAGGTCTGAAATGCGAGGCTCTGCCTCGCGCTCCGGGATATTTGTGGCCAGATGAACAAGGGACCCGCTCTTCATGTGGCCGAAAACATCCCGGGGGAGTCGCCGAAGGCGGCGGGGGCAGCGCCCCCACCAAACCCCGTGGTCAAACCTTCACCCGTTCGGATTTCGGGTCATACATCGGCTTGAGCGACGCCTCGGCCCGAACTTTCGTGCCACACACGTCGATTTCGTAGGTCGAGGCCAGAACGTCGGCGGCCTTTTCACCTTCGCAGGGCACGTAACCCAGACCGATGGCTCCGCCCAGCGTGTGGCCATAGTTGCCCGAGCTGAGATAGCCTACATACTCGCCATCGCGGACGATCGGTTCATTGTGGAACAGCAGCGGCTCGGGATCGGTCAGGCGGAATTGCACAAGGCGCGATTTCGGGCCGCTTTCCTTGCGCGCAATCACCGCCTCGCGGCCGATGAAGTCGCAGCCCTTGTCCACCTTGACGGCAAAGCCCAGCCCGGCGTCCACCACGTGATCTTCGCAGGTGATGTCATGGCCGAAATGGCGGAAGCCCTTTTCGATCCGGCAGCTGTCCATCATGTGCATGCCGCACAGCTTCAGCCCCATGTCCTGCCCCGCCTCGTGCAGCGTTTCAAAGACGTGGCCCGCCATGTCGGATGAGACGTAGATCTCCCAGCCCAGCTCACCCACATAGGTGACGCGGTGGGCGCGGGCGAGGCCCATGCCGATCTCGATTTCCTGCGCGGTGCCGAAGGGGTTTGCCGCGTTCGAGAAGTCGTTGGGCGAGACTTTCTCCAGCAAGGCCCGCGCATTCGGACCCATCACCGCCAGAACGCCTTCACCCGCCGTGACGTCGGTGATGACCACGTTGAAATTGCCCGCATGGCGCATCATCCAGGTCTGATCCGCCAGCCGCGTCGCTGCCGGGGTGACCACCAGATAGGCGGTCTCGGAAAGGCGGGTGACGGTGACATCCGCCTCGATCCCGCCGGAACGGTTCAGAAACTGCGTGTAGACGATCTTGCCATTGGGCACCGCGTAGTCACCGCCACCGACATAGTTCATGAACTTCTCGGCATCGGGGCCCTCGACCCGGATCTTGCCGAAGGAGGACATGTCATACATGCCCACGTTTTCGCGCACAGCGCGGTGTTCGGCGGCCGAGTTCTCGAACCAGTTCTGGCGCTTCCAACTGTAGTTGTATTCGCGTTCCTGCCCTTCGTTGGCGAACCAGTTGGCGCGCTCCCACCCGGACAGTTCACCGAACACGGCACCGTGTTCATTCAGGTGGTGGTGGAATGGCGTCCGGCGCACGCCGCGCGCCGTGGCCTTTTGCCGATAGGGGTAGTGGTCGGCATAGAGCAGGCCCAGCGTCTCCTTGGACCGTTCGAAAAGATAATGCTTGTTGCCCTGGAAGGGCTGCATCCGGCTGATGTCCACGTCGCCCAGGTCAAAGGGTTTTTCACCCGAATCCATCCATTCGGCAAGCGCCATGCCCGCGCCGCCCGCAGACTGGATCCCGATCGAGTTGAAGCCGGCGGCGACCCAGACATTGTCCATCTCGGGCGCGAGCCCAAGGTGATAGGCGTCGTCGGGTGTGAAGCTTTCGGGGCCGTTGAAGAAGGTGTGGATGCCCGCCTCGGCCAGCATCGGCATGCGGTTGCAGGCGGCTTCGAGGATCGGTTCGAAATGGTCGAAATCCTCGGGCAGCTGATCGAACTCGAAACTGTCTGGGATGCCCTCCATCGCCCAGGGCTTGGCGTTGGGCTCGAAGGCGCCCAGCAGGATTTTCCCGGCGTCCTCCTTGTAGTAGGCGCATTCATCCGGCACCCGCAGCACCGGCAGCTGCGTCAGGCCGTCGATGTTCTCGGTCACGATGTAGAAATGTTCGCAGGCGTGCAGCGGGACGTTGACGCCCACCATTCGGCCAACTTCGTGCCCCCACATGCCGGCGCAGTTGACCACCATGTTACACTCGATATGGCCCGAGGCGCTGCCGTCATCGGCCACCCAGTCCACGCCGGTCACGCTGCGGCCCTGTTTGACGATATCGGTAACCTTTACCCGTTCCTTGACGATGGCGCCGCGCTGGCGGGCGCCCTTGGCCAGAGCCAGCGCGATGTTGGCCGGATCACCCTGCCCGTCCAGCGGCAGATAAACTGCACCCTTGACGCCCTCGAGATTGATATGCGGATAAAGCTCCTGCACGCGCTCATTCGAGATTTCTTCGACCTCGACGCCAAACGCCCGCGCCATCGCAGCCTGACGATAGATTTCCTCTTTGCGTTCCTCGGTCAGCGCCACGGTGATCGACCCGCAGCGCTTGAAGCCCGTGGCGACACCGGTTTCCTCTTCGAGTGAGCCATACAGCTCCTGACTGTACTTCGCCAGCTTGGTCATGTTTGCGGTGGCGCGCAGCTGTGCGATCAGACCCGCTGCATGCCAGGTGGTGCCACTTGTCAGCTGCTTTCGTTCAAGCAACACGACGTCTTTCCAACCCTTCTTGGTCAAATGATAAGCGACCGAGCATCCGATGACGCCACCGCCGATGATGACCACTCGGGCCTTGCTGGGAAGATCAACCATCCTGAAATCTCCACTGTGTCAGGTTTGGCATAGGTTGCCACGGAAGATCGACAACAAATGCACCAAAAGCGTCACGAAATCCGCAGTTTTCACCGATGTGATGCCGCTCGCTTTTGCCGACGTACGACAAAGGGCGTGACCCCGAAGAAGCTTTTGTAAACAGACGAAAACCCGTTCGGAAAACCACAGGCCAAACCAATTTCGCGTACGCTCATCGTGGTGTTCAGCAACAGGTTATTTGCCTTGGCCAGTCGCATTTCCCGGTAGAATCCGTTGGGAGTGGTTCCAAAAAAGGTTTTGAACTTACGCTCGAGGGACCGGTTCGACAGGTGCAGCGATTCGACGATCTGATTGATCGGCAGAGGGTCTTCGATATTGGCCTGCATAAGCTTTATGCACTGATCCAGCTTCGAATCGCCTGTCGCCGTCAACTTGGCGCCCGAAAATGGCTGCATCGAAGCGAAATCGCGGATGTTCTCATGCAGCATGATGTCGGCCACGGTCATCTTCGCAGGCCCCGAGATATGGCGCCCGATCACCGCCAAGGCGATATCCGTCGTGGCCTCCATCCCGGCACATGTCACAACCGCGCCCTGTTCGGTTGCAATCGACAGTTTGGCTTCGAACCGGGCGCCGCGTTCCCGCAGGAACGATGCGTTTTCCCAATGGGTTGCCAGGTCGGCCGTTCCCTGCTCGTCGATATAGCGGCTGGCGGCTTCGGCCAGCAGGAACACCTTGGCGTCCCGGAAGGTATAGTCCGACACCACCCGCCCCAACGACAAATCCGGATGGTCCGGGTCTGAATTGCCGATTACGAACAGGTAATCCGCCCTTGGCTGTGACGGCACCGCTTCTGTTTGAACCACGGCGTCACTGCTGCTGGCAATCGGGCCACCTTTGAGCGAGCGATAGGTGAAGGTGAACGGAGGGCTTGGGCATACGCGGTTGGCCAGCCTCAAGACCTCAACCAACGACGCCAGCTCCAACAGCACGAAACCCGGCGCGACAAGGATGTCGAAATGCCGGATGGCCAGTTTTGGAGCGTCCGAAGTAGATTTTGCCGCCATTTTTCAAACGATGTTATGACCGGCGGCCCGCAACCGGTTCGCCAGTTCTTCGATATGATCCGGCCCGATTTCGCAGCATCCGCCAACAATCGTTGCCCCCTGATCGATCCACCGCATCACCTGATCCGCATAAGCCCCGGGGCCAAGGTCATGCCGTTTTTGCAGCGCATCCACGGTCGGCGCGTCCCGAAGGAAATCATCCGAAATATGCGTGAAGCCATTGGCGTAGGCCCCATAGGGCCGACCCATGCCGGACAGAACTTCCAGCGCCGCCGGGATCGCCTCGGGGCACGAACAATTGATCAAAACGGCATTGGGCGAAAACTCCTTCACCAACGGAGCAATGTCCGCCAACGGTTCGCCGGACCTGAGAAGGCTGCCATCGTCATCATTGACCGACAGGGACAGCCAAACCGGTTTTCCGCATCCTGCCGTGCCACGCAATGCGCCCTCGGCTTCCTGTACCGACGAGACGGTCTCGATCAAAAACAGATCGACCCGCGCGGCCATCATGGCCACAAGTTCGGCGAACTTTTCAGCCGCATCCGCCGGGTCCGGGTTAAGGTCGGGGCGATATGAAGCGAGCAATGGCCCCAGTGCACCCGCGATCCGCCCCCCGGTTTCCGTTCGGGCACGTACGGCCTGTGTCAGGGCGGTGTCGATCAGGGTAGGCATATGATCCTCCATCCCCACCCGCACCAGACGAGAGCGATGCACGGCATAAGTATTGGTTGTCGCAACCGTCGCACCCCGGCTGAAATAATCGCGGTGCACTTCCGCGACCAAATCGGGGTGATCGATCATCACGCGCGTCGACCACAGCGGTGTCGCCCGGTCGCCACTGCGTTTTACCAGTTCCTGCCCGATAGAGCCGTCCAAAAGAGTGATATCCTCCATGTCATTACTCCTCAGGGCACCAATACCAGTTTTCCCGGAAGAGTCTTTGACTGAAAATCAGCCTGTGCAATACCAATATCCTTCAACGGATAGGTCCGGGAAACCAGTGGCTTGATCCGTCCGGTATTCACCAGTTCAACAAGACGGTCAAAGACTTCGGGCGCCTGGTGCGTGCACCCATGTATGGTGATGTCGCGCAGATATATGTCCCGCAGATCAGCTTCGACAATCGGGCCTGCTATTGCCCCCGAAACGGCATAGTGCCCGCCGGATTTCAGGGAAAGGATCAGCGATGGCCAGGCCGGGCCACCCACAACGTCGATCACCACATCGAACATATCCTGCGGAAGCGGGTCGTTCCGGTCAAACGTATTCTCGGCCCCCTGGGATTTCACGATCTCGGCTTTCGTGCCCGCTGTTACAGCCCAAACCGACGCCCCGCGCAGGTCGGCCAGTTGCACCGCCGCCAGCCCGACGCCACCCGAGGCGCCGGTGATCAGCACCTTGTGCCCGGCAGTCACGCCTGCGCGGGTCAGCAGGTTTTCCGCCGTCCCGAAGGCGCAAGGAATGGCGGCGATTTCCACATCCGAAAGGGGCGAGGCGCTGACGTCATAGAGATCATCGGCTTCAACCAGGCAGTACTGCGCAAAAGCCCCGTCGATTTCGGAACCCAGTGCAATGAAGCCCTGCGGGTTTCCCGGGCGCGGGCGCGGCAGGTTTATCGGACAGGTCACGCGCTGCCCGGGTTTGAAGGCAACACCCGGCCCAACCTGTTCCACGATGCCGCAAAGATCTCCGCCCTGAATGCGGGGAAAGTGCAATGCACCGCCCCAACCGCCCGCTTCGACCTTCTGATCAACGGCATCCGTCGCGCCGGTGACGTCCGAGGAATACCAACCGACCCGTGTGTTGATATCCGTGTTGTTCACGCCTGCGGCGGCGACCCGAACCAGAACTTGCCCTGCCCCGGGTTCAGGAACCGGGATATCATCTCGCCATTCCAGAACTTCGGGGCCACCGTGACCCGTCAGATAGACACCGGACATCGTCTTTGGAGCATTCATTTCGCTGGCTTCTCAGGTCTGGTCGTCGGGATGGGGCGGAACCGGTCCCATCGGCACGATGTCATATCGGGTATTCAGGTCGGCCATCTTGGCCTCGTCCTCGAAATCCGCCGGGGTCATGGTTGCCAGTTCCGCAAGGAAACCATCAAACCCGGATGGTTGAAAGATCATGAGCATCCGTGCCGGTTTGTTGTCGGCAACCCGGCAGGCATGCGGCACACCCGCCGGAACATGCATGGTGGTGCCCGGCGTGCACAGGTGCCAGTCTCCGTCGACATAGAAGTCCACGGCGCCCTCCAGGAAATAGAACGTCTCGGCATGGCTGTCGTGGCGATGAAGGCCAAGCGCGAAGCTGGCCTTCAAGTTGTCTTCCATCAGTGTGTAGGCTCCGCCCGTGTCCTGACCGGAAACCTTCACGAAGGTATGGTCGTTTTCCCAGTCATAGTTGGGACCTTCACCAGGTCCCATCTTGGAATATCGCGGGCGCATGGGGGCCTCCTTTTTGTCAGGCGCGCAGCCGCTCATTTGCGGGATCCCACAGCGGCTGATCCTCCTGTACCACGGCGCGGCACTTGTGGCCGTAGATTTCCACCTCGAGCTCGGTACCAGGGTTTGCAAGTTCTGACTTGATCATGCCCAGCGCGATGGATTTGCCGACGCGGTACCCCCATGCGCCCGAAGTGGTCTCGCCCACGATCTGATCGCCCTGCCAGATGCACGACATGTAAGGCGCATCGCAATCACCTGCGTCGACAGTCAGGGTGACGAACGACTTTTTCACACCCTGCTGCTTTTCGTTCAGGATAGCGGCCTTTCCGGGGAAGTCCTGTGGCTTGTCCAGCTTGACAAACCGCTCCAAACCCGCTTCGAGCAGCGAGTAATCGGTGCTGAGGTCGCCCTTCCACGCGCGATAGCCCTTTTCGATGCGCAGAGAATTCAGCGCATACATGCCGAACGGCTTGGCCCCGGCGGCGAGGATCGCGTCGTAGATCGCGGGCATGTGCTCGTTCAGCGCATGCACCTCCCAGCCCAGTTCACCGGCGAAGGACACGCGGATCAGGTGGGCGGGTTGCCCGGCCACGGTGGCGGCCTGATGGGTCAGCCAGCCCAACGAAAGGTCGGCATCGGTTAGACCCGACAGGATCTCGCGCGATTTCGGCCCGGTCACGATCAGCGTGTCGCGGGTGGTGGTCACGTCCTCGACGGTGACGCCCGCGGGCATCGCGTTCATCAGGATGTCGCGGTCGTGCCATTGCGCGGTGGCCGCGGTGATCATCACGAAATCATCCTCGCCCAGTCGCATGCAGGACATCTCGGTCAGGATGCGGCCACGGTCGTCAGCGATATAGACGAGGTTGATCCGCCCCACCTTGGGCAGACCGCCGGTGACCAGCCCGCGCAGCGCCTCGGCCGCGCCTTCGCCCTTGACGACAAACCGCGAGAAACCCGGCAGGTCGAGCACGCCGCAATGGTCGCGCACGGCCTCGCATTCCTCCTTGATCCGCTGCTCCCACGGGCCCGAGCGGCCCCAGGTGTGGGTGCTTTCCTCGGAGGTGTCATCCCCCGGCTGCGCGAACCAGTTGGCGCGCTCCCAGCCGTTGTAGACGCCCATGACGCCGCCCAGTTCCTTGACCTTGGCGTGAACCGGCGACAGCTTCTTGTCGCGCGCGGCGGGCCATTCATGATGCGGGAAGTGCATGGCGTATTCGTTGCCGTAGACCTCCATGCCCTTTTGATTGCAGTAATCCTGATCGGTGTAGTCGGTATAGCGGCGGGGATCGACGGCCCACATATCCCATTCGGTGGCGCCATCCACGATCCATTCGGCCAGTACCTTGCCCGCGCCGCCGCCCTGGGCGATGCCGAAGGTGAAGGTATGCGCCTCGAACGCGTTCTTGACGCCGGGCATCGGGCCAATCAGCGGCAGGCCGTCGGGCGCATAAGGGATCGGCCCGTTGATCACGCGGCCCACGCCCGAGGTCGCCATCAGCGGCACCCGCTCCATCGCGTCGGTGACGATGTCCTCGATCCGGTCCAGATCATCGTTCCACAGCTGGAAGCTGAAATCCTCGGGCATCGGGTCGTCCTCGGTCATCCAGTGGCCCTTGCAGTTGGGCTCGTATGGGCCGAGGTTGAAGCCGTTCTTTTCCTGTCGCAGGTAGTAGGAGACGTCTACATCGCGCAGCAGCGGCAGCTTCCTGCCGCCGTTCTTCTTGGACCATTCTTCAATTTCCGGCACTTCGTCAGTCAGCAGATACTGGTGGCTCATGACCATCGCTGGCACGGTGCGGCCACCATAGGGCTTGAACCATTCACCCACACGCTGCGCGTAGTATCCGGCAGCGTTGACGACATAGTCGCAGTCGATGTCACCCTTCTCGGTATGCACGGTCCAGGTGCCGTCGTCATGCTGGGTGACGCCGGTGGCGGGGCAGAACCGGATGATCTTCTGGCCCATGTCGCGCGCGCCCTTGGCCAGCGCCTGGGTCAGCTGCGCCGGGTCGATGTCACCGTCGGTCGGGTCATACAGGACTCCCTCAAGATCATGAGTTTCCAGGAAAGGGTAGCGTTCCTTGGCCTGCTCCGGCGTCCACATCTCCATCGGAATTCCCTGATAGCGGCCCATCGACATGGCCCGCTGGAACTCCTGCATCCGTTCCTTGCTGTGCGCCAGACGGATCGACCCCGAAACATGGTAGTTCATCGGATAGTCGACCTCTTCGCCCAGACGCGAATACAGTTCGGTCGAATAGCGCTGCATGTTCATGATCGCCCACGAGGTCGAAAAGGTCGGAACGTTACCGGCCGCGTGCCAGGTCGAGCCTGCGGTCAGTTCGTTCTTTTCCAGCAGAACGCAATCGGTCCAGCCTTTCTTGGCCAGATGATACAGCGAGGAAGCCCCCACCACACCGCCACCGATGATGACCACGCGGGCTTTTGTCGGAAAATCACTCATGTGTCTTGGTCCCTGTTACTGTGCCCGTTGGGGCAGATCGTCCGTGATGTCATAATAGTCGCCCTTGTCAGCCACAAAGATGTGCTTCGAGAGCTTTTGGCCCGTGGGCGCATCGAACGCGCCCATGGCAATCGAAATCGTGTCCTCTTCGGTATGTTGCCAGAAGAGAAATGAGCCGCATTTGTTGCAAAACCCGCGCCGTGCGATGTCTGATGCGCGAAACCAGTTCAGCGTGTCGCGGGCCGAGAAACTCAGATTGTCCTGATGGGTCGTGGTCGAGGCCCAGACATGGCCGGATTGCTTTCGGCACTGCCCGCAATGGCAGACCGAAGGCGGAGAAAGGTCTCCGTCGATGGTGAAAGCAACTGAACCGCAAAGGCAGGACCCTCTGTACATAAGATTACCCCCTTGCCACAGGCGCGGTGCTGGTTCCCAACAACACGCCGTAGATTATGAAACAGGCCGCCATCACCCGGCGCACCCAGATGTTGAACACTGCGCCCAGCGCCGCCTTGCCCATCAAAGCGCCCAACACGGTAAAACCGGTATAGCTGAGCGTTGTGATGAAAAGTGCGGTTGGCATGATCACAACCATCTGCTGCCAGATCGGCACGTCCGGCTGCACGAATTGCGAAAACGCGGCCAGATAGCCCGCGACGCTTTTTGGGTTGATCGTAGCCACTGCCAGCGCGTGCAGATAAACGTGCCGGGCCGGGCGTTCTGAGACGGGAGCTGGCTTTGTTGCGTTCATCCATCCCCGCACGCCCAACCAGATCAGAAAGCCCGCGCCGACCAGCTTGGCCACGAAAAACCCGGTCGGAGAAGCGGCAATCAGGGCTGTGACGCCCAGCGCGGACAGAATCAAAAACATGCTGGCCTGCGTCAGTATGGCCAATACACCCGTCATGGCCTTTGGGAACGGCAGGCTCATGCCGTTCGAGATGCAGTTGACCGCGTTCGGCCCCGGTGTGGTGACGAATACCACCCAGAACAGCGCGAATATGGTCCAGGCCTCGAAGCTCATCAGTACACCGGCGGAGCAATGACCCAGATGGCCACGGCGGGTTCGTCATAGGGGTTGGCCCATTGATAAGGCTCATGTTTGATCCGAAAACTGTCACCCGGCCCCACCAGGAATTCACGTGACCCGATCGTCAGGTTCAATCGACCTGAAATCATATAGCCCACTTCCTGAGTCGGGCGGTTGGCCGGTGTCTGCATCCGTGAATTTGGCTCGAACGTGGAATGCACCATTTCAAAATCATCGGTTAGATCCGGCGACAGCAACTCTTCGATCAGCCCTTCTTCGTTCGACCCCATCGGGCGACGCGACCCAGCGCGCACAACGTAGCCCAATTCGTTCGCAGGTGCGGCTGAATGCGCAAACAGCATCGACATTGGCACGCCAAGGCATTCTGCAATCTGGCGCAGGTCCGAGATTGAAGGCTCGGACAAATCGCGCTCGACCTGGCTCAACCAACCGACAGAGCGATCCAGCCGAGTTGCAATCTCGGTCAGGGTCAACCCTCGGGCCTTGCGCAAGGCCCTCAGGTCAGCACCAAGGGTCGCGCTTTGGGGGGCTTGGCTGTTCACAGGCCACTCCGAATCTCGTGAAATTCTTCCTTCGTTTTTCACGATGGAGCAAGCTGGTGAAATTTCCAAGCATTTTTTCACGCTCGGTTTCATTTGGGTGTCGATCATCATCGTGTGCGAAAGACAGAATTGAGGACCAGCAGGCGCACAGGCCCCTGAAACACCAGAAAAACCGCAGGGGTGCAGCAGCCGAATTTCAGTTTTTGCCGTACAAGGACTTCATTTCAAAAAGACAGCACATATCGCTCCCCCGTGGCGCTGCGGCGACATGGGAAAACCTTCGCGACAGAGGCAGATCTGGAAAAGCCTGAATCGTGCAAAGCCCGCCTGGCTTTAGAGTTGAAGGCCGGCAAAAACCTTCACTTCATCCAACACATGTTGAGGCCAACGACGGGTGAAACTGTCGGCGATCGTTTCACGCTTTTCCGGCTCCAGCCCGGCAAGCAAGCTGGGAAAGCGGCGGCGATTTCTGGGCAGCGTCCACATTTCGATGCCGTTTTCGAAACAGTAACGGGCAAAACGCACGTCGACGAACTTTTCGCTGCCTTCCATGTATTCCAGTGTAGGGAACAGCGACCCGGACACCATAACGGTTCCGGTTCCCAGTTGGTGCACCCTGGTCGAGTAGGTCAGCCGTTGGTTCATACGCAACAACGTGCGCTGCCGTATCGACCTGGGCGTCGGGTTTGTGAACGTCGTGGCATGATAGCCGAAGACACGCTTATCCAGTCCGACGCCCCGCGCCCGGCGTATGGTCTGACGGACATAGTTGTCCGCATATTCGATATCATCGTCGACCAGAAAAACGGTATCTGCCGGATCCGGCTGGAAGATGAACTTGCCGACATCCTTGTAATCCCGGTCGGGGATCACGGCGGTGACGTTGTCGAACTCGCCCAGAAAATCGGGAACTTCCTGATATTCGTTCAGGCAGATGAAAACTCTGTCGACCTGATGCGCGATGCTTGCCAGCGAATGGGGCAATACGCCGATGCGATCCGGGAATGTCGCCATATGGGCGCGTCTGATCCCTTTTGGAGGCGCTTCATCCGCGACCGTCGGATTGATGTCAGACTCTTGCATCCCTGAGAAACACCCCAAAACGAAACTTCGCTATGGATTTTGATAGGAGATCGCTTCAAAGCCTGCAAGACGAAGTCAGCCGGGCCGTTCAATCGCCCGGGAATCCCTTGGGTTGATGCACATCCGCAACGACCGCAACGGTCAGTGCCCGGCAAACACGGCGGTCAAAATGCCTTCCAGATTTCGCGCATCCTGTTGCGTGAAAGCATCCGGCTGGTCGCTGTCAATGTCAAAAACGGCGATGACTTTTCCCGACGAATCCCGCACGGGCAGAACCAGTTCGGACCGAGTTGAACTGGCGCAGGCGATGTGACCCGGAAACGCATCGACATCCGGCACCAGTTGCGTTTCGCCCGTTCTTGCCGCAGCACCGCAGACGCCCCGTTCGAACGGGATGACCAAACAACCATGCCCACCCTGATAGGGCCCGATCTTCAGAACGCCCGGTTCGGTGACACGGTAAAACCCGGTCCAGTCGAAACGATCGTCGGAATGGTGAACCTCGCAGGCGACAGTGGCCATGAGAGCAACCTGGTCCGTTTCGCCTTCGGTCAGGGCCGCGATGGTTTTGGCAAGTGTCTCATAATCGGCAGTCATTGATTGCAACCCCTTCGGATGGTCGGGGGCACGGCCCCCGAACCCCCCGGAGTATTTGGAAAAAGATGAAGGGTCAAACGCGTTCGATGGCAATGGCCGTGCCTTCCCCCCCGCCAATGCAGATCGCCGCGACGCCCCGTTTGAGGTTACGTTTTTCCAGCGCATTCAACAACGTAACGATGATGCGGGCACCAGAGGCACCGATGGGATGGCCCAGGGCGCAGGCGCCGCCATTCACATTCACCTTGTCTCGCGGCAAGCCCATTTCGTGCATGAAAGCCATCGGCACAACCGCGAAGGCCTCGTTCACTTCCCACAGGTCGACGTCATCCTTGCTCCAGCCAATGCGCGACAAGAGCTTCTGCGCCGCCGGAACCGGAGCCGTCGTGAAAAGGCCGGGCGCCTGAGCATGACTCGCATGCCCCAAAATCCGGGCCCGAACCGTCATGCCCTGCGCTTCGGCGGTTTCTGCCGACGCAAGAACCAGCGCCGCCGCGCCGTCCGAAATCGAAGACGAGTTGGCCGCGGTCACCGTACCGTCCTTGCGGAACGCAGGCTTCAGCGTCGGGATCTTCTCGGGGCGGGCGGATTTTGGCTGCTCATCTGTCTCCAGCAGAGTTTCACCCTTGCGCGTCCGGACGGTAACGGGCGTGATTTCCTTATCGAATGCACCATTTTCCTGCGCAGACAGCGCGTTGGACAAAGATTGCAGCGCGTATTCATCCTGTGCTTCACGGGTGAACTGATACGCCTCGGCACAGTCTTCGGCGAAAGTCCCCATCAGACGGCCTTTGTCATAGGCATCTTCAAGGCCGTCGAGGAACATGTGATCAACCACCTGGCCGTGGCCAATGCGGGCACCGCCGCGCATCTTGGGAAGAAGATACGGCGCGTTGGTCATGCTTTCCATGCCGCCCGCAACCATCGTATCTGCGTGACCCAATGCAATTTGGTCAAAGGACATCATGGCGGCCTTCATCCCCGAACCACACATTTTGTTCAGCGTCGTGGCGGGAACCTCTTCGCCCAGCCCCGCCGCGAAACCGGCCTGCCGCGCAGGTGCCTGGCCCTGCCCCGCCGGCAAAACGCAGCCCATCAGCACTTCGTCGACCGTCTGCACCCCTGCCTGCTGCAAAGCCGCGCGGATTGCTTCGCCCCCGAGGTCAGCCGCAGCAACACCGTCAAACATGCCCTGAAACCCGCCCATCGGTGTACGGGCGGCCCCTGCTATAACAACGTCTCTCATCCGGGTTTTCCTCCTGCTTTCGGGCTCTTGAATACCGAATGGTAAGAATTGCCGTCTAGCGTATTTCTACGACTCAATTTCAGTTTGGAAGGCGGCAGGATGATGGGGCTGACCAGCAAGACAACCGGCGAAACTCAGATCATCACCGTTCATGCCGACCGGATCGATGCTGCAATGGCCATTCAGTTCAAGGAAGACATGCGCGCCAATACCGAGGACAGCGCTCATCGCGTTGTGCTGGATCTGTCCGATGTCGAGTTCATTGACTCCAGCGGTCTGGGTGCAATCGTTGCCTCCATGAAACAGCTGGGCAAGGACCGGAGGCTTGATCTGGCCGGATTGCAACCAGTGGTCGAAAAAGTTTTTCGCCTGACACGCATGGATACGGTTTTCAGGCTTTTTGAAACACTGGATGACGCGTTGTCAGAGACAGACGCCTGACGGCAGCAGGGGATAGATGGCGTGGAGCCGATTGAAAACAAGACCTGTCTGGAATTGACCTTCCCTGCGACGGAATCAGAGGCCAGCGAGGGCATTGCAAAGCTCAGCGTCGGTCTGGCGGAACGGGGATTGCCCCCGCATAAAGCCGGTGACGTGAAGATTGCTTTGGCTGAAGCCATCAACAACGTCGTGGAACACGCTTACAACGGCATCGCCGCGGCCAAGGTTCAGGTCACCTGCCGGCTGGACAGGGATCTTCTGGACATCTTGATCTCGGATACGGGGCGCCCGCTGCCTGGATACCGACTTCCGGATGGCACCCCTGCTCCGATTGGAACGGATCTGCAAGACTTCCCCGAAGGTGGGTTCGGCTGGTTCCTGATTCATCGCCTCACCAGTGATATCCGGTACGAGCGGCGCGGTGGATGCAACCGTCTGTCCCTGCGGTTTGACTTTCAACCCAACGGGTGATCGACCACAATTGGTCACAATAAGGTCATTTTCGAAACATTGTCGCGCCGCAAACAACCGCCATACAGTGACTCGTAGCTCAGATAGCTTCCCTCGGCGCCACATATCACAGCCCCCACCCAGTGAATGGCGCCGAGGAACTTCCCATCCTGAAATCGCTGGACAATCGCTGATCAGTGAATAGCTTTCTCTTGTTCCAACGAGAGAGAATTCGCCATGCGTGATCTGCATAATCCGGGCCGATCCGAAGT
Source organism: Ruegeria sp. HKCCA4812 (assembly GCF_013034245.1). Lineage (NCBI taxonomy): Bacteria > Pseudomonadati > Pseudomonadota > Alphaproteobacteria > Rhodobacterales > Roseobacteraceae > Ruegeria > Ruegeria sp. HKCCA4812. Next base: position 86,601 of record NZ_WQFQ01000010.1, on the reverse strand, counting down.
TATTGCCACGCAAGGCATGTGCGCGACGTCGCATCCGCTGGCGGCCAAAGTGGCCATCGATATCTTGGGCCAGGGCGGCAACGCGATGGATGCCGCGATTGCCGGGGCTGTTCTTTTGGGGATTTGCGAACCTCAGATGACCGGATTGGGCGGCGATTGCTTCGTTCTGTTCAATCGCGCCGGCGAAAGCAGGATACGCGCGCTCAACGGATCGGGTCGCGCACCGGCTGCCGCGCATTCCCAGGTGTTGCGGGATCAGGGCCTGTCATCCGTACCTTTGAATGGGCCGGATGCCGTGACCATTCCCGGAGCCGTCGATGCCTTCTGCCGCCTGGCCCAGACCGAGGGCCGCCTGGGGTTGGGCGCGATTTTGAAACCGGCGATTCATTATGCTGAAGCGGGTGTTCCGGTGGCTCCTCGGGTCGCTTTCGATTGGAAATCGGGTGCCGCAACACTTCAGGGCGCCGCCCGCGATCACTATCTGATTGACGGGCAAGCCCCGTCGATCGGGCAGGTTTTCCGTGCGCCGGGACAGGCGGAGGTATTGTGCCAGATCGCGGCCCACGGGCGCGACGCGTTCTATTCAGGTGAAATCGCCGACGATATGATCACCGCGCTTTCGGAAAGGGGTGGTGTCCATTCCGCTGAGGATTTTCATCACACGAGATGTACTGAAACGCAGCCGATACATGGGGCTTACAAAGGTGTGGATCTGGTGGAACATCCGCCGAACGGCCAGGGCGCAACCGCGATTTTGCTGCTGAATATCCTCAAGCATTTTGACATGGCCTCGATGGATCCATTCGGAGCAGAGCGTATTCATATCGAAGCCGAGGCCACCAAACTGGCCTATGACGCTCGAAACCGGTTCATCGCGGATCCCGACCACATGGCAAGAGTGGAGCGCTTTCTGGATCCGGATATCGCTGCCAGACTGGCTGCTTTGATCGATCCCCAAAAGGCGATGCCTGCTGCGGCGCCTCTGACCGAAGCGGTTCACAAGGACACGGTTTACATCACCGTCGTCGACCGCGACCAAATGGCTGTTTCGCTGATCTATTCGATCTTTCACAGCTTTGGATCCGGTATCGCGTCGGAAAAATACGGCATATTGCTGCAAAACCGCGGGGCTGGATTCACATTGCAACCCGGCCACCCCAACGAACTGGGCGGCGGCAAACGCCCGATGCACACGATCATTCCGGGAATGTTGGCGCAGAACGGTCGGGTCACTATGCCGTTTGGTGTCATGGGCGGTGCCTATCAGCCAACCGGACACGCGCGTTTCGTGTCAAATCTTACCGATTTCGGGCTTGGGTTGCAGGAAAGCATCGATGCGCCGCGCGCTTTCTTCGACGGATCGGTTCTGAAACTGGAACGTGGGTACAGCGAGGCAATCGCGAAACAATTGTCCGATATCGGCCACAATATTGAAGTGCCGGAAACACCACTTGGCGGAGCGCAAGCGATCCGAATCCGAAACGACGGCGTTTTTGAAGGCGCCAGCGACCCACGCAAGGACGGCTGTGCGCTTGGATATTGATCTGCGGCAGACCTATGCCCGCCGGTTCGGCTCTGCTAGTTCAGGTGGAAATGCAGAGGGTATGCACCATCTTCGAACGGTCCGAACATATTGGGAATATCCGGGTGCTCGACCGGTTCGCCTGAATAGTCAGCAACCAGATTTTGTTCTGAAACATAAGCAACATAGAAGGATTGGTCGTTCTCGGCCAGCAGGTGGTAGAACGGTTGCTCTTTCCTTGGGCGGCTGTCTTCCGGAATTGCCTGATACCATTCTTCAGTATTCGAAAACTCGGGATCCACGTCAAAAATCACCCCTCGAAAAGGGTGTTTCTTGTGACGAACCACCTGGCCCAAGCCGTATTTTGCACGTGTCTTTAGCATTGTATCAGCCCCCAACGCTTTTTTTACCCGTTTCCGGGCGGAAAAGCCAATCATTGATGTGAAAATCAGGGAAACAGTCTGTGAACCTTATACTGACAGTGTTCGAAATCGTGGCGCCGGTTTTTCTGTTGGCGGCTGTTGGTTTTACATGGGTCAAGCTGGGTTTCGAATACCGCCTGCAATTCGTTACCCGCTTTGCAACGATGCTGGCAATGCCCAGTCTGATATTTGTTGCCCTGATGCAAACCGAGATCCCGGGCAATGATCTGTCGCGCTTCACGATGGCGACACTGGTCGCAAATCTGCTGCTGGTGGTTGTGTTCTGGTTGATCGTTCGAGGGCTGAGACTGGACCCGCGAACATATCTGTCGCCTTTGATCTTCGGCAATACCGGAAATCTGGGCCTGCCGCTGTGTATCTTTGCCTTTGGTCAGATTGGTCTGGGATATGCTGTTGTCTTTCTGTCAGTTACCGCATTGTTTTCTTTCACTTACGGGATTTATCTGGTCGCCGGGAAAGGGGCGTGGGGACAGGTTGCACGCCAACCAATGGCCTGGGCGACGATCCTTGGCGCAGTGTTTTTGTGGCAAGGATGGCAGACGCCGACATTTCTGACCAACACGCTGGAGCTTTTGGGGCAAATGGCTGTTCCGCTGATGTTGGTCACGTTGGGTGTGGCAATCGCCCGCCTGACCTCGCACAGCTTGGGGCGGGCGCTGTGGCTGTCAGCGCTGAAACTGGCGGTGTGCTTTACGCTGGGATGGGGAATCGGACGATGGTTTGATTTGGATACGATCGCATTTGGCGTTCTGGTTCTTCAAATCTGTACGCCGGTTGCCGTGACCTCTTACCTGTTGGCCGAACGGTTTGGGGCCGATTCCGACGCCGTCGCCGGCATGGTCATGGTGTCCACGGTGCTTTCCGTAGCGGCGTTACCGGCTGTTCTGGCTATCATTTTATAGCGATTGTGATTTCCTCAGCGCTCAATCTGCGCTAGAATACACAAAAAAGGCACGAGGCACATGAGCAGAATTCTTTTCGTACTCCTAGGGGTGCTGCTTCTGGCATCCTGTGGGGGCGGCTCTAAACAGCCGCCCAGCAGATTAAACGATGCGTGCAGTATTGCGCGTGAAAAACCCGACTATATCAAAGCCTTCAAGAACACCGAGCGCAAATGGGGCGTTCCGGTTCACGTTCAGATGGCGACCATCTATCAGGAAAGCCGCTATCGGCACGATGCGCGCACTCCGCATAGATACGTATTGGGCGTCATCCCGATGGGTCGTCAAAGCAGCGCTTACGGCTATGGTCAGGCACTGGACGGCACATGGGAACAGTACCAGCGTGAAACAGGAAAACGCCGGGCCAAGCGCGATCGCATCCGCGACGCCTCGGATTTTATCGGCTGGTACATGAACAAAAGCTACGAGCGAAACGGTATCCACCCGGCAGATACGCGCAATCAATACCTGGCCTATCACGAAGGTCACACAGGGTACGCCCGTGGCAGCTACAACAGCAAATCCTGGTTGTTGAACGTTGCCAATGACGTAGACGCACGCGCACAACTATATCAGGCACAATTGGCAAACTGCCGGTATTGACACGTACAAGCGGGTCAGCGATTGCCTGACCCGCTTCTCTTTTTGTCCGAGAACAGCTTCTGATCAAGGCGACCGCCTTCATTCATGGCTCCCAGCAATACCGTTGTCTGGCTGCCCGCATTGTCGTGAATCACCCATTTGCGCAGCTCGACCGGATTGTCCGTGAACATCAGTTCGATCCGGCCCGCTTCGGGGTTCTTGGGATCCTGCGCGGTGACGACGGTGGCCGTGCCGTCAAAGCTGTGACCTACAACCATATTTGCCTGGCTCAGGTTTACGTTGCGCGCCAGCACGATGGACAGCGGCGTGCGCTTAAGCGGGTATTGCTCGGGCGGCTGGTTCGATTTCGGATCAAAGATCTGAACGCTTCCGGATCTTGCCAGCACCACGGCACTGTTGGGCGGGTCATATTCAAACCGCATCTTGCCGGGGCGCTGCATCCACAGCTTGCCGGTGCTCAGCGAGCCATCGTCATTCACCTGAGTGAATGTCGTCTGAACCGTCTTCAACCCGTTCAGGTAATTGGAAATCTGCGAGAGCGGCAGCTTCTCCGCCGCCCATGCGGCAGGTGCGGCCAGTGTCAAAGCAAGGGCAAAAGCAATCTGTTTCATGCCGTACAGATAGGTCTTCTGCCCTTGTTATTAAATATCCTATTGCTCGGGGACGAGGATTTCGCGTTTCCCGACATGATTTGCTGACGAAACAACACCTTCGTCTTCCATTTGCTCAACCAGCCGCGCAGCTTTGTTGTAGCCGATGGCAAGTTTTCGCTGAATATACGAGGTCGAGCATTTGCGATCCTTGATCACGATTGCCACCGCCTGATCGTACAACGCGTCCTCTCCGTTCGTATTGCCGCCAGTGTTCAGGCCCAAAACGGCATCGATATTGTCAGCCTTTTCTTCGGCCGGACCGTCGACGACACCGCCAATGTAGTCCGGCGGACCGAACTGTTTCAGGTGGTTGACGACTTCCTCGACCTCTTCATCTGAGACAAAGGGTCCGTGGCAGCGGGTAATCTTGGCACCCCCAGCCATGTAAAGCATGTCGCCCTGCCCCAGCAGCTGTTCGGCCCCCATTTCACCCAGAATGGTGCGGCTGTCGACTTTCGACGTCACTTGGAAGGAAATCCGTGTTGGGAAGTTCGCCTTGATCGTACCGGTGATCACGTCGACCGAAGGGCGCTGTGTGGCCATGATCAGGTGAATGCCCGAGGCCCGCGCCATCTGCGCCAAACGCTGGATGCAGGCTTCGATTTCCTTTCCCGCCACCATCATCAGGTCGGCCATCTCATCGACGATGACGACGATATAGGGCATCGCTTCGGGTGCGAATTCTTCAGTCTCGAACGTTGGTTCACCGGTTTCATCGTCAAACCCGGTTTGTACCGTGCGGCTGAACATCTCGCCTTTGGCCAGCGCATCCTTCACCCGGCCGTTATAGCCCGCGATGTTGCGGACGCCCATTTTGGACATCTTGCGATAGCGATCTTCCATCTCGCCCACGACCCATTTCAGGGCGACCACCGCCTTTTTCGGGTCGGTTACAACGGGCGACAGCAGATGCGGGATGCCGTCATAGACCGACAGTTCCAACATCTTCGGGTCGATCATGATCAGGCGGCATTCATCCGGCGTCAGCTTGTACAGCAGCGACAGGATCATGGTGTTGATCGCCACTGATTTACCCGAACCCGTGGTTCCCGCAATCAGCAGGTGAGGCATCTTGGCGAGGTTTGCCACGACGGACTCGCCGCCGATATCCTTGCCCAAGGCCAACGGCAGTGCCTGGTTGCCATCGCCAAAATCGCGGCTGGCCAGGATTTCGCGCAGAACCACCATTTCGCGGTTTTCGTTCGGCAGTTCGATGCCGATCACCGAACGGCCCGGAAGGGTCGAAACCCGCGCTGACAGTGCCGACATCGAACGCGCGATGTCATCGGCCAGGCCGATCACGCGGCTTGCCTTCAACCCCGGAGCAGGCTCCAGTTCGTACATGGTGACGACCGGGCCGGGGCGAACGCTGACGATCTCACCCTTCACGCCGTAATCATCCAGCACATTTTCCAGCATCCGCGCGTTTTCTTCCAAGGCTTCATCGCTCAGATGGTGGCGCTGAATGCTGGCCGGATTCGACAAAAGGCCCAGAGGTGGCAGTTCGAAGTCCGAGTGCCGCTCTTCAAAGGATAATGCAGGCTGTGCCTCGGCCTGTGCGCGGCGAGACGGTTGCGGTGTGCGGCGTACCGGTTGCGCGACCACGGGCTTGCGCGGCTCGGCCACCGGGATTTTCATCGCCGGGCGTGGTTGCAAAACAGCTTCTTCGGCATCCTCGAATACCTCGTCCTCCAGATCCGGCTCGGGTGCATAGTGGTTCCGCATGGGTTCGGGCGCATTTTCAAACGGCGTGGATTCTTGCCAGTCTGGCATGTCACCCGCTGTTACGGGCGGCTCGGGCGGCAGTCCTGCTGCTGTCACCGGCGGTTCCATTGGCAGGCCATCCGGCTGGCTTGCGTTCAGGATCAGCGGGCCCGGGCGACGGCCACGGCCCTTGGTCAGCGGAAGGTTCGGGTCGGGTTCGGGCGTCAACTCGCCGGTGGCCACTTTGCGATTGCGCACAGCGGCCGAGATTTTCGAACGGATGCGGTCCTCGCCCGGCATTTCGTCGAAACCCGCGATCGGTTCGGGATCGACCAGCTCTGGCTCGGGCATCGGTTCCGGGCGCCGGATCAGCGATGGCATGCGCGCCAACAGACCGGTTTTGGCCACAGGCTCGGGACTTTCCAGTTCGGGCTCTTCAAAGATTGGATCGGCATAAGCCAGATCATCCTCGAACACGGCTTCGGCCGCTGCGGTACGTGCAAGTTTGCGCTCTTCCCATTGTGCACGGCGATCCCGTGCCGCTTGCGCAGCCGAGGCCGCACCACGGCCCATCAGGGTCATCAGCATGTCATATGCCATCACAAGACCCAGCAGGAAGGCCCGGAAACCCCGCTTGACATCGGTCTTGGTGAAACCCAGCACAAAAATACCCAGCGCAATCATCCCGACCGCCATGGCCAGCGACATCAGTTTCACCAGAAAATGTGACGAAATCGGCAACAGCGTCAGCAACGCGCCCATGACCGTATCGCCGAACAAACCGCCCAGACCATAACTGTGAGTCGCGCGCCAGTCTGCATCAGGAACGAGGGTTGCGGCATACACCGAGACGACGGCGATCCAGATCGGCGCAAAAATCAGACGCGCAATGGCGCGATCTTCCCCGAAATGGCCCGCAAACCGAAAACCCCAACCGATCAGAACCAATGCGATGCCCCAGCTTCCCCAGCCGACGATCATGAACAAGGGTGCGGCGATCGAGGCCCCAATCCGCCCCATCCAATTTTGCACCGGCGCGTCGGTGGACACCATCCAGTTTGGATCATCGGGCGTGTAGGACCAGATCATCGCGGCCGCAGCCAAACCCAGCAGGATCAGGGCGATGCCGATCAACTCTTTGCTGCGTCGCTCAAGGGCTGCCTGCGTTGTGCTGTCCAGCAATGGATCGCGGTTGCGCGCGTTATATGATGCCATTTTGCCCTCGTACCTCACGAATAGATGCAGTCGCGGAGTGTGATCAGACCACGCTGCAACTCTGTTTTTGGGGCCACCAATGCAGCCCGAATAAATCCTTCGCCCGGGTTCTTTCCCGGATCGCCTTGTGAAAGATATGCGCCCGGCAGGACCCGGACACCGGTTTCCTTCCAGACTTTCAATGCGGTGTCTTCACCATTCTCGACCGGCAGCCACAGAAAGAAACCGGCCTCGGGCGGCATATAGCCCTCCACGCCTGCGAATACCTCATCCGCAATGGCGTATTTTTCTTGATACAGCGCGCGGTTTTCGCGAACGTGTTCCTCATCCGCCCAAACCTTTGCGGCGGCAGCTTGCAAGGGCAGAGGCAATGGCGACCCGGCATAGGTGCGCAACTGCTTGACCTGTTTGATCGTCTTTGGGCCACCGGCGACAAGCCCCGACCGCAAGCCGGCCAGATTCGAACGTTTGGAAAGTGAGTTGAACAGCGTGATCCGTTCAGGATCAGCGCCCAGCTCCTGCGCGACAGTCAGAATACCTGTCGGGGCTTCTTCACGGTAAATCTCGGAATAACATTCATCCGCAAAAATACGGAAATCGTACTGCTCGGCCAGACGGATCAGGTCAGCCCAATACTCGCGCGAGGCAACCGCCCCCTGCGGATTGGCAGGTGAACAGATATAGACCACGGCGGTGCGGTTCAGCACGTCCGCAGGTAGGCCGGCATAGTCCGGCAGATGGCCTGTCGCGGCGGTGGCAGGCACAAAATAAGGCTGCGCGCCCACCGACAGCGAGGCGACCATGTAGACCTGATAAAACGGGTTCGGGCACAGGATGATCGGCTGCTGACCGTTCTTCTGTTCCGGGCACAAAGCCATGGCCGCGTTGTATAGCCCCTCGCGCGTGCCGTTCAGCGCCATCACGTTGGCATCAGGGTCCATCTGAACCCCATATCGCCGCTTGATCCAATCCGTGATCGCCGTGCGCAGGTCATCCGACCCTTCGTTCGGAGGATATCCCTGGAACCCGGCGGCGTTTTCCATGATGACATCCGTCACCCAAGCCGGAAAATCATGTGTCGGTGCACCAATGGTCATGTGAACGACATCACCGCCCGGCTGGTGGTGATCCAACAGGGCGCGCAGACGCGGGAATGCATAAGCCGGTAGGTTCGAAAACCGCTCGGGGAAAACCATGGTACTGCCTCAATATCGGGGGTCATTGGCGCCCCGTTTTTTTGGCAGATTACAGTCCGTGCGCCTCTTCGTCCAGACAAAGAGGTTCCGAATCAGGGGATTGTGGCATTCAGGCCAGCACCGTTTCCGCTGCCGAACCCAGCCGCAACAACGCCTCTTCCGAGCCGGGATAGCCCAGCATCATCAACCCGCAGCCGGGCGTTCCGGTGGGCAGGCTCAGCGCCGCCAGCCCCATCAGGTTGCCAATCCGCGTGTTCCGCAGGGCCAGAAGATTCTCGGTCATGTAATAGTCGTGATCACTGAGCAAGCGCTCCAGATTGGGCGGCAAAATCGGCGCTGTCGGCGCCAGAACCGCATCAAACCCGGCGGTCGCCACGTCCCAGGCGCTGCGGCATGCCTTGAGTTTGGCCCAGGCCGCCACATAGTCGGGGCCCGAATAGCCCATGCCAATGCGGAAGCGTTCGAGAATCTCGGGATACATTGCCTCGGGCTTGGCTTCGATGACATCGCGCCACAGCCCATAGGCCTCGGTCGTGTATACGATGCTGGTCAACGTCATGGCCTCGTTCAACTCGGGAACTTCCAACGGCACGATCTCGGCCCCCGCGTCGGCAAGTTGGGCAACGGCTTCGTCATATGCCTTGCGCGGTGTGTCACGCAGGTCGTCCTTGGCAATGTTCTGCAAATCGGCAAAACGGCGTCCTTTAAGCGAAGCGCCACGCAGATCAGCAGGTGTTCCCCCCTCGAGCAGAGCCAGCATATGCGCTGCGTCCTCGACCGAACGCGCCACAGGCCCAACCGTGTCGAAACGCAGGCACAGCGGCACCACACCCTCCAGGCTGAGCCGCCCCGCAGTGGTTTTCAGCCCCACCAGATCATTCCAAGCCGCCGGGATACGCACCGAACCGCCCGTGTCCGAGCCGATGCCACACGCTGCCAACCCCCAGGCGACCGAGGCCGCCGCCCCCGAAGATGACCCCCCGGGCACTGCTGCCTCGTCATGAATGCAGGGCGGGGTTTCGGTGATCGGATTCAACCCAAGGCCGGAAAAGGCCAGCTCGCTCATATGCGTCTTGCCCAGGCAAACGGTGCCCATCTGAGTCGCATTGCGCAGCACCAGCGCATCCGCATCCGGCACGCGATCCTTCAGCAGAGCCGAACCCGCCTCGGTCACGGTGCCGGCGGTGTCGAACAGATCTTTCCAACTGATCGGGACCCCGTCCAGCAGCGACCGGCGCAGGCCCAGTTGCGCTCGTTGCCGAGCGGCTTCAGCCTCAGCCCGGGCGCGGTCACGGGTGACGCGGGCATAGATGCGGTCCCGATGCGGATGAGCGTCAATAGCGGACAGGTAGGTTTCCGTCAGTTCGACCGGATCGATCTGCCCCATGCCAATGCCACGGCCCAAATCACACGCGGTCATTGTCAACCAATCCTGCATCTCATCCCTCCAGATTTTTCGACTTTGGGTGACGGTAGCGACAGGACTGCACATGGACAATCCCGAAAGGGCGCGCATATTGCAGGGCATGAAACAGGCTTCTGACATTCTGATCGTGGGCGGCGGGTTGAACGGCCCTGCTTTGGCGCTGGCACTGGCACAAACCGGTCATTCGGTCACGGTGATCGATGCGCTTGTCGAAAAGGTTCGCAAGAACGCGGCATTCGACGGACGCGCCTATGCGCTGGCTCTGGCCTCACAGCGGTTGTTGGATGCCATCGGCATTTGGGACCGCGTCGCGCAGCACGCCCAACCGATGCTGGAAATCAAGGTCACAGATGGCCATGCCGGAACGGGGCCATCGCCTTTTTCCATGCATTTCGACCATGCCGAGATCGAAGAAGGCCCCATGGGGTATATGGTCGAGGATCGCCACCTGCGCCGTGCTTTTCTGGGCGCGATGGCCGAAGAGCCGCGCATCACCCAGGTAAGCGGCAAATCCGTCGTTTCGCAACAGGCCGACGCGGCCAGCGTGACCGTGACGTTGGATGACGGCACAACCCTGGGCGGCAGCCTGCTGGTTGGCTGTGACGGTCGCCGCAGCGGAACCGCGTCACGGGCCGGCATCAAACGCACCGGTTGGGATTACGGCCAGACGGCATTGGTCTGCGCCATCGAACATGAGCTGCCGCATAATGGCATTGCACATCAGTTTTTCATGCCACCCGGTCCGCTGGCGATTCTTCCGTTGACCGGCAATCGCAGTTCCATCGTCTGGAGCGAACGCGCCGACACCGCACAGCACATCAACGCCCTGCCCGGGGATGACTACGTGCAAGTGCTGCGCCCGCGATTTGGCGATTTTCTTGGTGAAATCAGTCTGGCGGGTGATCGTTTCACTTATCCGCTGAACCTGACCATCGCCAATTCCTTCATCAGCGATCGCATGGCGCTGGTCGGGGATGCCGCGCACGGAATGCACCCCATTGCCGGTCAGGGCCTGAACGCTGGCCTGCGCGATGTCGGCGCTCTGGCTGAGGTTCTGACTTTGGCGGGACGGCGCGGCGAGGATATCGGCTCGTTGATGGTACTGGAGCGCTATCAGGAATGGCGCCGTTTCGACACGGCCTCGCTGGCGATGGCGACGGATGTCTTCAACAAGCTGTTTTCCAACGACAACCCGCTGCTGCGGCTTGGACGTGACATTGGTATGGGGGTTGTCGGTGCTTTGCCCGGCCTCCGTCGCGGTTTCGTTCGCGAAGCGGCCGGGCTGACCGGTGATCTGCCCAAGCTGTTGCAAGGGCGCCCGATTTAATCCAGCTGCCGGGCCTCGTCGACCAGCATGACCGGAATGCCGTTGCGGATGGGAAAAGCCAAACCCGCCGCTTTTGAAACAAGCTCTCGCTTTTCGGCGTCATAGTGCAGGGTCGTATGCGTCTGCGGGCAGATCATCGCCTCGAGCATGTGGCGATCAAAGGCGTGTTCAGGATCGGTCATTGCAGTTTTTCCTCATTCGATCCGCCGCGCAAGGCGAATTCAATCAGCGTCACCAACGTTTCGCGCCGGGTGCGCAGGCAGGGGGCTTCCAGCAGGGCCTGTTTGTCCTCGGGGTCGAAATCCAGAAGCATCGACAGGGAATTCACCAAAAGTTCATCCTCTGCGTCCTTGAGCGAATCCCAGTCGGTGGACAATTGACGGGATGAAAAGAAACGCTCCAACAGTGTCAGGAACGCGTTGCGGTCAAACCCGTTGTCTTTCTCGGCCTTTCCCAGATCACGGTCGAACCCGTCCCACGAGACCGCGCACCTCCGGTAGGGCGTGAACGAATCCAGCTCTGACATGACCCTGAACCGGGATATACCGGTCAACGTGATCAGGTACCGGCCATCTTCGGTTTCCGAAAACTGCGTCACCCGCCCTGCGCATCCAATACGGTGCAACTTGTCTTCGTCATTGACCGAAGGATTTGGCTGAACCATTGCGATCAACCGTTCCTTGGTTTTCAGCGCGTCGTCCAGCATCTGAAGATAGCGAGGCTCGAATATGTGAAGCGGCAAGCGCGAACGCGGGAGCAGCAGCGCCCCGGGCAAGGGAAAAACTGATACCGTTTCCGGCAGGTCGGCGGGATGCATCATGTACCCGACTCTAGCTCTGATGAGAGATTAGGCAAATATCATAGAACTGAGTTTGCGACGTCCGTTCAGAACAATCGGGTCATTGGGCTTGAGCGCATCGAAGATGGTGAAAAGCTGTGTCTTGGCTGCGCCTTCATTCCATTCACGATCCCGGCGGAACAGTTCCAGCAATTGTGCCACGGCTTCTTCCACATTGCCGTTCGCATGCAGCGCCTGCGCCAGATCAAAGCGGGCCTGATGGTTGTCCGGATCCGCCTCGACCGCTGCCGTCAGCTCGGCGACGGGGCCGGCATCTGCCGCCTGCTTGGCGAGCTCCAGCTGCGCATGTGCGGCCTCCAGCTCGGCCGATGTGGAGATCTCGGCCGGAGCGCCGTTCAGGATCGCTTCTGCCTGCTCCAGATCACCGGTGGCGATATGCGCCCGCACCAGCCCACCGTACGCCGCGGCGTGGTTCGGATCTTCGCCCAGAATTGCGACAAAGGTCTGAGCCGCGTCCGCAGCCGCGCCTTCGGCAAGCATTTCCTCGGCGGCCTGCACAGCATCATCCAGTTGGCCCCCCGGGCTTTCCCCCCCTGCGGCTTCGATCACACGGTCGACGAAAGCCTTGATCTCGGATCCCGGCAACGCGCCTTGAAACCCGTCCACAGGCTGGCCCTTGAAAAAGGCATAGACGGTCGGGATCGACTGGATGCGCATTTGCGCGGCAATTGTCTGTGCCTCATCCACATTGATCTTGACCATCTTTACCGCGCCTTTCGCGGCTGTCACAGCCTCTTCCAGCATCGGCCCAAGGGTTTTGCACGGGCCACACCAAGGTGCCCAGAAATCGACGATCACAGGTGTTTCCTGCGAGGTTTCCACCACATCGGCCATGAAAGTGGCCTCGGTCCCGTCTTTGATCAGATCGGTTGCTGGGGCGTTTCCGCCGTTCAGAAGGTCCATGGCAATCACTCTTTCGTTCGAACTTGCGCCCTATATGCAGCCGCTTGCCGCGGAAACCAAGGGCTGAGTTGCGGATCAGACGTCGAAACTGGCAAAGACCGGAGCGTGATCGCTGGGTTTTTCCCATCCACGGGCGTCCCGCAGAATACGGCTGGAATGGCCCGCGTTCGAGATATCGGCCGTGGCCCAGATATGGTCCAGCCGGCGCCCCTTGTCCGCCGCATCCCAATCCCGGGCGCGATAGGACCACCAGCTGTAAAGCTGCCCTTCCGGGATGTCCTGACGGGTGATATCGACCCAGCCACCTGCTTCCTGTGTCTCGGCCAGATGCTCGACCTCGATGGGCGTGTGCGAGACGACCTTCAGCAGTTGTTTGTGTGACCATACATCATCCTCGCGCGGGGCGATGTTCAGATCACCGACAAGGATGGATTTAGCCGGCTTTTCCGCACGGAACCAATCGCGCATATCGGTGAGATAGTCGAGCTTCTGGCCGAATTTCTCATTGACGTCCCGGTCCGGCACGTCGCCGCCCGCCGGGACATAGAAGTTGTGGATCGTGACACCGTTTTCCAACCGCCCGGCAATGTGGCGGGCATGTCCGAGGCCTGCAAAATCCTTGTCACCCACCTCTTCCATCGGCAGGCGCGACAGGATGGCAACGCCGTTGTAACCCTTCTGCCCCCGCGCGATCATGTGCCTGTAACCCAGTTCGGCAAACCCTTCGGTCGGGATCTTCTCAACCGGTGATTTGCACTCTTGCAGGCACAATACGTCAGGGGCTTCTTCTTGCAGCAATTTCAGTACGATAGGCTCGCGCAGGCGAACGGAATTGATGTTCCATGTGGCAAGGGTGAAAGGCATGTCGGGGATTCCTTTGTCGCGATTGGCGCAGGTTAGCGTGGCACAAAGCCAGTTGCCACGAGAAAAGGCGGCCCGATGCCAGGACCACAGGCCGGCAGTTAGGCGGGCGTCACATTCATGCTTTCCCTTGCCCTGATATCTCGCCTGATGCAGACTTGTCTGCGAATGAGGAATGTCTGTTTCACCGCTGGGTCTGTTCGCGAACAGACCGGCCCGGCACCATGCTTTGGGAGGAGAGTGTCATGGCATCCGAGACCGCAGGTTCCACGCCACCGGAGAATCTGACGCCTCAGCAGCGGGACATGCCGCAGGTCAACAAGATCACGACGGATGACATCAGGGCGTCGCTGAAAGCCGGGTTTTCCGACTTTCTGGCCCGCCCTGTCCTGAGCGGCTTTTTCGGTCTGTTCTATGCAGTATTCGGAATTCTGCTGGTTTGGGCTCTGATCTGGCTTGGCCAGATCTGGATGATCATTCCCGCCATTGTCGGTTTTCCGCTGGTCGCGCCTTTCGCCGCCGCCGGGCTTTATGAAATGTCGCGCCGCTTGCAGAAAGGCGAAAGCTTTGGCTGGGCTGAAATCCTCAGCGTCATGGCCAATCAACGCAAACGCGAATTGGGCTGGATGGCCTTTGTCACACTTTTCATTTTCTGGGTGTGGATCTACCAGGTCCGGCTTTGGCTGGCGATCATCCTCCAGAACGCATCCTTCTCGGACTTCGACGGGTTTTTGAACACCGTTTTCTTTACGCCGCAGGGTTGGATCTTCCTTGCCGTAGGCACCTGTGTCGGCGCGTTCCTGTCAGCCGTACTGTTTTCGGTGACCGTCGTCGCCATGCCCTTGCTGCTAGACCGGGACACCAACTTCATCTCTGCCATGTTGACCTCATTGCGCGTCGTATCCGAAAGCCCGGCGGTCATGCTCGGCTGGGCGGCGATCATCTCGGTCACCATACTGCTGTCGCTGGTTCCGGCGTTTCTGGGCCTGATCTTTACCCTTCCGATCTTAGGCCACACCACGTGGCACCTTTACCAGCGCGCCGTTGCCCCGGCGGAAGGGTGAACCGCGGCAGAACTCACCTCCACCATTGGTCGAATACCGGTCAGTGCTGCTGTCTGCCTTGTGTGGAAACCGCCCCTCAGCAGCGAAAAAAAGCCGGGCCATTCGGCCCGGCAGTCCAACAGGGAGGTACATGTCATAACCCGGACATGCACGGGTTGGGAGAAACCTAATTATGAGTGCAGAGTATCACTTTGATCCACATCAATCCACAACCAGTTAAGACACGAGCCTATATCCACCCGATTCTGTGACCAAAAGGCGCGCATTGGACGGATCGGGCTCGATCTTCTGACGCAGACGATAGATGTGGGTTTCCAGCGTGTGGGTCGTGACCCCGGCATTGTATCCCCACACTTCGTGCAACAGCACATCCCGTGCCACGACACCGTCGGTTGATCGGTACAGGAACTTGAGGATGTTGGTTTCCTTCTCGGTCAGACGGATCTTGCGGTCTTCTTCCGTGATCAGCATCTTCATCGCCGGCTTAAACGTATAGGGGCCAAGAACAAATACTGCGTCCTCGGATTGTTCGTGCTGCCGCAGCTGAGCGCGGATCCGGGCCAGCAATACCGGAAATTTGAACGGTTTGGAGACATAGTCATTCGCGCCGGCGTCCAGGCCCAGGATCGTATCGGCATCGCTGTCATGACCGGTCAGCATCAGAATCGGGCTTTTGACGCCCTGTTTGCGCATCAGGCGGCACAGTTCCCGCCCGTCGGTATCCGGCAAACCCACATCAAGAATAACCAGATCATAGATCGCTTCGCGTGCGCGCTCCATCGCGGACTGGCCGTCTGACGCTTCGAAAACGTCAAAGTCTTCGGTCATGACAAGTTGCTCGCTGAGCGCCTCGCGCAGATCCTCGTCATCGTCCACCAACAGGATTTTCTTGAGTTGAGCCATTTCCCGATCCTCCAAACGCTTTTCCATCACTTGCGCGCGGAATATGCAATCAACAAGATTTGCTGCAACGGTTTCACGCCTTCGTGTCAGAGTTGGCAGAAATGTTTCACATTTCCTTTCGAAACAGCTAGGAGAAGGGCTGAGCGTTATAGGGTAACATAGATGAGCCTCATCCCCGATATCACCGAACTTCTTGCCCGGGCCCGGGCCGATCTGCGCATGGGCGTTCCAGTGGTGCTGACCGATGACAGCGGCTTTAGCGTTGTGGCGATCTCTGCGGAAACGCTCAACCCGCAACGCCTGGCCGATCTGAAAAAGCTCGGAGACCCGGTGGTGGCCATTACCGGGCGGCGGGCCGAAACACTCAAGGCGCGGGCCTATGACGGCGATCTCGCGCGCGTTTCGATTCCCGCCGATGCAGATATCACTTGGGTGCAGGCGGTTGCTGATCCCTCTGACGATCTGAACGCGCCGATGAAAGGTCCGTTGATGACCGAGCGCCACGGCAACGCCAATTTGCACCGCATCGCGATTGCGTTGGCCAAGTCCGCGCGCATTCTTCCCGCCGCGGTCGTCGTGCCGGTCGAAGACGGTCGGGCCTTTGCCGTATCGCACGGCCTGACCTGCATTGACCACACGCGCGCCGCCCCGCATCTGGCGGACCGCAGCGCCCTGCATGAGGTGGTTGCCGCGCGTCTTCCGATGGAAGTATCCGAGGCCGGCCGCCTGCATGTTTTCCGCCCCGAAGATGGCGGAGAAGAACATTACGCAGTCGAAATAGGCCGCCCGGATCGGGACAAACCAGTGCTGGCCCGATTGCATTCCGCCTGTTTCACGGGCGATCTGATGGGCAGCCTAAAATGCGACTGCGGTCCGCAATTGCGCGGCGCGCTGGCACAAATGGGGGCCGAAGGGGCTGGCGTTCTTCTGTATCTGAACCAGGAAGGGCGTGGTATCGGGCTGGCCAACAAGATGCGCGCCTATTTTCTTCAAGATCAGGGTTTTGACACGGTAGAAGCAAACCACAGGCTGGGTTTCGAGGATGATGAGCGCGACTTCCGACTCGGGTCGGATATTCTGAAATCTCTGGGTTTCAACTCGGTGCGCCTGCTGACCAACAACCCTGCCAAGATCTCGATGATGGAACGTACGGGGATCGCCGTGACCGAGCGCGTTCCTTTGAAAGTGGGTGAAACCGCGCATAACCGGGGATACCTGGCCACGAAAGCCGCGAAATCCGGGCACCTGTTGTGATCCCAGACGATCTTGTGCTCACCCCGCGTGGCGTTCGCTTTCTTGGCAGAACGTTCCCCTGCTCGATTGGCAAAGGCGGATTGAGCAACACGAAACACGAGGGTGATGGGGCGACACCTACCGGATGCCATCGAATCGTCGGCATGCTCTACCGGCCCGACCGGCTGGTCGCCCCCAACTTCTGGGCAATCCCGATTGGGCCGCAGGACTTGTGGTCGGATGACGCCGAGGACAGCCACTACAATCACATGGTGCCGGCCCCTTATGCGTTCAGTCATGAAAAACTGCGCCGGGCTGATCCGCTTTACGATCTGGTCCTGTTGACCGATTGGAACTGGCCGAATGCCGTTCCCGGCAAGGGATCGGCTATTTTTCTGCACCAGTGGCGCAGGCCCGGCTACCCCACCGAGGGCTGCATTGCCTTCCGTCGGGACCATCTGCACTGGATTGCAGGGCGAATTGCCCTTGGAACGCACCTGATCATCCCTGAGGTTTGACCCGCTCGCCGAAAATGGCCGACCCGATACGAACATGGGTCGCTCCCAAGGCGATGGCCTGCTCGAAATCACCGCTCATCCCCATCGACAACCCCTCAAGCCCATTGCGTGCGGCAATCTTGGCCAAGAGGGCGAAATGTAAAGTGGGTTCTTCATCGACCGGCGGGATGCACATCAACCCGCGTACCGGAAGATCCAGCGATCGGCATTCCGCGATAAACCCGTCCGCATCCGCAGGAAGAACGCCTGCCTTCTGCGCTTCTTCACCCGTATTGACCTGAATGAACAGGTCGGGGCAGTATCCCTCCTCTTGCGCCAGCCGCGCCAGGGTTTTGGCCAGTTTGGGGCGGTCGACCGAATGGATCGCATTGCACAGTTCCATCGCCTGCCTGGCCTTGTTGGTCTGCAACGGGCCGATGAGATGCAGATCGACGGCATCGAATTGCTCTTTGAAAGCGGGCCATTTGCTGGCCGCCTCCTGTACGCGATTCTCACCAAAACACCTGTGGCCCTGCTCCAGCACCGCCTGAACCCGTTCGTTGGGCTGCACCTTGGACACGGCAATCAATTTGACCGAACCAGCCTGTCGTTGAGCTTTGGCTTCGGCTTTGGCGATACGTGCGGTGATTTCTTGCAACGACATGCGGCCCTCAATCTGTCTTTGGCGCAGAAAAACACCAAGTCGGCACAAAAGAAAAGGGCGAGTCCGAAGACCCGCCCTTAAACTGTACGGTTCAGATCAGCTTAGAAGTTGAACTGAGCACCGAAGTCGGCACGGATTGTGTCGCTTGCGCAGCTGTCACAATCGTCACGGCCGATACCACCGCGCAGCGATGCACCGCCACCCAGGTCGTAGATCGCACCGATAGCAACCTGCTGAGTGTCAGCAGAGGCGTTACCGTCACCGTAGGTGAACAGCAGGGTGGTTGCAGCGCCCAGGTTGTAGGCAGCCGACAGACCCCATGCGGTGCCGTCAGTTGCTGCGACTCGGGTTTTGTCGTCTGCAACGAACAGAGTACCCGAGAAATCACCCCATTCGCCACCCAGGGTCAGAACGGTCAGACTCGGATCGCTGCCTGCGCCACCGTCGGTCTGACCATAGGCCAGAGCGGCTGTGATGTTGTTGAAGGTGTAGGTTGCGCTGATGTCCCAGCGGTCTGCGTCAACGGTGGTCGAAGTGGTACCACCAGCTGCAACAGTTGTAACCTGCGCTTGGTCATAAGATGCACCAAACGAGAAGTCACCAACCGAATACTGGAAGAACACAGCGTTCGCGCCCGAACCGGTCGACGAGTAAGCCAGGAAGCTATAGTCAACGCCCGAGTACTGACCTGCGAACAGTTCCAGACCAACTTCGTTGCCGTAGTAGTTTGCCAGGTTGTCAAACGAACCTGCGACGTTGCCCGCGTCAACACGCAGACCGCCGTAGATGACCGAGAAGCGTGCGCCGTTCAGGCCGGCCGAGTTTGCTTCACCGGTGCTGGCGTCTTCGTCAGCTTGCAGACGAACACGACCTTCAAAGCGAACGCCGCCGTCGGTTTCTACGATGCCGTCGATGTTCAGACGGAAGCGCGAGACCAAGATAGCGTCGTCAGACTGTGCGGTCGAGCTTGCGGAGACGTCATCGGCTGTGCCCATCAGGCCGTCTGCGCCAGGTCCGTTCACGGTTGTGGTTGCGGTACGGTCTTCAACGTAGCCAATACCAAAACGGCCGTAACCGCTGAAGTTAACTTCAGCTGCTGCAACGCCTGCGGTCGCGATCAGCGCCGTCGATGCGAAGAGAACTTTTTTCATCTTGTTTCCCTCGGTTTCATTCAAAAGAGTTATCTACTCGACACATGCCTCGGCATATGTCTCAGCACGGACACCGTTTCGCTCTTTTTGCCCCCATTGCGCAAGCTTGGCATAAACCCGGTCACGTCATTGGGGTCAGATTGGTGCAAGGATGCCACAGTTCGTTTTTGCCCCGATCAGGCTGACACGCTTACATTTCAGAAGAATAGGCTTGTTGCAGCGAGGGTCCTTGGCTAGGAGTATGCCCTGAATACTGCACAACAAGTGAAAACAGGACCTGCTGACAATGCGCCTGCCTACGATTTTGGGATTAATCATGCTGACCACCACTATTGCGGCATGCGGGCAGAATCGAAGCACTTCGACATATTCCGCCAATCCCGCCAGCGGTAATTCCGATGAACGCGAGTTGAACGATCCTGAACGTTCGACGCTGTGGGACATTTTCGACCGCAGCACGGCCGAACAGACCACCAATGTAAACCGGTACTTGTGGGCAGCTTCACTGGACATTTTGAACTTCTTGCCTGTGCAGGAGGTCGATCCGTTTACCGGAGTGATCGTAACGGGTTACGGCACTCCTCCGGGCGGAGGACGGTCATACAGGGCGACCGTACACATCAGTGATCCGGCGCTTGCGGCCCGGTCTTTGTCCGTCGCCCTGCAATCCAGCGGGGGCGCCCCGGTAAGCGCGGCAACAACCCGTGCTGTGGAGGATGCGATTCTGTCCCGCGCGCGTCAGCTGCGCATCGCGGACAACAAGTTCTAGCACTCCGCCGAAAATCACACTAATACCACGCCGGGTTCCTACCCGGCGTTTTCATTCACGAAGGACCGCACAATGTCGCGCTATTCGGCCACCGAAATCGAAGCAAAATGGCAAGAGGCCTGGGACAACGCAGGAATCTTCACCGCCAACCACAAGGCGGACAAGCCGAAATACTATGTGCTTGAGATGTTCCCCTACCCGTCCGGCCGAATCCATATGGGGCATGTGCGCAACTATACGATGGGCGACGTCATCGCGCGGCACAAGCTGGCCACCGGGCACAATGTTCTGCACCCCATGGGCTGGGACGCGTTCGGGATGCCGGCGGAAAACGCTGCCATGGCGATCGGCGGCCATCCCAAAGAGTGGACTTACGGCAATATCGCCGACATGCGCGCCCAGATGAAGCCACTGGGCCTGTCGATCGACTGGTCCCGTGAATTCGCCACATGTGATCCGGAATACTATGGCCAGCAGCAGGCGCTGTTCCTCGACATGCTTGAGGCCGGGCTGGTCTATCGCAAGAATGCCGTGGTCAACTGGGATCCGGTCGACATGACCGTTCTGGCCAATGAACAGGTGGAAAATGGGCGCGGCTGGCGCTCGGGTGCGCTGGTGGAACGGCGCGAGCTGACGCAGTGGTTCTTCAAGATCTCGGATTATTCCGAAGAACTGCTGAACGCTCTGGACACGCTGGAAAACTGGCCCGCCAAGGTTCGACTGATGCAGGAAAACTGGATCGGCAAGTCGCGCGGCCTGCAATTCGGGTTCGAGCGCACGGATGGTGGGGAACCGATCACTGTCTACACGACGCGCCCCGACACGCTGCTGGGCGCATCCTTCGTTGGGATCTCGCCCGATCACCCGATCGCCAAACAGCTTGAGGCCGAAATCCCGGAAGTCGCTGAATTCGTTGCCGAATGCCGCAAGGGCGGCACCACGGAAGAGGCCATCGAAACCGGCGAAAAGCTGGGTTTCGACACCGGCATCCGCGTCAAGCACCCGTTGGACCCGAACTGGGAACTGCCGGTCTGGATCGCCAATTTTATCCTGATGGATTACGGCACCGGCGCGATCTTCGCCTGCCCGGCCCATGACCAGCGCGACCTTGATTTCTGCCGCAAATACGATCTGCCGGTGATCGATACGTTCTTTGCGCTGGACGACGACACGCCGGTCGACAAGATCGCCTTTGTCCCGCCAAAGACCGAGAAAGTCCGCTGGGTGAACCATTTCGCAGGCTTGACCGAAGCAACCGGAGAAGAGGCGATCAACACCACCATCGATTTCGCCGAAAAAGCCGGTTGGGGCGAAGGGGTCACGAAGTATCGCCTGCGAGACTGGGGCTTGAGCCGTCAGCGCTATTGGGGTTGTCCGATTCCTGTCGTTCACTGCGAAAGCTGTGGTGTGGTCCCTGAAAAGAAAGAGAACCTTCCGGTTCGCCTGCCCGATGATGTCACCTTCGACAAACCGGGCAACCCGCTGGACCGCCACCCGACCTGGCGCGACTGCGCCTGCCCAAACTGTGGCGCCCCTGCCAAGCGCGAGACCGACACGATGGACACATTCGTGGATTCGTCATGGTATTTCGCCCGATTCACCGCTCCGCGCGCGGAAACGCCCACCGATCTGGCCGAGGCGGAATACTGGATGAATGTAGACCAGTATATCGGCGGGATCGAACACGCGATTCTGCACCTGCTGTATTCGCGTTTCTTCGCCCGTGCGATGAACATCACCGGGCATTTGCCGGACAAAGCCATCGAACCCTTCGACGCGCTGTTTACCCAAGGCATGGTGACGCACGAGATCTACCAGACCCGCGATGCCAACGGCCGTCCGGTCTATCACCTGCCCGAGGAGGTCACGGACGGAAAACTGGCTGACGGCACAGAGGTCGAGATCATCCCATCGGCCAAAATGTCAAAGTCCAAGAAGAACGTGGTCGACCCGGTCAGCATCATCTCGGCCTTCGGCGCCGATACCGCGCGCTGGTTCGTGCTGTCCGATTCGCCGCCCGAACGGGACGTGGAATGGACGGCTGCGGGGGCCGAGGCCGCGTACAAGCATCTCAACCGTGTCTGGAATCTCTGCGACAAGATCGGCGCCATGGACCCGAACGCCACGGGTGAAGGCGATGAGGAGCTTTTGCGCGAGATGCACAAAACCATCCGCGATGTGACCTTGGGTGTCGAAAGCTTTGGCTTCAACGCGGCCATCGCCAAGCTTTATGCCTTCACCAACACTCTGGCGAAATCCAAGGCAGGTGCTGCAGCCCAAAAGCAGGCCATCAAAACGCTGGCACAGCTGATGTCGCCGATGACACCGCATCTGGCAGAAGATATTTGGGCCCATCAGGGCGGCGAAGGCCTTGTGGCCGTTGCGCCATGGCCCGTCGCCGACGAGGCGATGCTGGTTGATGACACCGTCACCTTGCCGATTCAGATCAACGGCAAGCGTCGCGCGGAAATCAGCGTGGCCAAGGATCTGGACAAAGCCGAGGTTGAAAAAATTGCGCTCAGCACCGAAGCTGTTCAAAAGGCGCTGGAAGGGAATGCGCCGAAGAAAGTGATCGTCGTTCCAGGCCGGATTGTGAATGTTGTCGTTTGATCGCAGAACGTTTTTGCTGATGCCGCTGGCGCTGGCCGCCTGCGGCTTTGAGCCCGTCTATGCACCTGGCGGATCGGGTTCGGCCTTGTATGGCCGCGTCGAGGTGTCGGCGCCCAACACCGTGGAAAGCTATTTGTTGGTCCAAAATCTGGAACAGCAACTGGGGCGAAGCGCCGGGTCGGTGAACGATTACAAGCTGGATGTTCAAGTTTCGACCGTAACGCGTGGCGCAGCAATCACCACCACAAACGAAACGCAGCGCTATACCATCGACGGAAGCGCACAATACAACCTGCGGTCCAACGCAACCGGTCAGATCATCGCCTCGGGCTCGGTGGCGGATTTTGTGTCATATTCTGCCGCAGGATCGACCGTTTCCACATTGGCGGATGAGCGCGATGCCAAGAGGCGGCTGATGATGATTCTGTCGGGTCAGATCATGAACCGACTTTACGCCACACCGGATCTGGCCGCATGAAGCTGAGCCCGCGCGAGGCTGAGGGGTATTTTGCCAAGCCGGACGCGGACAAGACCGGGCTGCTTATCTATGGCGCGGATGCGATGCGGGTTGCGCTTAAGCGGCAGCAGGTGCTGGCCGCTCTGCTTGGCCCCCAAGCCGAAGAAGAAATGCGCCTGACCCGCATGCCCGGTGGCGATCTGCGTGGTGATCCCGCCCTGCTGCTGGACGCGGTCAAGGCGGTCGGCTTCTTTCCCGGTCCACGTGCCGTTTTCGTGGAAGACGCAACCGAAACCGCGGCGTCGGCAATTCTGGCCGCGCTCGAAGATTGGGCCCCCGGAGACGCCCAGATCATCGTGACCGCGGGGCAATTGAAACCCAGCTCGAAAATCCGCAAGGCGTTCGAAGGCCACCCTGCCGCCTATGCCGTCGGCATTTATGACGACCCTCCCTCACGCGCCGAAGTGGAACGGGTTCTTGCCGAGTCGGGTATGAAAAACGTGCCCCGAGATGTCATGTCTGCAATCAGCGAATTGGCCGTCAGCCTCAGCCCCGGTGATTTCGCCCAAACGATTGAAAAACTGTCTCTTTACAAGCGCGGTGACAGCTCTGATTTGACGATCGAAGATTTCGAGGCCTGCGCCCCGCGCTCGACCGAGGCGGCGCTGGATGATGTTCTCAACGTCGTTGCCGAAGGCCGCGCCGGTGAGATCGGGCCGCTGATCCGGAGGTTGCAGGCGCAGGGCACCAATGGCGTGACTCTGTGTATCGGAGCGATGCGGCATTTTCAGACACTCTATGCCTGCGCTTCTGATCCCGGTGGTGCTGCGCAGGGCATCGGCAAGCTGCGTCCGCCGGTTTACGGCAAACGGCGTGACCGTATCCTGCGGCAGGCACAAGGTTGGGGTGCGGCCAAGCTGCAAACCGCGCTTACGGTTCTAACCGATACGGATTTGGCGCTGCGGTCTGCGGGGCAGACAGCCCCCGCAATGGCGCTGGTGGAACGCGCGATGATCCGTTTGGCGATGTTGGCGCGATCCCGCTAGGTCACTCAGCCTTTTCCAGCCAGTCGGCGGCAGACCGACCGGCCCAGCGCCCGGTCGCCAGGCAAGCCGTAAGCAGATAGCCCCCGGTCGGGGCCTCCCAATCCAGCATTTCCCCAGCGCAGAACACACCCGGCAGGGCTGTCAGCATCAGCCCGTCATCCAGCGCTGTCCGTTTGATACCACCTGCGGTCGAAATGGCTTCTTCCATCGGGCGAAGGCCAGCATGCCGGATAGGCAGCTTTTTCAATATGCTCACTTGCACGGGTTGAGAGTGGCCGCCGCGTTTTGCCATTTCATGAAACAGGGTGATTTTCTGAGCAGACAGGTTCAGCGATTTTCTCATCCACTGGGACAGTGTTGTTTTCGACCGTTTCGCGGACAACCGCGCCAGCAGAGCCTGTTGGTCCAGATCAGGCGTCAGATCAGCAAACAATGGCTGCCCCGCGCGCAAGGCCGGTGTCAGCGTATACAGCCCTCCGCCTTCCAGACCGGTTCTGGAAATCGCAGCCTCTCCTCGGCTCTCCAAATCGCCTGCCATCCATCGGATCGATTTCAATGCGGCCCCGAAATGGGGCTGCATATATGGGCTCCAATCAACGGAAATGGCTGAGTTCGCGGGTTCAAAGGGTGCCAAAGCCACGTCTTTTCCGGCCAATATCTGCGCCCAGTGACCGTCCGAGCCAAGGCGGGCCCAGCTTGCACCGCCCAGTGCCAGCACGGTGACATCCGTCGAAACACTGCGCCGCCCGTCCGGAGTGTCGAACACCGGCGCATCACTTTCCCAGCCAGTCCAACGCCAGCGGGTCCTGATCTCGACCCCGGCCTTGTCCAATCGTGCCAACCAGGCCCGCAACAAGGGCGAGGCCTTCATTGCTTCGGGAAACACGCGCCCCGTCGAGCCGACAAACAACGTCTGCCCCAACCCACGCGCCCAGTGCTGAACAGCTTCGGCATCAAATTCAGACATGATCGGACGCAACCAATCTGCCGCTTCACCATAGGCGCGGATCAGGTCATCAAGCGGCTCGTCCTTGGTCAGGTTCAGCCCCGATTTCCCGGCCATCAGGAACTTGCGCGCGACCGACGGTTTGGCCTCGGCCACCAACACGGAATGCCCGGCTGCGGCCAACTGCTCGGCCGCCATCAATCCGGCGGGGCCTGCTCCGATCACCACTGCCTGCGCCATTCGCACCCTCTTGCCTTCGCCCATCACAGGCGCAAGTTTCACATCATCATGACGAACAGCGATCCGATCTGCCCGCTTTGCGGCCGCCCGATCCCCGACGGGGCTGGCAGCCTGCATCATCTGATCCCAAAACTCAAAGGAGGCAAGGGCGGACCTACCGTTCTGCTGCATCAGATCTGCCACAAAGAGGTGCACGCCACCCTGACCGAAGCCGAACTGGCACGCAGTTTCAACACAGTCGAGGCCCTGCGTGCGCATCCAAGGCTCGAGAAATTTTTGACTTGGGTCTGCAAACGTCCACCCGGGTTTCGTTCGAAAGTTCCGGGCAAGCGGCGCGGGCGCTGATCAACCTGGCAGGATCTGGTCGCCGACAATATCTGTGAGAGGTTCGGACAGGCCTTCGATCTCGATACCCTGAAAGTCCGGTACATGAGCGAATTGTGCGCCCGCAACATGTTGGAATTCCAACGTCGTATAGGCGCGTTTCCACAGCCATTCGCGGTTTTCAACAGCCCAAAGGTCAGGATTGGGCGGGGTTTCGTCGGTAAAGGCATAGAAATGCAGGTCAAAGCCGTAAGGGGCGACCTCCTGCATCGACAGCAACGACATGCCCCGGGCGCGCCAGAATGCGTCTTCGGCGGCAATATCGCCGGTTCGAAGGGTAATCTGACCGATCCGAGCCTGCGCAAAAGGCGCGTCGGGGTCCGCTGCATACGGCGGCTGGTTGCCTTCGAAATCATGTTGCAGCAGTTCGATGACGAACCCTTCGGGATCCGCAAGATGGCACATATAGCCGATGTCCAGAAACTGGTTCGGCGTGCTCACTGGTACGTCGAACCTGCGCAGATGAGCCGCAGCAAGATCGACATCCGGAACGGTGATTCCTATCTTCCAGTACCGCTGCCCCTTGTCATGGGTGTACCCTCCTCCACCCGGCAGCAACAAAATATCTGCGTCTGCACCGTCATAGCCGACACGGTGGCCGGTTTCTGTTCGGCCAACGGACATGCCCAGAATGTCGCGATAAAACGCGGCCAGCCGATCCGGGTCAGCGACCCGCAGGCGCAGTGCAGACAGCCTCATGAGCACAACCTTGCGATTCCCGCCGCGGTCTCGGGGTCGGCGTTCACGCTGTCGGCCACCAGATCGCGTGCGGTTTGCATCAGGTGATCGGGATCGACAATCCGGTCCACCAGGCCAAATTCATACGCCTCCTGCGCGGTAATTTTCTGACCCGCCATAAAGATCAACTTGGCCCTGGCCGGTCCGACCAGAGCCGCCAGCCGCGCGGGGTCGGACGGTTGTGGCAGAAACCCCAGCTTCATCACCGGGTAGAAGAACTTGGCCGACGGCACGGCAATGCGCAGATCACAGGCCAGCGCCATACCGTTGGCCCCGCCTGCCAAAGTGCCGTTCAGTGCGGCAACGGTCAGACAGGGCAACGCGGCAATGGCGCCGGACAGCCTTTCCCAGACATCCGATTTGGCCAGACCGGCGCGCGCTTCGTCCAGATCTGCCCCGGCGCTGAACACTTTGCCCGCGCCGGTCAGGATCAACGCCTTGGCCTCTGTCGCGGATTCGGCGATCTCGGCCAGTTCCGCCAGCATGGCCCCGGTCAGGGCGTTCGCCTTGCCGGGATTGTTGATCGTGACGGTCCACAGGCCGCCTTCTTTGGTCAAATCGATCATATCAGCCCGGCCCGTTTGCGAATGTCTTCAAGCCGCAGCGAAATTTCAGTGCCAAGGAATTCATCGGCATCATCCGAGCACATCCACAACAGCGCCCGTGCGGGCCAGTCCGCAGGGATATGCACATCCCAGTCCAGCTGACTGACTGGATTTATGCCGCTGGCCTTGATCGACCGCTGCATATCGGTGGCCACCGTCCCCGGTGACAGGCCCATGGCGCGAATACCGTTATGGGCTTCTTCCAGATGCAGACATTCCGTGAGCATCTTGGCCCCGGCCTTCGAGGCGCAATAATGGCTCCAGGCTTCGACCGGGTTCGATGCTGCACCGGACGAGATCGTCAGAATGCTCCCTCCTCCCGCAGCCCGCATCACCGGCAACGCAGCGCGCATCCCGTAGAAAATACCTTTCAGGTTGATGTCGATGGCCTTGCTCCACGCCTCGGTGTCAGCATTCGAGAGATGAAAGATCGGATCGATCACACCCGCGTTGCCGATCAGAACATCCAACCCACCGAACCGGTCCACGCATGTGGCCACGGCTTGTTCCACCTGCGCGAAATCGCTGACGTCACAGGCCAATGCGATGGCCTGATCGCCCAATGCGGCCGCCAGAGCGTCAATCTGGTCCTTGCTGCGAGCCACCAATGCGACATTGGCGCCGGCTGCGGCAAAAACGCGCCCTGCCTCGGCCCCAATTCCTCGGCTGGCCCCGGTTATGAGAACAGTTTTTCCCTGCATTTGCCCTTCCTCACGCATTGCAATCTCTGTCGGCTACAGCCGTAGCGCGTAAACGGGGAAAGGGTCCAGCCCTTGCCCCCTTGACGATACCCGCCACAAAACCGACCATGCGCCACAAATTGATCAAGAAGGGTTACCTTATGTCCGTTTTCCTTCGCCGCAGCTGCGGCGCTGCCCTGGCTTATGCCGTTGCCACCCAAGGGGCGTTTGCCGATCTGTCGGCCGATGACGTCTGGTCCGATTGGCAGAGCTATTTCACCTCGATGGGTTACACCGTCACAGGAGACGAAAGCACCTCGGGCGACGTCACCACGATTTCCAACATGACGCTTTCAGTGGCCCTTCCCGAAGAGGACGGACAGTTTCAGATGGTCATGCCAGAAATGACATTGACCGAAATTGGTGACGGGACCGTTACCATTGACCTGCCGGAAAGCTTTCCCATGGAAATCACCGGTCAGGCCGAAGACGAAAACTTCGCAGCCACTGTCACCTATTCCCACAGCCAACTGAACATGGTCGTGTCGGGCACACCGGACGACATGACCTATGACTACAAGGCTGACAATCTGGGCGTGAAACTGGATTCGATTGAGGTCGATGGTGAGGCTCTGCCCAAGGATGTGTTTGGCATCGATGTCCAAGCAAGCGATCTGTCCGGCAGCTCGCGGATGCAGATCGGTGACAATCGGAACATCAGCCAGACGTTCAACGCAGCCACGTTATCCTATGATCTGAACTTTCAGGATCCTGAAAGCGGCGAAAACGGGTTGATCAACGGTCAACTCGATCAACTGGCATTTGAGGGCAACAACGTGGTCCCGCCGGATTTTGACTTTTCGGACCCAGAAGCCTTTTACAAGGCTGGTTTTTCGTTTGACGGCACCTTCACCTATGCCGCGGGCAGCACGGATCTGAGCGGGACCAGCGAAGGTCAGGCGTTCTCGATGAACAGCACGTCCGAAGGCGGGCGTTTTGCAGCCAGCATCGATGCAGAGCGTATCGTCTATGACATTGACCAGAACAGCACGAAGATGGCCGTTACCACGGCGGGCCTGCCGTTCCCGATCGAACTTTCGATGGCCAAGGCGGGCCTGAACTTCGAATTCCCCATCCAGCAATCGGACGAGGTTCAACCCTTCGGCTTTGGGCTGAACCTGACCGATTTCACCATGTCGGACATATTGTGGGGCATTTTCGATCCTGCGGGCGCGCTGCCGCGTGATCCGGCGACGATTGCGCTGGATGCGACGGGAACCGCGAAAGTGCTGATGAATATCTTCGATCCTGAAATCGACGTCGAATCCGACGAAGCGCCGGGGGAATTGCACTCGCTGAAGATCAACGAACTGCTGGTTTCGCTGGTTGGCGCCAAACTGACCGGTACCGGTGATTTTGCTTTCGACAACACCAATACCGAAGAATTTGATGGCCTGCCCAGCCCAAGCGGCGTGGCGAACCTTCAGCTGGTGGGCGCCAACCAGTTGATCGACACCCTGATCGGAATGGGAATCATCTCGGACGAAGACGCGCTGGGTGCCCGCATGATGATGGGTCTGATGGCAGTTCCGGGCGAAGAACCGGACACTTTGAACTCGAAGATCGAGTTCACCGAAGACGGCCAGATCCTGGCGAATGGTCAGCGTATCAAGTGACAATCAACGGAAAGGGCCGCGCAACATGCGGCCCTTTCTCTGTCCTGCCAACCCCTGCCCAAACCTCTGAAACGGCACGGGTTCACCGCGATCCTCAACGCACAATCTGGTCACAGGTCTTGCGAGACGGGCGGTCCAAGGCTAGGTCCTTGGCAATCAACCCGGAGGCCTCATGACCTGCTCACCAGAAGAAATCAGCCATCACTTGCTTGACGTGGCCCGCAAGGCAGGCGCGGACGCGGCGGATGCCATCGTTATCGACGGATCCTCTGTTTCCGTCGAAGTGCGGGGCGGCGCGCTGGAACATGCCGAACGCTCGGAAGGGACTGATCTGGGATTGCGGGTGTTTCTGGGCAAACGATCCGCCATTGTGTCCAGTTCCGACAGCCGCCCTGAAACCCTGCGCGCCATGGCGGAACGAGCTGTCGCGATGGCCAGGGAGGCCCCCGAAGATCCGTTTTCCGGGCTGGCTGACAAGGACCAGCTGGTTACAGACTGGAACATAGAGTCACTGGAATTGTCAGACCCCGCCCCGGCTCCGTCTGCCGAAGCCCTGATGCAGGATGCTCTGACGGCCGAGGCCGCAGCGCTGGCCGTCGCCGGTGTTACCCAGGTGTCGGATGCGGCCGCAAGTTACGGGACCCACCATGTGCATCTGGCCGCGACAAACGGGTTCACCGGCGGGTACGCGCGCAGCAGCCGGTCGGTTTCCTGTGTTGCGATCTCGGGCGAAGGCACCGGGATGGAACGGGATTATGACGGCGACAGCCGGACGTTCCAATCCGACCTGCGCAGCGCGGAAGAAATCGGGCGCACAGCAGGCGAACGCGCCGTGCAACAGGTTGGTGCGCGCAAACCTGTGACGGGAAGTTTTCCGGTGCTCTTCGACGAACGGATCTCGTCTTCGCTCATCGGCCACCTTCTGGCCGCCAGCAATGGCGCGGCGATCGCACGGGGCGCATCCTGGCTCAAGGATTGTTTGGGGCAGGACGTTCTGCCCGCGCACCTGTCCCTGATCGAAGACCCGCACCGCCCGCGCATTTCGGGCTCGCGTCCCTTTGATGCCGAGGGTTTGCCGACACAACGCCGGGCAATCGTGGAAAACGGCGTTCTGACGGGCTGGACGCTGGACCTGTCAAGCGGGCGAAAACTGGATATGGCGTCCACGGGAAATGCCGCTCGTGGGGTCTCGGGCCCGCCATCGCCCAGCAACTGGAACCTGAGCCTGACACAAGGTGACCAAAGCCGCGCCGACCTGCTGCGCGATATGGGGACCGGGTTGCTGGTCACATCCATGATCGGATCGACGATCAACCCCAATACCGGTGACTATTCAAGGGGTGCATCGGGCTTCTGGGTCGAGAATGGCGAGATCACGCATCCGGTCAATGAATGCACCATCGCGGGCAATCTGCGGGACATGCTGCGCCGGATCATCCCGGCGAACGATGCCCGCCCATACCTGTCGCGCGTGGTTCCGTCGCTTCTGATCGAAGGAATGACACTTGCCGGCAACTGATCTGCCCCTGCTGATCGAGGCGGCGCTGGAGGCCGGCAAGATCGCCACGCGCTATTCCGGCACGCAAGCACAGCGCTGGGACAAACCCGATGGCGCCGGCCCAGTGACCGAGGCAGATCTTGCCGTGAACACGATGCTGGAGGAGCGGTTGTGTTCGGTGCGACCGGGCTATGGCTGGCTCAGTGAGGAATCCGAGGATTCCACCGACCGGCTGGACCGTAACAGCACTTTCATCATCGACCCGATCGACGGCACCCGGAGCTTTGCAGAAGGCGCGCGCACCTGGGCACATTCCATAGCCGTCGCCGATAACGGCGTGGTGACGGCGGCGGTCATTTACCTGCCGATGCGGGATTTGCTGTACACGGCGGCACAGGGTCAGGGCGCCACTCTCAATGGTAAGACGATCACGACCTCGGATACCGCAGAGCTTTTGCAATCAGAAATTCTGGCCGCCAAGCCAAATCTTGACGCTCGGCACTGGCGCGACGCGCAGGCGCCAGATTTCGAACGCGCGTATCGCCCGTCACTTGCCTATCGCATGGCTTTGGTTGCGCAGGGTCGGTTCGATGGCATGCTGACCCTGCGCCCCAGTTGGGAATGGGATATTGCCGCCGGCGACCTGATCATCCGAGAGGCCGGCGGCGTGTGTTCCGACCGTACGGGTCAACGGCTGATCTTCAACAATATGCATCCCAGGTTGAACGGCGTGATCGCCGCCAGCGCCTCGATTCATCAGCAACTGTCGGCACTGCTGGATCCGGCCGGGCCGGAAATCGGAACATGAGCAAACCGCGCTCACTCAGCCTGGCCGCCTACAGGGTGTTGTCATGGGGGTTGCGCAACGGGGTTGCGCCGCAATCCAACCTGCCGCGCCCCGAAGGTGAGTTGCTATGGATCCATGTTGCCACCCCGGATCGGCTGCGGGCTGTGACCGACTTCTGCCGTCGGCTGTCGCAGGTCAAGGCCAAGCTGAATTTCCTGCTGACAGCCCCCCCGGATGAGGATCTGTCCAACTGGCCGGACAGCAGGTTCCCTTTGATCAACCTGCCACAGGAACAGAGTGGCGCCGCCCGCGAGTTTATCGAATACTGGCGTCCGAACATGGGGTTGTGGGTCGGTGGCGATCTGATGCCCAACATTGTCACGCGCGCTGACGAACAGGCGATCCCGCTGGTCCTGTTCGACGCCCAATTCAGCGTCACTCTGTCCCGGAACGCCCGTTGGCTGCCGGACATCACGCGGGTGACCTTTGACTGTTTCCGCAAGATTCTCACGCCATCCGCCGAGACGGCTCGGCAGATCCGCCGCCTCGGGATCCAATCCGGAAAAGTTGCGGAATCACCGCCTTTGCGGATCAGCCCCAATCCCCGGCCCTGGCCTGAAGACGAGCTTATCGAGACCACACATACACTTGCCGGGCGCCCGGTTTGGTTGGCGGCATGGGTTCAGGACAAGGAGTTCATCTCGATTCTGACAGCCCACCGTCAGGCGCTGCGGATGCTGCATCGGCTGGTTCTGGTGTTGCACGTGGCAAACGAGCCGGAAGTCTCGCCGCTGAGACGGCGGCTGGAATCGATGGACCTGCGCTGCATCAGCTGGGATGAAGGGGACATGATTGAAGACACCACTCAGGTCGTCCTGACATCGGACCCCGAAAACCTGGGCCTATGGCATCGCATGGCACCAGTGACCTTCATGGGCAGTTCACTGGAACGCGGCGCGGGCGGTCAGGACCCGTCCGAAGCAATCGCGCTGGGGTCTGCGATCATGTTCGGACCATATGTGCACCGCCATCAGGAAATCTATTCCAGCCTGCAACAGGTGAACGCCGCCAAAGAGGTTAAGACTGCAACCGAACTGGGCGACGCCGTTGTGCAGCTTCTGGCGCCGGATCAAGCTGCCGACATGGCGTTGGCTGGATGGCAGTTGTTGACCGAAGGCGCACCGCAGGCTGACGCCCTGATCGAAATGGTACAGGATATTCTGGATCAGCGGAGTGCGGATCATGCGGGCACCTGATTTCTGGAACACGACCCCGGACCAACCGGATCTGAGGGCGCGTCTGCTGGCACCGTTGGGGCGCCTATATGCAGCGGCAACCGCCCGAAGGATCGCCTCGGAATCCGGCGAAAAGCCGGGTGTACCCGTGATCTGTATCGGCAACCTCAATGCTGGTGGAACCGGTAAAACACCTATGGTGATCTGGACCCTTGAACAGCTTCGAGGCGCCTGGCACGAACCACATGTTGTCACGCGGGGGCACGGAGGCTCTTTGGACGGGCCGGTGCAGGTTGATCCGGCCCGGCACACGGCTGCCGAAGTAGGAGACGAGCCGCTGCTTCTGGCGATGTTTGCCGAAGTCTGGGTTGCCAAGGACAGGGCGGCGGGCGCACGGGCCGCCGCAGCGGCGGGCGCCACGGTAATCGTGCTGGATGACGGGTTTCAAAACCCTTCGGTGGCCAAGGATTTCTCGATCATTGTTGTCGATGCTCAACGCGGGTTCGGAAACGGTTTGTGCCTGCCTGCCGGGCCACTGCGGGAACCGGTCGACATCGGGTTGAAACGGGCCGACCTTGTGTTGTCTTTGGGCGATGAGGCCGCGCAAATGGCTTTCACTGCTCAGTGGGGCGACAAGTTGTCCGTTCCCCATGTCACCGGAGCAATCGAGCCCCTGCAAACCGGCATGGACTGGACCGGCACACGCGCTTTGGCATTTGCCGGGATCGGCCACCCCGAGAAGTTCTTCACAACCCTGCGGCAGCTGGGCGTAGACCTGGTCCGCGCCGAAGCCCTGGACGATCACCAGCCTCTGACTCAGGCACTGATGGCCCGTCTGGAAAACGAGGCGCGCCAACTGGGTGCTCAGATGATAACGACCGAGAAAGATGCCGTACGTCTGCCCCCGGCTTTTCGGAGCAAAGTGATCACTCTGCCGGTGCGTCTGCGAGTCGGCGAAATTGACAAGGTCCGCGACATGCTGCTGAATGCAGCACCTGCACCAAAATAGGTCCGCTCGGCCCACGCAGGGCCAACCGGAAAAGGGTGTTTAGCCACCCAGTTCGTCTTCGATCAGCTTTTTAAAGTCAGCGTAGGACTGGTTGTCGACCTTCTTGCCGTTCACCACAAATGATGGCGTCGCCTGGATGCCATCTCGTTCGGCGTTTTCCTGATACCACGCAGCCAATGTCCGCGCCTTGGTACCGTCTTGCAGGCAAGCCTCGAGCTGATCGCCATCGATGCCGGCCAAACGACCGATCTTGCGCAGCTCGTCCACGATCTCGGCCGGACCACCTGCGCGTGTCCATTCTGCCTGCCCTTCATAGATCAGGTCTGTGATACCGAAGAACTTTTCGGGGCCAGCGCAGCGTGCAACCATCGATGCCCAAAGGCCGTAGCGGTCAAAATACACCTCACGATAGGTAAACTTTACCTTGCCGGTGTCGATGAAGTCTTTCTTGAGTTGTTTGAAGGCTCCCTGATGGAAACTCGCGCAATGCGGGCAGGTATAGGAGGCATATTCGATGATTTCGACAGGTGCATCCTCGGCGCCCAGCACCATTTCGACGATCGTCGAAGTATCCAGGTCCGCCTCCTGCGCTTCGGCGGCACTGACCAGTGGAACGGTGACATTGGTGTTCGACCCTGTCAGCCAATAGCCGCCAGCGGCCACGGCGACGGCCGCACAGATTACGGTTGCAATACGGCTCATTTTCAGCCCTTTCTCAGCGTTTCTGTTTGGATAAAACGTTGCGCCCGAGACGTTCAAGAGCCGCGCGCAAATCTTCATCATGTACATCGCGTGACATTTTGTCGGCCTCGGTGGCAATGTCAGGCGCAATCTGGGGTTTGGCTTGCTTCGGCTTGTGGTCGAAACTGGCCTGCCCCTCGGCAAATCCGGTCGGAGCGGTCTGGGTGATACGGACACGGCTGATGGCGTTATAGCCATAGACCGCGTTTACCTTGCCGCGCAGCTGTTCCTTCTGCATTTCCAGCATCGGAGCCTGTGGCCCGGTCGTCAACACGGTCAGGGTGGCACCAAATCCGCCCTTGCCATAACCCACTTTGACCGGGCGCGCGATGGCGGCGGTTTCCTGGCCGACAATCTCGGCCCAGTGGGTCAAAAGCCGTGACACGGCAAACCCCCGGCTTTCCCCGGCGCGCCGGATCTGATCGTTCAGCAAGGATGCGGTGCGTTTGAACCCGCGGGTCGAAGAACGTCTGCGTTGCATCTGGTTTCCTGCTCCTACACCTCTATTGTACTGGGCAGGCCACCATGTGCCAGCGAAACCCGACCGGGAGTTGAATAAAACTTGCGTGACTCTGCTGAAATCATCGTCAGTGATGCGTTGCTGGAATGGTACGACCGCCACGCCCGCGAAATGCCATGGCGCATCGGTCCGGCAGATCGCGCCGCCGGGATGCGCCCCGACCCCTATCGGGTCTGGCTGTCCGAAGTGATGTTGCAGCAAACTACAGTTGCCGCCGTTCGCGACTATTTCCTGCGCTTCACCACCCGCTGGCCCACGGTTCAGGCTCTGGCCGCCGCACCCGACGATCAGGTCATGGGGGAATGGGCCGGGCTTGGCTATTACGCCCGCGCCCGCAATCTTTTGAAATGCGCCCGTGCCGTCACGCAGGACTACGATGGCCGGTTTCCCGACAGCTTAGAAGCGCTGCTGAACCTACCCGGCATAGGCCCCTATACCGCCGCAGCGATCTCGGCCATAGCGTTTGATCGGCCTGAAACCGTGCTGGACGGAAACGTCGAGCGTGTCATGGCCCGGCTCCATGACATTCACGATCCGCTACCCGGGTCCAAACCCCTGCTGAAGGAAAAGGCGTCGGCCCTGACCCCGGCCATACGTCCGGGCGATTACGCGCAGGCCGTCATGGATTTGGGGGCAACCATCTGCACGCCGAAGTCGCCGGCATGTGGCATTTGCCCCCTGCGTGACCCCTGTCAGAGCCGCGTCGCAGGCACCCAAGCCGACCTGCCACGAAAAACACCCAAAAAGCCCAAACCCACGCGCTATGGGCACGTGTATGTTGCGCAAAGCGCAGACGGGGCCATGGTGCTGGAACGCCGGCCTGACAAAGGTTTGCTGGGCGGAATGCTGGGCTGGCCCGGATCAGAGTGGAACGATGCCCCGGCCGAACAGCCTCCATTCCCCGCGAATTGGACGATGTTGCCGGGCGAAGTGCGCCATACGTTTACGCATTTCCACCTGATTTTGCGGATCTGGACAACAGATGCCGCCGATCACGACATACCCGAACATCTGACAGTTGTAGACAAACACAGCTTCAGGCCCGGCGACCTGCCAACCGTGATGCGCAAGGCCTATGATCTTTGGCGAGGACAATAAGTCCGCTGTGCAAGTCTTCGGGCCATGGCTAGGATATCTCCGTAAAGTCGGAGCAGAAAAGATGATCGCAACAGGCACATTGTCCCGCTGGCAATCTGCATCCCCTTTCTGGGTGTCGCTGCTGCTGATTCCGCTGGTCTGGTTTTCAGCTGCTACCGGTGGATGGTCACTGCTGCTGGTTCCTGCCGCAACCTGGTGGGCTTTTGCAGTGCTGGACCGGATCACCGGGCTCAACACTCAAAACGCCTACCCCGAGACGCCGGACACGGCGCTGCAATGGTACATATTGCTGACAAAACTCTGGGCCCCGATCCAGTTCGTCACCCTTTTTGGTTTGATCTGGTACGCAACCCAGGGCACCCATCTGTCAACGCTTGAGAAAATCGGCCTCTTCTTTGGCATGGGCGTCATTTCGGGCACGATTGGGATCAATTACAGCCACGAGTTGATGCACCAGAAAAGCCGCTTGGAACGCTGGCTGGGGGACATCCTTCTTGCCATGGTGCTGTATTCTCATTTTCGGTCCGAGCACCTGTTGGTCCACCACCGCCATGTTGGCACCCCGCGCGATCCGGTAACGGCGCGCTACAACGAAGGTTTCCATCGCTTCTATCCCCGCGTTCTGTGGCAATGCTGGGTTTCGGCCTTCAGCGCCGAGCGCAACAAGCTGGCCCGTATCGACAGACCGTGGACAGATCGTTCAAACCCGTTCTGGCGGTACTGGGCGCTGCAAGGTGGGATGCTGGCACTGGCCGGCCTGATCGGAGGATGGTCCGGCGTGGCGCTGTTTCTGCTTCAGGCTGGTGTCGCAATATGGCAGCTCGAGCTGGTCAATTACGTCGAGCATTACGGCCTGACCCGAAAACACCTGGGCGAGGGACGGTACGAGCATGTCCTGCCACGCCATTCCTGGAATGCCTCGCAGAAAGCTTCGAACTGGTTGCTGATCAATCTTCAACGCCATTCGGACCACCATTACAAACCCAATCGCCGGTTTCCGCTGCTGCAACATCACGCGTCGGACACGGCACCGCAATTGCCCTATGGCTATCCCGTCATGACTGTGGCCGCGATGATACCGCCGCTTTGGCGGCGGGTCATGAACCCGCGCGTTCGCGCGTGGCGACGCCACTATTATCCCGAGATCACCGACTGGCACCCCTACAACAAATCTTTGAACCCCATGCCAAAATCGTGACCGCAGCGCGCACAGGCGCGCTGCTTGGCCCAACTGTCAGCACGGCATCTGCGATGCTGTTCTGACGGGCGGGAGGCCCTCAGCTTTTCATCACCCAGACATCCATCGGCGCCTCGACCCCTCGCACGGTTTGGTCACGACAGGCAACAAAACCGGCCATGACCTCCCGCACCTGCGGGTTTTCTTCCTCAACCCGCAAACGCACGGCATCGCTGACAACGATACGCGCCTTGAATTCACGCGTCAGTGCCTCAAGCTTAGCCGCCACATTGACCGCATCGCCAATCACCGCGAATTCCAACCGGTTGGCACCGATATCCCCAAGTACGACCGAGCCGTAATGCACCCCAACGCCGACATGGATTTCGGGCTCTCCCACCCTGCGACGTTCCAGATTCCAACGGTCGATCACACCCACCATCGCACGCGCGCAGTCCAGGGCATTGCTCGCGTCCAGGGGCGTTGGCACCGGAGTGCCGAAGGTCGCCATCAAACCGTCGCCCAGATACTTGTCCAAGGTCCCGTGGTGCCGGAATACCTCGGTTTCCATACGGGCATGAAACCCGCGCAGAACCTCGATCACTTCATAGGGATCCCGCCCGGCGGCGTATTTGGTGAACCCGACGATATCGATGAACAGAACGGCCACATCTTCTTTGCGGACCTGTTTCAGCGGCTCATCGTTCTGGCTCAGCTCATCCACCACATTGGGTGAGAAATACCGCGACAGGTTGGCCCGTTCCCGTTCCAATCCCGCGTTGTTCATCAACAATTGATTGAGACGCCGCATCGAAATGCCCAGCGTTACCGCGACCATTATGAATACGATCACTTGCTGGATACGTTGAGGGACCATGAAACTGTTTGGATCCAACAGCTCGGCAACATCCGGATAGCCCTGCAAGGCCTCTGCAACTTTTTCGCTGATCCCCGGAATCGGCGTTGCCACCCAAGAGGCGACGATCCAACCGATCGTCCACATCAATGCCGTCCACGAACCGATGGCAATGACCGTACGCCAGGAATAGGCCAAGGTTCCAGCCGCCAGGATGACGAAAAAGTACTGAAAGTTGTCAAACCGGTATTGCATGGCCAGAGGGCGGACATCGTCACTGAACGGGTTGGGCACGATCATTCCAAGGGTCATGATCAGCAGATCCACGAAGATCAAAAGAAGCTCGACCCGTGATTGCCCCACCCGACCGGAACGGCGGATCAGCCAACCGTTGGCGCAGATCAGCAGCAGAATGAAGTGATACCAAAGCACCTCCCGTTGCGGGTTCAGGAAAACCAGAAGAACCCCGGTCAGTGCCATCGCCACCCACCGCGCGCGGACGGCCAGTTCCAACCCTTCTCGCTTGTGCCGCTCCAACGCGGCCTCGGTGTATTTGTTGTCCATATCGAACGTGTCAGGTTCCGTGAAAAACAGACTGCGGCGGGGCTGCGCGGTTGTCTCGGTCATGGCCGTGATCTTTCTTGCAGTGTCAGGGTCAACAACATGCAATCACTGTTGATCCGAAAACAAAAGACCCCGCCGTAGGATCGGCGGGGCAAGGCGTAGTGCCTTGTGTCAGGCCACAGGCACCGGCGGTGTTCTTTGTATCAGTTCATCTCGGCCCGGATCTGTTGGCGCAGAACGTCGATCGGAACCGTTTTGCCGTCACGCTTGAAGCACCAATAGGTCCAGCCATTGCAGGACGGCGCATTTTCCAGATGGGCGCCCACCTGATGGATCGAGCCTTTGACGTTGTCACCGACCAATGTGCCATCGGCCCGGACTTTGGCCTTGTGACGCCGGTTCATGGAATAAAGTTCTTCGCCCGGGCGCAGCATCCCACGCTCGACCAGCTGGCCGAAGGGAACGCGGGGTTCGGCGCGCTTGCTGGCGCTGACTTCCAGAGCCTCACGGTCGAACTTGCGGACCTTGGCAATGCGCTTCTCGGCCACCTTGCGGTAGCTTTCCTCGCGTTCGATACCAATGAACTCGCGGCCCAACATCTTGGCGACGGCTCCGGTCGTTCCGGTGCCGAAGAACGGATCCAGCACCACGTCCCCGGGGTTGGTCGAGCCGATCAGAACACGGTGCAGCAGTGATTCCGGCTTTTGCGTCGGGTGTGCCTTGTCACCGTTTTCATCCTTCAGGCGTTCATGCCCGGTGCAGATCGGCAGCACCCAGTCGCTGCGCATCTGCACGCCTTCGTTCAGGGCCTTCAGCGCCTCATAGTTGAAGGTGTACTTGGCCCCTTCGCGCTTGGATGCCCAGATCATCGTCTCATGCGCGTTGGTAAAACGTTTGCCGCGGAAGTTGGGCATCGGGTTTGACTTGCGCCAGACCACATCGTTCAGAATCCAATAGCCCTCGTCCTGCAAGGCCGAACCCACACGGAAGATGTTGTGGTAAGAGCCGATCACCCAGATCGCACCATTTGGCTTGAGCAGACGGTGCGCCGCCTTCAACCACGCGCGGGTGAATTGGTCATAGGCCCCAAAGCTGGAAAACTGATCCCAGTGATCATCCACCGCATCCACCTGAGAATTGTCCGGGCGATGCAGCTGACCTTTCAACTGCAAATTATAGGGCGGATCCGCAAAAATCAGGTCAACGGATGCCTCGGGAAGACTGTTCATCACTTCGATGCAGTCCCCGGATAGAATCGTGTTTAAAGGGGGCGCTATTGCGCCCTTTTTGGTGGTTGTCGTCATATCACTGCCTCAAGTGTCCACGGCGCTTTTGCGCTCATTTGGTTGAGACAAGGATGAGTCAAAGACGAATCGGCGTCAATTTCTTTTTTGAATCAGCGACTTACGATTTACTCTTGATACAAGATATTGTGCACCGGCTTGAACGAACGTCTATGGTGTGGGGTCACGCCAAGATTTTGCAGTGCTTCCTTGTGTTGTTTTGACGGATAACCGGCGTTGGTTTCCCATCCATATCCCGGATGCTGTTGCGCCAAATCCACCATCACCTGATCGCGCCAGTTTTTCGCAAGGATCGACGCGGCTGCAATCGACACCGATCGGGCGTCCCCCTTCACGACGGCCTGCGACGGGATTTTCAGGCCGCGTGGAATCATGTTCCCGTCGATCAGCAGGAAATCGGGGGCCGGTGTCAGTGCCTCGACTGCGCGCAGCATCGCCAGATGCGATGCCCTGAGGATGTTGATCTCGTCAATCTCGGCGACCGAGGCTTCGGCCACGGCAAACTCGGCGCTGTGCCGGATCTCGGCATCCAGCGCGGCCCGACGTCTGGCCGTCAGCTTCTTGGAATCATTCAACCCTTTGGGGATGGCCTGTGGGTTCAGGATCACCGCTGCCGCGACGACCGGGCCGGCCAAAGGGCCGCGCCCGACCTCATCCACACCCGCGATACGGCAATGGCCCCGGTCCAGCAGCGCCTGTTCAAGTTCGAAATCTGGTTTTGTCATCCTTTTGGAAAACCGTGTTTCACACAGCGCCGCAAGAAAAAAAGAGAGGGCAGCCCACACCGCCCTCTCTCACGCGGCGCGTCTTTGGCGCCGCTCCTGCTCAACCGGTGTTACTGGTAAACGACACGGTATCCTTTCTGGCGCAGGCACGCGGGTTCGTATGCCCGCTTGACCTTTTGGCCATTCCAGAAACCGACTTTGCACTCTTGCGGCAGGCTATTGGCATGTTTGTAGTGCTTCTTGAGGCATTTCGGCCCAAGCAGCGGATGATCCTGTGAATACCCGTTGAATGTGCGCAGGCAGCGCTGGGGAAGATCGTAGCGCGCCACGCGCGGCGGCAGAGGGCGCACCGGCTGCGGCGTGTAAGGTGCCGGGGTATAGGTCTGATGGCGAGTCGCCCGATCCTTTTTCTTTTCCTTGTTGTAATAGTGAACCCCGGCCCCGATGAGCGCGATGGCCGCCAGCCCGCCAAGAATGTCCTTTGCGTCCGCGGCCCGTGCCTGAGTCGCAGAAACCCCGGTTATTGCAACCGCGGTCGCAACGATGAAAGCGATGAATTTCCTGTGCATGATGCGTGTCCTTCATAGTGTTTGGGCGACCGTGTGACGGAGCGCGTAATGATTGCCCTGACACTGGGTGCGACCGGTCCAGACAAGCAATAACGGCCCGGTGTTATCGGATATCAGAGCCCGCAAACCCCTTGAGTTATTGAATATCGCGGCAACTCATGCGCAGGATGCGGCCTATGAAACAGATCCTCTCTTCTCTGACCTTTGCGGTCCTGATATCGCTTGGCTCTGCTGCGTCTGCGGCGGATTGCTATGCGGACTACAAGGCCAAGAAAGACAACCCGCTGCGTCTACACTATGGGGTCATTCAGGTCTCGAACTGCGACAAGGGCCAGGCCCAGGCAGAAATCGCCCAGCGCCTGAGCGCGTCAGGCTGGACCTTGCTTGA
Source organism: Ruegeria sp. HKCCA4812 (assembly GCF_013034245.1). Lineage (NCBI taxonomy): Bacteria > Pseudomonadati > Pseudomonadota > Alphaproteobacteria > Rhodobacterales > Roseobacteraceae > Ruegeria > Ruegeria sp. HKCCA4812. Next base: position 44,814 of record NZ_WQFQ01000010.1, on the reverse strand, counting down.
AGTGCAGTCCGTTTTCGGGCCGGAAGGGTTGGATCAGAGGAAAGGCAATGCCGGAAAATTCTATCTCCGTTTCTGACGCACGCCGGTCGGGGGTCCGTCTGGTCGTGCTGGGCGTCGCAGCCATTGTCGCCATTCTGATCACCGCCGCCGTTTTCCTGTTCTGGACCCTGCCGGACGCCAACGCATTCAACGCGCGAGTCGAGCGATTGTTCATCGAGACCGATCTGACCTCGCAAACCGAAATCCGGTTGCTAGAAATTCTGGCCCAGTCCGGCACCGCCTTCGCCGACACCCTGTCCAGTTATCGGATGGTGATCTATGTGCTGCTGGTTTTTGCCTGCGCCATGATGGCCTCGGCGTTGGTCTTTCTGGTTATGCTGGTACTGCTGAACCGACGCATGGCGCAGATCGAACGCACCGGCATTCAGGTGACCTCGTTGCTGATCAGCCGCGAGGAAAACACCGTCTACCTCAACAACATGGATTTCAAACTCACGCCCGCCGCCATGGAAACCCTGTCTGTTTTGGCTGAATCCCGGCTGGATGATGAGGTTTTGTCCGGCGCCCAGATCGAGGCGATGATTTCCGGCCGCAATGAGGCCGATTGCGACGAAGCCGCAGGCGCGACGCGGATCAAACGGTTGCGGGATGCGCTTGGCAACCAGATGGTCAGTGAACTTCTGGTCAAGAACATCGCCAAAAAAGGGTATATGCTGTCCATCGAAAAAGACGTGATACAAATGGTCTGAGCCTTGCTGCATGACCGTATGCGTTGGCACTTTTCCCTTCTGCGCCTCTTGGAATGTGGGATGCAAAGCCCCATTCTAGAAAAAACCCAGGCAAGGGAGGTCGCATATGAACGTCCACGCCGCACCAAAAATCAATGGGTATGGAATCTCGGTTGAATCGCTGAATGGCAGAATTGCCATTTACCGCAACGATGTGCTTATGGCTGAAAGCACAGATGCCAAGGTCATGTATGAAACGCGCCTGCCGCCCACGATCTATGTTCCCCGCGCGGATGTCTGTGTTGATCTGAGCGAAGAAACAGACCTGCAAACATTCTGTCCGTTCAAAGGCACTGCCACATATCACGACATCAATCTGGGTTCCGAAAACCTGGCCAATTCTGTCTGGGCCTATGAGGAGGCTCTGCCCGAAAGCGCGGCCATTCAAGGCTGTATCGGCTTTGTGCCCGGTGCCTATACGAAAATCGATCTGGGCGACAACCGCCTTCGCGAACCAGAAGACGGCAACATCAGCGGCCCCCTGATCGATTGGTTGATGCGTGGTGCTTCGACCGCGGCAACGCCCGAAAGCTTTACCAAAGCGCTGGCCGAAAAGATGCTGGAGCACGGCATCGCAATACAAAGGCTGAGCATTCTGGCCTGGTCCCTTCACCCCCTGATCGCGGGAAAACACTATATCTGGGAAAAAGATGAAGAAGAGATTCTGACTAGGGCTCCGACATACGAAATCTATGATCACCCAGCTTTCATCAACAGCCCCTTGCGGCATGTCTCGAACGGCCTGGGTGGCGTGCGGCAAAGGTTGAATGATGAAAACCCGCAAAACAGCTTCCCGATCATGGAGGATCTGCGGGCCAAGGGCGCAACAGATTACGTGGCCATGCCCTTGCCGTTTTCCGACGGGCGCACCAATGTTCTGACGCTGACCTGCGATCACCCGGACGGGTTTACCACCGAAAATCTGGGCCTTGTCTTTGAATGTTCCTCGGTAATCGCCCGTTTCTACGAAGTGTTCATGCAGCGCGAAAACGCGCAGGTCCTGCTGGAAACCTATGTCGGCAAACGCACCGGCGCGCGCGTATTGGGCGGCGAAATCAGGAGGGGTGACGGGGATGAGATCGACGCCGCCATCATGTTCTGCGACCTCCGTAATTCAACGAGCCTGGAAGAGAAGCTGGGCCGGGGCGAGTATATCAATCTCCTTAACGAGTTCTTTGAAACGGTCTCGGGCATTGTTCATGACAACAACGGAGAAGTCCTGAAGTTCATTGGCGACGCTGTTCTGGCCGTTTTCCCGGCAACGGACGAGGATGCCAGTACGGCCCGCACCAATGCCCAGCGCTCGGCGATCAAAATCGTCGAAACTTTGGGAGAGCTGCGCAAAGAAGGTACGGACAGGCATTGCGACTGTTCGATCGGCGTCGCGTATGGGCGTGTCACCTACGGCAATGTGGGATCTCGCGAACGGCTTGATTTCACAGTTATCGGTCAGGCCGCAAACGTCGCCGCACGTTTGGGCGAGTTCGGCAAGTCGCAAGGGCACCGCATTGTCGTTTCAGAAGACATCGAACCGGCCTGTTCCAATGCTGTACCGCTGGGAGACGTCAATCTGCACAACGTGTCCCGACCCGTCAGATCATATGCTTTGCGAACCGCAGCCGATGAGATTCTGAACGGTTGAGGCCTTTCGTTGCAGTTCTGAAGAAAACCGCATTGCCTTGATCAGCGTGAGGCCCTTGCGATCATGCTTCACCGACCACTTCGATCCGGAGGCGTTCTGCTCAAACGGCCCCCAACAAGATCAATGCGGTCTGCGCCGGCGAGATCGTGTTCTGAAGTTGCGCAATCTGACTTCTGGCCAAATAGGTGTCGGTCAGTTTCTCGATGGACTTTGGGTTCGAAAACTGTGCCAGATCCTCCGAGCCGGTCAGTTTGAGCAACCTAGCCTTGAACTCGACGAGTTGTTTGTCAATGTCCAGCTGCGCAAAGGATGACGGCAGTCCAAGTGCCGTTTCCATCATGCTGCGCAAAGGGGGCAGCCCCATAAGATTAAACCACTTTGTGTCTGCGCTTGAGGTCCTGTTGGCAAGATCCGAAAGCTCTCGTTGTGCATAGAGCGAAATACGCATTGTTTCATCCGACTCGCCAACGGCAATTTCAAACCGGGCCGTCAAATTGGCCTGGGCGATTTGCTCCATGTCGGACGTCAGAGCGGTTTTTCGGACAGCACCGGGACCAAACCCAAAGGCGTCAGAAAATTCCCGGTATCGCTTGTCGGCCAATCGATTGGACAACGCGTCATCCGCCTGTGTCCCATCCTCGAGGATTTTGCGTATGAAAAACCGGTTGTCCAAATCTCCTTCCAACTCGAACGCACCCAAAGCGACCTGCAACAACCTGCGATCCGAAACCAGCTCTTCGGCGGATTGGATTTTCCCAATGTTGTCCAGAAAGTACTTTGTCTCTCTTTCATTCGCAGCGGACGACGAAAAACTCTGGAGCTGACTTTCATAGGTACGTTGCAGGAACCGCCAGCCCACGATTCCGCCGCTTGGGATGACGGGTTGGAATTTCATTGCTGGTAAGCCATCAGCCGCTCTTCGCGCGGCAGAAGCGAGCGAAGCGATTTGAGGCACTTGTAATAATGCTCTGCAACCAGGGCATCCGTGGCTTCGGCCAAGACCCGACGGCTATCTGCATCCGTAAAAACCTGGCTCAGCTCTTCCACGCGGCGCAACAATTGCTGACGTGCTTGGCCAGGTTCGATGTCCCCCGACAATACAAGCTGCGCAGCATAACAGACGCGGCGCACCGGCGTATTCACCTCATCCGGATGAATCGCATCCCGCAGTCGAAGTACATTTGCCTGTGGCGTCATGATCGAAAACCGGCCGCGGCGATCGCCGTTCTCAATCACGACCCCGTTGATCAGAACCCTTTCTTTCGGGGCAAGCTTCAGGACCAGACCACTCATCAAGTTGCCCTCATCTGGCGCAATCCGCGCAATACAGCCGTGTTGATTTCCACCAACGGTTCAACGGTTGCGCCGTCTCCCAGAACGCGGCTGCTGTGTTGTTCGGTGAATTCGGCAAGGTAGAAGATCCTGGCTCTCAGGTCGTTGGGCAGGGCATTCTCGGAATCGGCAACGCCGGTGGCGAGCACCCCCCATAGCCGCCGGTTTTCGTGCACGGCCTGTACAAAGCCCGAAAAATCCGTTGCCTTTTGTGCCGTTGCTGCCTTCAAGCGCCGTGTGATCCTTGAAATCGCTTCGTATTCCGTGTCTCGAGGCGTCCGAGTCGGCGCGGCGGTTTGCGCATAGGTTTGATGGGCTAGGGTTTGCGGTGTCACTTGAAATCCTTCCAAAGGGCCGTCATCAGGCAGTCATTGATGGGGCGCGAAGACCGCGCCCCAACCGATTTCGCGAATTAGCGGAACAGCGACAGAATCGACTGCGGTGCCTGATTGGCGATCGAAAGCGACTGTGTCGCCAACTGTTGCTGAACCTGAAGCGCCTGCAACCGTGCCGAAGTCTCTTCCATGTCCGCGTCGACCAGCGACCCGATGCCTGACTTGAACGAGTCGGACAGGTTCGAGATGAACTCTTTCTGAGTTTCGATCCGGCTTTGAGAGGAACCGAAAGCAGCCGACGCGTCGATCGAAGTATCGATCAGCGACTCAACGGCGGCCAGGGCAGCGGTCGCACCCGCACCGGTCGAAACATCAATGCCGGCCAGCGCGCCCAGACCACCTGCACCGGCGTTCACGAATTGAGCCGAAAACGAAATGTCCGAGCCCGTACCGTTGGTGACAGACAAGGTTCCGGCTGTACCCGAGTCATAATCGACGGTCAGACCGGTAATCCCAAGCTCTTCAATCTTCGATTTCAACCCAACGGCAACCAGATCACCGGTTGTTGTCGCGGCAGCGTCTTCGGCAGACACGGTATAGGATACGACCTGATCGTTGATCGCGACGACAACCTTGTCCCCGGCGGCAAAAACACCGCTGGATTCGTCGGTGACCAGCGCGGTTGCGGCGGTTGCGCCGTTATCGATGGTTGCGCCGACGCGATCGTTGCCTGTCGATGCGCCGGTCGAACCGTCAAAAACCTGCTTGGTGACATAACCACCGGTCGACAGGTTCTGCCCGGCAACGGTGATGGACGACGAGGTCACAGCACCTGTGTTGTCACGATCCAGCGATGCAAGGATCGAAGCGGAACCGGCAGAGCCGTCAACCAAGTTCAGACCATTGAACTGCGCCGCACTGACAACGGACGCGATCTGATCTTTCAGTGCAGTCACATCATCATTGATTTTGCCGCGGTCAACGTTGTCTTCCTGCGCCGCGACGATCTTGCCTTTCATCTGGGTCAGCAGATCAGTGACGGTCTCCGCAGCATTCCGCGCAACGGCAACGGTCGATTCCCCAAGCGCGAGACTGTCCTTGATGGCGTTGAAACCTTTGACGTCCGACTCCATCACTTTGGAAATCGCCCATACTGCCGAGTTGTCCTTGGCCGTCGCGACGTCCTTGCCGGTCGAGATTGCGTTCTGGGTCATCGCCAGGTTTTTGTTGACCGACTTGAGAGTTTGCAGCGCAACCATCGCGCCATTGTTTGTCAGAATGCTGGACATAGCTTTCATCCTTTTCCGTTCGGGCCATTTTGCCCATGTTCACCCCGCACTATTTGCGGGCATTGGTGTCTTTCTGACCTGTGCGACGCGCCGCGTGGCCGTTCGCGCCACCTGTTGATCTCAGGTGCAACACCACTTTTGAACTCGATCCCCTAACGGAGTGCTAAAGCGCCCGGCCCAGAAATTTCGGATTTGAATCAAACTTCTGCCTATGCCCGCTTTTCCAGCTTTGCCGTGCCGCGCACCGCGAATTCACTTCGCTGTCCGTCTGCACCATAGGTGCTGAACTCCTGCCGAACGCGCCGCAATTCAGCCATTCGGCTGGCGACCGCCCGGATGCCTTCAGCCGCGCTGTTCAGCAGCGCCTGATTGCGCTCGGCTTTCTGTTGAACGCGAATCAGTGCCTCACTTTCCAGCACCTGAAGATCATTGATTGCCCCGATCAGCTTTTCTTTTTCAGGCACCATGCTGGACAAACGGTCCAGATCCCCCTGCACAAGCGCGGCACGTTCCAAATCCAGGACTTCTTCCAAAGACTTGATCAACGCTTTGTCGGCCTTAGACGTCATCGGTTTTCTCCATCAGTGACTTGAACAGAATTTCGGAAAGGCCCACGCCGCCGGACCGGGCCAGTTGCTGCGCCTGATGTTGAACAAGCATCGAAGAAAACTGATCCTCACCGGCGCCACCGCCAAAGGACTGACCGGTCTTTCCCAACCCGGCGGATTTCAGCATTTCGGCCAGAAACGCGGCCTCAAGCTCTATGGCGGCGTTTTTCAGCCGGGTCTGGGGTGACTGTGATTGAGATACGTGAGGAAAGGTGGAAACCTTCATGGCATTCTCCGAATTTGCTTCGAACTTTCTCGATCAAAGGTGAAAGCGGTTAAAATAAACGTAACTTCCTACAGGCAGTGTTCCGACCAGTCACACGGAGCCGGAGCAAAATGCCCAACCCCATAACGCTGGCGAACGCAACGCCGACCACGCCTGAGAAAGCCGTCACATCGCGTAAGACTCCGGGCCAAAACACTGGCTCGGAGAGCTTTCAGGACGTCCTCGGGCAAGAGGTTGGTGCCACCGGCCACCCAGAAGGCGAAAACGCTGCCATCAATGCCAAGCTGAAAAGTGTCGAAGCAGAGCCCGAACCTGTGCCGGAGACATCGGCCGAGGCATCTGCAACGGCCCATCCCACCCCGATTTCAGAACACATAGGCGAACAGCAACCCCATTCTGCATTCCTGGAAACCCCGGACTTGGACAAGGTAAAGGTGGCGCCGGTTCAGATGGCGGAGGTAAATCAAGCACCCTCTGAAACACCGGATCAACCACCGGTATCGGTACCAAAAGGTTTGCCCACACAAAGCGACACGCCTTCCCCGGTTCCGGCGCTCTCGCAGAAGGTGCAGGGTCCGACGCCCCAGCCTGTGCAAGTGACAGCCATGACCGAAATCGTTCAGATGTTTGATCAGCTTGCAAAGCCCAAAGGCACGGTCGAACAAACGGGGGCCGTCCCCCTCCCGCTGGGCCCTGAAAAGAAGCTTTTGCCCGAAGTGAACATTCTGACGCCCAAACCGTCAGCGCCTGACCGGGCGCCCTCGGTGGCGCAGCTTCAGCTGATGGCAACTGCCGTTGAAGCCGAACCCGTGGCACCCGTAGTCGATGCTGAGGCCCTGCCTGCCGCCAGAGAGGAACCTTTGCCGCTGACCTCGCGTGAGTCCGTGCCTCAACTCGCGGCTCCGTCCACTGCCGCCCGAGCGGAAATCGCCCGGGCGATCGCTGGTCAGCTGTCGGCAGCTGTCCAGACTCGTATCGGATCAGGAGCAACGGAAATAGCGCTGAACCCGGAAGAGCTTGGACGTGTATCCATTGTTCTGAACGGCCGGGAGGACGGCCTGCAAATCACCATTGCGACCGAGCGCCCGGAAACCCTCGATTTAATGCGGCGTCATTTGTCCGTTCTGACAGAAGAGTTTCAGAAGCTGGGTTATGGGGATCTGAGCTTTGATCTGGGAACCTCTTGGGGTTCTGGCGCACATCAAAAGGACGCAAACGACGCTGACACACAATCCCCTTCACATTCAGAAGCTGCGCCGCACGAACGGATCGATCACACAACTTCCCATCCACAGTATTCGGCCTCGGGCCGGGGCATCGACATGAGGTTTTGACCAATGATTACGCCTGTCAACACCACGCAGCACGTTACGGATCAACAAAAGGCCGGGGCATCTCAGAAATCCGCGATTACGTCGGACTTTGAGACATTCTTGCTGATGCTAACGGCGCAGGCAAAGAATCAGGATCCGTTGGAGCCGATGGATTCGACCGAATATGCGTCTCAGTTGGCGCAGTTCTCGATGGTCGAGCAACAAGTCCAGACCAATGACCTCTTGTCCAACCTGGCCAACGCATTGGGCGGCACGAAACTGAACGAGCTTGCAAGCTGGGTGGGCATGGACGTCCGTTCGACGTCAGCTTTTCACTTTGACGGCCAGCCCGTGACATTGTTTGCCCAGGCCGACCCTGATGCGGACGCGACGGAATTGGTGATCCGCGACAGTGATGGCACGGTAATCGATAACGTCATCGTACCCACGACAACCGAGGAGTTTGTTTGGGCCGGAGTGGGTTCCTCAGGCAATCCATTGGCATCAGGCAACTACAGCGCAACCCTGGAAAGCTACAAAGGCGACAAGTTGCTCTCTGAAAAACCTGTCGCCGCCTACAATCGCGTTGTCGAAGCACAGGTTTGCGACGATGCTGTTTTGCTGACCTTGCAGGGCGGTCAAGTGATTCCCGCAACTCAGGTCACCGCAGTCCGAACTGGTGCTTGATCTGTCGGGCGGGACGGGCCAAACCTTGGCAAATCGACTCGCCATAAGAAGTGATGGAACCTCTGCCCGACCTGCCTGCCCCCCCTCGTGATCTGGTTGACCATCTTCACGCGCAAGGATTGGTCAACGCGCATCCTCGGTTCGAGACCTTGTACGGCGGGCGCACCAACAAGGTGTGGAAGGTCAAGGGCCGCGACAGTGACAAAGTCCTGAAACTCTACAGCACGATATTGCGCAATCCTTTGTTTCGCAATGATGCTGAGTTGGAGGCCCAATGCCTGAAGGCGCTTGGCACCACGGGCTTCGTGCCAAGGCTGCGGGCCACAGGGCAATACAAAGAAGCCCGTTGGGTGTTTTACGACCACGCCCCCGGAGCCCCCTGGCGGCAGGATTCAGCACAGGTTGGCGCCTTGCTGCGCAAGCTTCATACCCTGCCCATTGTCGTCCAGGCGCCAGCCGGATGCAATGGCAGCGCAGACTTGCGCGCTCATGGAAAAAGAATTCTGCAAGGCTGTACGTCAAACGGGCGCGACAAACTCGCTGATTTGCAACCATCAAATTCGGTCGCACCCACGCAACAGCCGTGCCTGATCCATGGCGACCCCGTGGCAGGCAATATCCTGGTGGCGACCGGTGGTCTGACCTTGATCGACTGGCAATGCCCGGCCCAGGGCGATCCCTGCGAAGACCTTGCGCTGTTTTTGTCGCCTGCAATGCAGCAGCTTTACCGAGGCTCACCGCTGTCGAAGAAAGAGGAAGACCAGTTTCTTTCGGCCTACGGCAGGCCCGAAATCGTCGCGCGCTATGAACAACTCAGGCCATGGTATGCGTGGCGCATGGCGACGTATTGCCTCTGGCGCGCTGAAAATGGTGCGCCCGATTACGCGACAGGGTTGAACTTGGAAACCGCAATTCTGTAACGCCCCGCCTCATCGCAGGTCGGCCAGCGCCAGCATGGCGTAGGCTGGCGGCATGAGCACACGGCGCCAGCGACCCAAAGGAAACCGACCCGGTGTTTGCATCATCACGACCGGCAGCCTGGCGTCCTGCCCCAGAACCAACCGCGCCAATGCTCGACCGCAATACGTGCCCATGGCGACGCCATTGCCGTGATATGCAAAACCGGCAAACATCCCCGGTTGATCCGGAACGGGGCCGACAAAAGGTGTCAGGGCCCGCGACAGGCACACCAAACCGGACCAGATATGAGTGACCTCGACCGTCGACCAAGCAGGAAACATATGTTTGAAATCCTGCTGAACCTTTCGCCGAATGGCTGCTTCAGCCTCGGCCGATGACCGCAGGCCGCCCCTCATACCAAACAGAAAGCGCCCGTCCGGCATCAGGCGGAAATAGTGCAACAGATTGCGCGTATCATAGCACATCTGATCCGATGTCCATCCCTGTGCCATCTGCTCGGTTCGACCAAGGGGTCGCGTTACCATGACGGTCGACTGAGCAGGCATGTATCGTCCGGACATCCAGGCCGGGATATCCTCGCTGGAATAGCCGTTGGTACACACCAACACAGCCTGCGCTTTGACTGTCCCGCTCTGCGTTTGCAACACAAAGCCGGACGCCGTTTTTTCAACGCTCAGAACCGGGGAATTCCGGAACAGATGCGCGCCCATTGCTTCGGCGGCTCGGGCAATCCCGAACAGGTATTTGCGGGGATTCAACCCGAAACCAACCGGCGAAGTGTATCCACCATGAAACGCGCCACCCATGCCCTTCGCGGGCAGGTCTCTGGCTTCGTGCAGGGTTCCCGCCTCGTCGGCATTGCGGCGCAGCATGTCCATCGCCCGCCTGGAATGCGCCAGCTGGGTTTCCCCGCTGGAGTGGGTATCCGCATCGATCTGATGCTGTTCCAACAGATCGGCGACCAGTCGGACCGCGTCCTGTTCCGCTGCCGCATAGTCCAAAGCGGCATCGCGGCCAAATCGGCGCTGCATGGATGCGTGGCCAAGTTTTGACCCGCCTAGACAGCAAAACCCGCCATTCCGGCCCGAGGCACCCCACCCCGGTGCGCCGGCTTCGAACACCGCAACCGAAGCATTTTCAGCCAAATGCAGAGCAGCCGAAACGCCTGTAAATCCGCCGCCAATGATGGCCACATCCACATGCATGTCACCCTGGAACTCTGGCCAATCCGGGCTGGCAACAGTTTCGTCCCACCAACAGCCGTCGCGAGGTTCGCTGCCATAGGCGTAGTCTGGAAAAATCCGCTTCATTCGGTGCGCGCTGCGGCCATTTCATCCTGCTGCTGACGTACCATCGCGCGTTTGGTCACAAGCGAGGCCGTGATTACCCCGACCGTCACCACAGCGATCATGATCGTCGACAACGCGTTGATTTCCGGGCTGACGCCAAGGCGCACGGCCGAGAATATCTTGATCGGCAATGTCGTTGCCGACGGCCCCGAAGTGAAGGATGCAATCACCAGATCATCAAGTGACAAGGTGAAGGCCAGCAACCAGCCCGAGATTACCGCAGGTGCGATGATCGGCAGGGTGACAAGACGGAAGGCTTGCGCGGGCGAACACCCAAGGTCCAGCGCAGCCTCTTCCAGCGACCGGTCAAAGGTGATGAGGCGCGAGGATACGACAACGGAAACGAAACACATCGAAAAGGTCGTATGCGCCAGAACGATGGTCAGAATACCCCGATCCAGGCCGATGCCGATAAATAGCAAAAGCAGCGACAGGCCGGTGATCACTTCGGGCATGACCAACGGTGCATAGATCATGCCGGAAAACAGTGTCCGGCCAAAGAAACGCCCGCTGCGGACCAGTACATAAGCGGCGGCCGTTCCTAGAATTGTCGCCAGCGTCGACGAAAAGACCGCGACCCGGATCGTGACCCAGGCAGCATCAAGGAACGCTTCGTTCCGCAGCAGCTCTCCGTACCATTTCGTCGAAAACCCGGCCCAGACCGTGACCAGCTTGCTTTCGTTGAAGCTGAAGACGATCAGGATGATCATCGGGATGTACAGAAACGCAAAACCCAGCGTCAGCGAAACCGTGTTGAACCAGCTCAATCTGTTCATCCCTCGGCCTCCGCCTGTTTCTGCTGGTTGCGCTGGAACAGCACGATGGGAATGACGAGGATCAGCAGCAGCACGATGGCCACCGCACTTGCCACCGGCCAGTCACGGTTCGAAAAGAACTCTTCCCACAGAACCTTGCCGATCATCAGCGTACCGGAACCACCCAGAAGGGATGGGATCACGAATTCACCGATCACGGGGATCATCACCAGGAAACACCCTGCAATGATGCCGGGTTTGGACAGCGGGATGGTCACCAGCCAGAAGGCCTGCAAACGGGAACACCCCAGATCCTCGGCCGCTTCGATCAATGATCCGTCCAACCGTTCCAACGCAGAATAGATCGGCAGGATCATGAAAGGCAGATAGGTGTAGACGATGCCGATATAGACGGCAGTTGACGTGTTCAGGATCGTCAGCGGCGTCGAGATGATCCCGGTCCACAGCAAGATCTGGTTGAGGTACCCTTCGTTCGACAGAATGCCCATCCAAGCGTAAACCCGGATCAGGAACGAAGTCCAGAAGGGCAGGATGACCAGCATCATCAGTGTCGGTCGCCATTCCTGAGGCGCGCGGGCCATGCCGTAGGCAATGGGATAGCCCACCAGCAGTGTCAGGAAGGTCGAAATCAAAGCGATCTTGACGCTGGACAGGTAGGCTTTCCAATACAGGTCGTCCTCGGTCAGCCAGACATAATTCTCCAGATCAAGCTGGCTGAAGAACTCTTTGATTCCCGCCCAACCGGCAGACAGGTCCAAAGTCGGAGTATAAGGCGGGATGGCAAGCGCGGTATCCGACAGCGAAATCTTCAGAACGATGAAGAACGGCACCAGAAACAGGGCCAACAGCCAGACGTAAGGAATGGCGATCAGAACGGCGCGGCGCATCAGTTGGCCAGCAGAACCGCAGCCGTGGCTGTCCAGGACAGCCAGACCGGGTCTTCCCAGGTGAAAGAACGGCGCGAGATGCGGCGGGTATTGGCCGTCTGCGCCTTGATGATTGTGCCGTTTGCCAATTCAACGTGATAGGTGGACAGATTGCCCAGATAGGCAATGTCGTGAACCTTGCCCTGCACGGCGTTGACCGCATCGACGGGCCGTTCGGCAGAGATCGTCACTTTCTCGGGGCGGATCGCCAGATGGCAGGGCTGACCGTCTGAGAAACCGACAGGCGAAGATGCCGTGAACGGGGCCTGACCTTCGGCCCAATCGATCTGATAGGCGTCCTCTCCGGATGGTGTCGCGCGGCCTTCGATGATGTTCACATCTCCGATGAAGTCAGCGACATAAACAGATTCAGGGTTTTCATAGATCCGATCCGGGGTGGCCACTTGCTTTAACTGGCCCTGATCCATCACCGCGACGCGGGTGGCGACTGTCATCGCCTCTTCCTGATCATGGGTGACGATGACAAAGGTGGTGCCGGTCTTTTCCTGGATATCCATCAATTCGAACTGGGTATCCTGACGCAGCTTCTTGTCCAACGCCCCCAGCGGTTCATCCAGCAGCAGAAGCTTGGGCGCTTTGGCCAACGAACGCGCCAGTGCGACGCGCTGCCTCTGACCGCCCGAGATCTGATGCGGTTTGCGACGGGCGAACTGTTCCAGCCGGGTCAGGCGCAGCATCTCTTCGACCCGGTCTTCCAGATCGTGCTTGGGCATGTTGTCTCGGCGCAGACCGAAAGCGATGTTTTCCCAGACACTCAGATGCGGGAACAGGGCATAGGACTGGAACATCATGTTCACGGCCCGCTTGTTCGGCGGGATGGGGTCGATATCCTGCCCGCCCAGCAAGATGTGGCCTTCGGTCGGGGTCTCGAACCCGGCCAGCATCCGCATCATCGTTGTTTTGCCGCACCCTGAAGGGCCGAGTAGGGCAAAAAACTCACGTTCGAAAATATCCAGAGACAGGTTGTCGATCGCCGTGAACTCGCCAAAGCGCTTGGTCACGTTCTGGAACTGGATCAAGGGTTTCGCCTGTGGGTCATTCCACGGCGCAAAAACGTCAGAACTCAAAGCAGCCCCCGCATAGTCAGTTTGGACAATAGTGCGGCGGGGCGATCGCCAGACCGCCCCGCGCTTTTGACCGGATCAGGTGCCTGACTTGATCTTGGTCCAAAGACGGGTCACGACCCGCTGTGTCTTCGCGGGGTACGGAGTCGTGATGTACAGGTTCTGCATCGTGGCTTCATCCGGATAAATTGCCGGATCGCCGATCACGTCTTCCTCAAGAAATTCCTGAGACGCCTTGTTGCCGTTGGCGTAGTACACGTAGTTGGACGCAGCAGCCATGTTGTTGGCATCCAGAATGAAATTCAGGAATTTGTGCGCACCTTCCGGATTCGGCGCGTCGGCGGGAATTGCCATCTGGTCGAACCACATCAACGACCCTTCTGCGAACGGGTGGTATTCGATGTTCACACCGTTGTCGGCTTCGGCCGCGCGGTCCCGCGCCTGCAAAATATCACCGGACCAACCCACGGCTACGCAAATATCGCCATTGGCCAGCGCGTTGATGTATTCCGAACTGTGAAACTTCTGGATGTAGGGGCGAACGCTTGTCAGAACGTCTTCGACATTCTTGATCACTTCCGGGTCATGGCTGTCGGGGTCTTCACCGATGTACTGCAAGGTCATCGGTATCATTTCGGCTGGCGCATCAAGGAAGTGAACGCCACACGAGGCCAGCTTTTCCATATTCTCCGGCTTCAGAACCAAATCCATGCTGTTCAGGGCCACATCGTCACCCAAGACTTCCCTGACCTTGTCGACGTTCACGCCGATGCCCGTCGTTCCCCACATGTAGTTGATCGAGTAGGCATTGTTCGGATCATACCCTGCGGTACGTTCCTGAATCACGTCCCACAGATTTACCGCATTCGGCAACTTGGCCATGTCCAGTTCCTGAAATGCGCCCGCCTGAATCTGGCGTTGCAGGAATGTGCCCGATGGCACCACCACATCGTATCCCGAACCACCGGCCAGCATCTTGGTTTCCAGAACCTCATTGCTGTCGAACACATCGTAAATCAGGGTCAGACCGGTTTCTTCCTCGAATTTGCTCAGCAAATCTTCGTCGATATAGTCAGACCAGTTGTAAACACGCACCTCTTCGGCGAATGCCGCCGAAGTCCCCAATGCGATGACCGCTGTCATGGTCAGCGTTTTGATTGTCATATTCTTCTCCCTGCAAGTGTACGGCTATTTTCCCGTTTTTTTGGATTTGATCAAGTTTTGCGTTTTTCCTCGATCCAGCGTATGGTTTCACGAGGTCTGTCACCTGACAAGTCAGGGTTAGTCGAAATGGGAAGAACCAATTGGATTTGATCAAAAATAAGGCATCTGCGTCGACAATCGACAAAGGGAAACAGCCCGCGCATGAGCAGGTTTATCAAACGCTCAGATCACAGATCCTATTCGGCGAATTGGTTCCGGGCCAGCCTGTCACGATCCAGGGCCTGACTGATTCGCTGGGTGTTGGCATGACACCGGTGCGCGAAGCCATCCGCCGGTTGATCTCGGACGGGGCATTGGTGTTCCAGGGCAATCGGCGTGTAAGCGTGCCGCTGCTGTCCCCGGGCGATATTCAGGAAATGATCTTTGCCAGAACCTCAATAGAATCAGAGCTTTCAAGGCGCGCGACGTCGAATTTGCAAGCCGAGGACATCGATCATCTCGAGCTGCTGGATACCCATTTGGACCGTATGATTGCCGACGGGGATGTGGGCGGATATCTGCGCCTGAACCAGGCGTTCCACGAAACGCTGTACTCTCATGCAAACGCACCGATTCTCAGTGATCTCGCCGAAAGGCTTTGGTTGCGGTTCGGCCCTTCGCTGCGTGTCGTGTGTGGTCGATTCGGGACTCAAAGCCTGCCGGATCGGCACAAGGATATCATTTCAGCCTTGCGCGAAGGCGACGCCGAAAAAGCGGCAAAGGCAACGGCTCAGGACATTGAGCAAGGCATGGAATTGATGTCGGACGCCCTGACTTCCGCTTAACTCAGCCTGATTCGATTGACAGCGATGAATTTGATCATATTGTGATCCGCAACCGCGTTCTTGTAGGAGATTCTCCGATGTCCACCATAACCAACCATATGCCGACCGCCGAGTTGCAGGCGCTGGATGCGGCGCATCACATCCATCCTTTCTCGGCCAATGGTGCGCTGGGGCAGGAAGGGGCCCGCGTGATTACACGCGCCAGCGGGGTTTACCTGACCGACAGCGAAGGTGAGGAAATTCTGGACGCAATGGCAGGTCTTTGGTGCGTCAACATCGGTTATGGCCGCGATGAGCTGGCCGATGTCGCGGCGCGTCAGATGCGCGAACTGCCCTACTACAACACCTTCTTCAAGACGACCCATGTGCCGGCAATCGCACTGGCGGCCAAAATCGCCGAACTGGCACCAGGTGATCTGAACCATGTCTTTTTCGCAGCTGGCGGGTCCGAGGCAAACGACACCAATATCCGCCTCGTGCGCACATACTGGGCCGAGAAGGGGCAGCCGGACAAAAACATCATCATCAGCAGGAAAAACGCGTATCACGGGTCTTCCGTCGGGTCGGCTTCGCTGGGCGGCATGGCAGGCATGCACGCGCAGGGCGGCATTCCGATCCCGAACATTCACCATATCAACCAACCCAACTGGTGGGCCGAAGGCGGCGACATGTCGCCCGAGGAATTCGGCCTGGCCCGCGCGCGCGAGCTGGAAGAGGCCATACAGGAGCTGGGCGAGGACCGTGTCGCGGCCTTCATCGCCGAGCCGGTTCAGGGTGCAGGCGGCGTGATCGTGGCGCCCGATACCTACTGGCCGGAAATTCAGCGCATCTGCGACAAATACGATATCCTGTTGATTGCAGACGAGGTGATCTGTGGGTTCGGTCGAACCGGCAACTGGTTCGGATCGCAAACCGTGGGCATCAAACCGCATATCATGACCATCGCCAAAGGGCTCAGCTCGGGCTATGCGCCGATCGGCGGGTCCATCGTGAATGACGAGATCGCCGAAGTGATCGGCGGGACGGAATTCAACCACGGGTACACCTATTCCGGCCACCCCGTCGCCGCTGCCGTGGCGCTTGAGAACCTGCGCATTTTGGAAGAAGAGAAGATCGTCGAGCATGTGCGCGATGTTGCCGCCCCCTATCTGAAACAGAAATGGGAGGCGCTGGCCGATCACCCGCTGGTGGGCGAGGCGAAGATCGTCGGAATGATGGCCTCCATCGCTCTGACACCCGACAAAGCCAGCCGCGCCAAGTTCGCGTCCGAGCCCGGCACGGTCGGCTATATCTGCCGTGACCGTTGCTTTGCCAACAATCTGATCATGCGCCACGTGGGCGACCGGATGATCATCTCGCCGCCGCTGATCCTGACCCCGGCGGATATCGACGAGATGTTCGTGCGGATTTACAAATCGCTGGACGAAGCACAGGCGGAAATCATCGCTCAGGGGCTGATGAAAGCCGCTTCCTGAGATCAGAAAAAGGGTCTATTAAGGGGCGGCCCGCCTGGGTCGCCTCTTATTGTTCACCGCAGCCGCTCCAAAAGTGTCGCAGTTGGATAGCCATCCGGTACCAAGCCCTGCGCCAGTTGGTAGGCGCGAACCGCATTGATGGTGTTCGGCCCGGTGCGCCCATCGATACCCTTTGTATCGAACCCCGCATCAGTCAGGCGGGTTTGCAGCTCTTTCTTCTCGGTGAAGCTCAGCGCCCGCTCACCTCGGGGCCAGTTGGACTGAAACGGTGCGCCACCCGCAAGCCGGTCGGACAGGTGCCCGATACCGATCACGTAAGCGTCGGCCCCGTTATAGGCCTCGATCACGCTGAAATTGTCGAAAATCATCAGCGCCACACCCTGCCCCCCGGCGGGCAAAAGGATTGCGGCTTGCCCGTGATCCGGGACCGGTTTGCCGTCACGCCCCACCACGCCGCGCGCCGCCCATTCTGACGGCAGCAGGGTGTAGTCCCGTTTGGCGGTGGCATAGTCGAACCCTTCGGGCAGGCGCACCTCGACGCCCCAGGGTTGCCCCTTTTTCCAACCGTGCCGCGCCAGATAGGACGCGGCCGAGGCCAGCGCATCCGTCGGATCATCCGACCAGATGTCACGCCGACCATCGCCATCGAAATCAACCGCGTGATCCAGATATGAAGTTGGCATGAACTGCGTGTGCCCCATCGCGCCTGCCCAGCTGCCCAGCATGTTTTTGGCGCTGACATCGCCTGCCTGCACGATCCTCAGCGCGGCGATCAACTGCGTTTCAAAGAACTGCGCCCGCCGTGCATCAAAGGCCAGCGTCGCCAGGGAACTCAGCGTCCGGTTGCTGCCACGATAAGAGCCGAATGATGTTTCCAGCCCCCAGATTGCCGTGACCACTTCCTTTTCAACGCCATATTCCGCCTCGATTTGCTGCAACACCTGCCGATGTCGTTGCATCGCGGCACGACCATTGGAAACGCGCGTGTCCGAGACGGCGGAATCCAGATACTCCCAGATCGGTTTCGAAAATTCAGCCTGATTGCGGTCTTTTTTCAGGATGTCCTCGTCAAAGATCATGTCCGGGAACACCCTGTTCAATGTTCTTTCCGATATGCCCTGCTGCTTCGCGCGCTCCTGAAACGCGCCGAGCCAGGCCTGAAACCGTGCGCTCACGGCCGCGGACACCCGCAAAGCCTCAACCGCCGGGCGCGGGACTGGACGGATCGAAACCGCCACATCCGCCGAGGCCAGCTGTATCGTTTTGCCGGACACTGCACTGTCTGGCCAAGTCGTATTTTCTGATATGTCCGCCTGCACCATGGATGCCCACAATGCGACGGTCATGACGCCGCCTACGCATTTTTGCATTCCGATTTTTCCTGATTACTGCTCGACCTCAGGGTAGCGCAAAATCGGCGAATCACAAAGTCTCAGGCATCGTCATCGCGTTCTTGCGCGTCGCGCGCTGCGCGGATTTGCGCCAAAACTTCGCGCAGCATGGGCACCCGGTTCGGTCTAAAGCTTTGATCTGTCACGGACATGTCCTGCATACGATCCAACCGGAAAACGCGAAAATCCTGTCTCAGGTGGCACCAGCCAAGCAACACGTTTGATCGATCCATATAGACGATGCTCAGCGGGTTGACCCGTCTTTGTGTGGCATCGCCTTTTGCGTCCGTATACGAGAACTCGACCGCGCGTTCGTCCCACGTCGCCTGCCGCAAAATGGCCACGTCGATTGTCGGCGCGGGCGGGCGATTGAACCGCGTTGCCGCCAGAACCGCGTGGCTCAGCCGATGGGACTGTCGCTGTGGCAATCGCCCCTGCAATTTCCGCAGGGCGGCGCTGGCTGCATCTGACAAGGCCGGATCACCAATCACCTGAACTTCGCGCAGGCCAAGAACCAGGGCCTCAAGTTCGTCATCGGTGAAACCCAATGGTGGCAAAGTTGCATCTTCGATCAGGGTGAACCCAAACCCTGCCTCACCGTCGATAACGGCCCCCAGACCACGCAGCGCGTCAATATCCCTGTGTATCGTTCTGGCAGAAACACCCAGATCCTGCGCCAGTTGTTCAGACGTTCTGGGCGATGGGCCAGAACGCAGGGCTTGCATCAGTTGGAACAATCGGGCGGTGCGGGACATGATGAACCCTAGCCTATCCCTAATGACAAAAACTGTCATCAGCTCGGTTTACTCATCCGGCACGCCAAAAACACGGAGCCACGCGATGCTGACCCTTCTCACCTATCCTTCTGCCTTCGGACTGTTCAGCGCCAGTCCGTTCTGCGTCAAGACAGCCTTGATGCTTCAGCACTCCGGTCAGATCTGGCAGCGTTCGGACATGCTTGACCCGCGCAGGATGCCGCATCAAAAACTGCCCGTCCTGCGCACGCCAGAGCGGTTGATACCGGACAGCGATCTGATCCGCGATTGGCTGGAACAGAAGGGGGCCGCGTTCGATCAGGGGCTTTCGGATGTGGAAAAAGCGCAATCCCGCGCGCTGGTACGCATGGCCGAAGAGCATCTGTATTTCCACATCGTTCTGGACCGCTGGGGCAATGACGAGGTCTGGCCGATCCTTCGCGAAACCTTTTTCACCGGCATTCCGGCCCTGATCCGAAAGCCGGCGTCCAATGCGATCCGAAAATCCGTTCTGAAAGGGATCACCTCGCAAGGGATCGGCCGGTTCTCGTTGTCCGAGCGCCTGGACCGGGTCGAACGCGATCTCGAGGCGATCTCGGCCCATCTGTGGCAATCCCGCTTCCTGCTGGCGGATCAACCGACATCAGCAGATATGAGCGTCGGCCCGATGCTCGCCGCCATGCGCGCAACGCCTGCCGATACCCCACTGACCCGCAGGATCAAACAGGATAATCTGTTGAACAGTTACGTGGACCGGATGGAACAGGCGATACCGATTGCATGAAACCTTTTGATGACCCCTCGGTCGCCTCGGCCTTTGAAGCCATGCCCCCGCACGCACGCGCAGGGGCGCTGGCGCTTCGCGACCTGATACTGAACACAGCAGAGTCTCTGCCCGCCGCCAATCCATTGCGAGAAGAGCTGCGCTGGGGCCAGCCCGCCTATCTTGCCCCCAAAGGATCAACGATCCGGCTGGGGGCTCACAAATCCGCGGAATTCGCACTGTTCGTACACTGCCAAAGCCGATTGATCGGTGATTTCACCACGGCCTTTCCGGGCGAGGACCGGATTGACGGGAACCGGGCCATTCTGTTCGATGACCCGAGCCAGATCGATGAAACCCGCCATGGCTGGCTGATTGCCCGGGCGCTGACCTATCACCTTTGACGGCGCTTGCGTTCAACCTTGCGCTTGATCTTGTCCTTCTTGCGCTTGGTGCTGGCTGCCTTGCGTCGCGTCGACCGTTTGGCGGGCCCGCGCCCGCGCGGCAGCGCCTGATCGTCGATGGACAGCAGCTCCAGCTCCAACCCGCCGGTCACAGGTGTCGCCTCGGTCAGTCTCACCGTGACCCGCTGGCCGATGGCGATGATCAGCCCGGAATCCGAGCCCATCAGCGTTCCGGCCTCTCGATCAAAATGGAAGAATTCGCGCCCCAAAGACCGCACCGGCACCAGGCCATCCGCGCCCGTTTCTTCCATTTTCACGAAGGCCCCGAACCGGGCAATGCCACTGATCCGACCGGTGAATTCGTTGCCCACACGTTCGCTGAGATAAGCCGCCAGATAGCGGTCGGTCGTATCGCGCTCGGCCATCATCGAGCGGCGTTCGGTATCTGAAATATGCGTGGCCGTTTCTTCGAGCCGGGCAATTTCGTCCTCGGTCAGCCCGTCCTTGCCCCAGCCATGGGCCGAGATCAGCGCCCGGTGCACGATCAGGTCGGCATAGCGCCGGATGGGCGAGGTGAAATGCGCGTAGTTGCGCAGCGCCAGCCCGAAATGGCCGAAGTTTTCCGGGCTGTAATAGGCCTGCGCCATCGACCGCAAGGTGCTGAGATTGATCAGCTCGGCATCCTCGGTGCCGGCGGCGGCATTCAGCAGCGCGTTCAGGTGACGGGTCTGGAGCACCTGCCCCTTGGCCAGATTCAGCCCGGCGGCCTGCGCCGTCTCGCGCAGGCTTTCCAGTTTTTCGGGCGCGGGTTCTTCGTGCACCCGGAACAGCAGCGGGCTGCGCTTGGCGATCAGCGTCTCGGCGGCGGCCACGTTGGCCAGGATCATGAATTCCTCGATCAACCGGTGCGCGTCCAGCCGCTCGCGGAAGGCCACGCTTTCGACCTCGCCCTTGTCGTTCAGAACGATCTTGCGCTCCGGCAGGTCCAACTCCAGCGGCTGGCGATCAGCACGGGCCTTTTTCAGCGCGCCATAGGCGGCATAAAGCGGCTTCAGAACGCTCTCCAGCAGCGGGCCGGTCCGGTCATTGGGGGTGCCGTCAATGGCCTCTTGCACCTCGGCATAGTTCAGGGACGCGGCCGAGCGCATCAGCCCGCGCACGAACCGGTGGTCGATCTTGTTGCCGTTTGCGTCGATCTGCATCCGCACCGCGATACAGGCGCGCGGCACTCCTTCATGCAGCGAACACAGATCACCCGACAGACGGTCGGGCAGCATCGGCACGACGCGGTCGGGGAAATAGCTGGAATTGCCGCGCTTGCGCGCCTCGCGGTCCAGCGCGGTGCCGGGCCGCACATAGGCGGCGACATCAGCAATGGCGACCCAGATGACGTGCCCTCCGGGGTTCTTGGGATCATCGTCTGCATGGGCATAACAGGCGTCGTCATGATCGCGCGCGTCCGAGGGATCTATCGTCAGCAAAGGCATATCCCGCAGATCCTCGCGGCCTTTCAGGCCGACAGGTTTGGCCTTGTCGGCCTCGGCAATCACCTTGTCGGGGAAATCATCCGGGATGCCGTGCTGATGGATCGCAATCAACGAAACGGCCTTGGGCGCAGTCGGGTCGCCCAGCCGTTCTACGATACGCGCGCGTGGCAGACCCATGCGGTTTTTCGGCCCGGCTTGTTCAGCCTCGACCAGTTCGCCATCCCGGGCGCCCAGCGCAGCGCCTTCGGCCACCAGCCATTCGGTCGATCCGGCCTTGTCGATCGGCACGATCCGCCCGCCTTCAGCACCTTTGCGGAAGATACCCACGATTTTACGAGGGTTCGTCCCGATACGGCGGATCAGGCGGGCTTCGTAATTGTGATCTTCTTCATGCACCACGGTCAGACGAGCCAGAATGCGATCACCTTCGCCCAGCGCCGGGTCGCTGGCGCGAGCAATGATCAGAACGATGGGCTCGACCCCCTCGCCATGCCATTCCAGCGGCCGCGCGAACAGGTCGCCATCGGCATTCGGCGCCTTTACCTGCAACACGCTGACCGGCGGCAGGCGATCCGGGTCGCGGTAACTGCGCTTGCGCTTCTCAAGATGGCCTTCGGCCTCAAGCTCTTTGAGGATACGTTTCAGATCAATCCGATCCGCGCCCTTGATGCCAAAGGCTTTGGCGATATCGCGTTTCGAGGTCAGGGTGGGGTTCGCCGAGATCCAGTCCAGGACCTCCTGCTTGGTAGGGATGCGAGTCATACGTCCGGCCTAGCACGCGTTTGCGACCGCGTCATGACCAAAAAGCCTCAGGGTTCAAGATCGGCAACCGTATCCACATCGCGCAGCTGATCAAGCAATGACACCCGACCGCCAGAAATCGAGGCCAGCGTGTCAGCCAATGCGTGTTCTGTCGACCAGCGCACGTTTTGGAACAGACTTGCCGGCAAGGCCGCATATCGTTGCGCGCCGACCAGCCAATAGCCACCATCCGGTGCTGGCCCAAACACCATCTGAGAACGCCCCAATGCGTCGAAAGCACGGGCAATATGGCGGCGCGAAATGCCCGGAATATCCGCACCGATCAGACAAACCGGCCCCTTGGGCATCCCGCGCAGCATCCGCCCCATGCGATCCCCCAGGTCCCCACGCCCCTGCGCGGCGCGCGGCAGGTCCGCAGGCCATACCCGGCTGTTCAGACCCTGCTGATCGGGTGAGACGGCCAAAACGATTCGCCAACGGGGATCACGCAGCCGTCGGATCAAGGTCCGGGTCTGGTGCCGAAACCACCACGCCGCCGCGACCATGCCGATTTCTCGCCCAAGCCGCGTTTTGACGCGGCCCGGTTGAGGTTCCTTCACCATGATCACCAATGTGCGCTGCATGGATCAGGCAAAATAGTCGGTCAGGATTCGGGTATAAATCGATTTGAGCTGCTGGATCTGGGCTACCTCGACGCACTCGTCGACCTGATGCATCGTGCGACCGACCAGACCGAACTCTACAACCGGGCAATGGTTCTTGATGAAACGCGCATCCGACGTACCACCGGTCGTCGAAAGCTCGGGCGTTGCGCCTGTTTCCGCCTCTACCGCTTTGGCCACCAGATCCGACAAGGGCCCCGGCGGGGTCAGAAAGCTTTCGCCTGAAATCTTGATTGCGACATCTATTTCAACGCCGAACTGAGCGGCCACCTGATCCGCTTCCGACTTCAGCCAGTCACTCAGGCTGGCCCCGGAATGCAGATCATTGAAACGAATATTCACCGTTCCCTTGCACTGCGCCGGGATTACGTTGGTGGCCGCATTCCCGGTGTCGATTGTCACCACTGCCAATGTCGAAGCGTCGAAGTGGTCCGTGCCCTGGTCCAGTTCGTGCCCCGCCAGCCGATCCATCAGCCGCGCCATGGCTGGCAAAGGGTTTTTAGCACGATGCGGATAGGCGGAATGCCCCTGAACACCGGTGATCGTAAACCATGCGGTCATCGACCCGCGACGGCCGATCTTCATCATTTCGCCCATCTTGTTCGGGCAGGTGGGCTCACCCACCAGACAGACAGACATATGTTCATTCGCGCCGTCCATGTAATCCAGCAAGGCGGTCGTGCCATCCAGCGCGTCGCCTTCCTCGTCGCCGGTGATCGTCAGGATGATGGCTCCGTCCGGTGGGGTGTCGCGCACGAAATCGATTGCCGCCGCCGCAAACGCCGCAACGCCGGATTTCATATCCGTTGCCCCACGCCCATACATCACACCATCGCGTATTTCGGCCCCGAAAGGCGGCATCGTCCACGCGGCCTCGTCGCCGACCGGCACAACATCAGTATGGCCGTTGAACCCGAAACTGCGCGGATGGCCTTTTTGACCCCATCGTGCGAACAGGTTGCTGACGCCACCACGGTCGACACGCGTGCATTCAAACCCCGCATCCGCCAGCACCGATCCCAGCAGAACCAGCGCGCCACCCTCGGCAGGTGTGACCGATGGGCAACGGATCAGATCGGCTGTCAATTGGACGGGGTCGGTCATGCAATGGCCTCTGGAACTGTATCTTTCGCGGGTTCGCGCACAGATTCAACGAATTGGCCGGTTTTCCAACCCCAATTCGCAAAAATATCGTTGCGACCAAATGTGCAGATATCAAAGCGACACCCTAACAAATCATGGTGGTTTACCCGGCGACCATCTTGCCGCCCGCTGCACAATCGCGTTACAGGGCCGCGAAACAGGTGAATGAAAATGAAGCGCGCATTCTACGCACTGATCTGCCTGACTTTCGCCGTCCTAGCGCAGCAGAGCATGGCACAGTCCCTCACGGTCACGACGGTGACCCGCCCCCCGTTTTCCTATGTAGAGGACGGTGCGGAAACCGGCTTTTCGATGGATCTGCTCGCCGCGCTGGCAGAGGCGCTGAACTGGGACTATTCCATCAATCGGGTCGATTCATTCTCGGAAATGCTGGAGGCGGTTCAGAATGGGTCCGCCGATCTTGCGGTCGCCAATATCTCGATAACCGCGCTGCGGGAAACGCAAATGGACTTCAGCCAGCCGATCTTTGAGGCGGGCCTACAGATCATGGTGCCATCGGAAGCCGCGCGCCAGCCTTCGCTGCTGCATGCGCTGCTCTCAAAAGAGTTGTTTATCGCCATCGGCCTGGCCTTCGCCATTCTGTTGGGCGGCGGCATGCTGATGTGGAGCTTTGAGCGTAGTGCTCAACCCTATTTCGATCGCAAGCTGAACGAGGCATGGTTTCCCTCGTTCTGGTGGGCGCTGAACCTAGTCGTGAACGGCGGGTTCGAAGAGAGGATGCCGCGCACGCCGTTCGGCCGGCTTCTGGGTGTCGTTCTGGTTGTTTCGTCACTGTTCATCGTGTCCGTTTTCACGGCCCGCATCACCTCGGTCATGACCGTGGATGCGATCACAGGCAGCGTGAATTCGGTGAATGACCTGTATGGCAAAAGTGTCGGGACAATCACGGACTCGACCGCGGCAAGTTTTCTGAACCGGCGTGATATTGAATTCACCGGCTATCCCGGGCTGGAGCAGATGCTGGATGCGTTCCAGTCCAAACAACTGGATGCCGTCGTATTCGACGCGCCGATCCTTTCCTACTATGCGGCTCATGAAGGCCGGCGAACGGCGTCGATGACAGGCGGCGTCTTCCTGCGCGAGAACTATGGCATCGCTTTCCCGACCGGGTCGCCTCTGGTCGAGGATGTCAACCAGGCTCTGCTTTCATTGCGTGAAGACGGAACTTATGACGAAATCTATCGCAAGTGGTTCGGTATGCGGAACTAGGCCTGCGCCTCGTCTCCGAAGAACGGTGTCATCTGCGCGACGATCACGGCGTTTTCATCCAGAGCACGCTGCATCAGGGCACGTTCGTCAGGTTCGATTTCATGTCCCTGTGCCTCACGCTCGGCCAAGGTCCCGTACCCGGTGACATCCAAAGGCGCGGTGTCGGCCTGCTTCAGAATAGCCACCGTCTCGCGCACGGCTTCGGCTTCGTCCACGCCACTGGCGTAGCAGATCAGTGCCGCCCCGGTCGCACCGTCGGGCAGCCCGTCGCCATCCTTACGGCCGATCTGGACCAGAAGGGTATAGACTTGCTGACGTGAGGGCTTCTTGCGCTTTTCCATGGGCCCTGCATTACGCGCGGCGTTTTGAAGGGTCAACTGCTTCCATCGATCCTAGCTTTAAGTATGGGATCTTACGCAGCCCCTTGCCCCGCCCATAGGCACTGAGGACTTGCAGAAATGCGACTCAGCAAAGCCCTTTTCCCGTTTTCGCCCAAAAATTGAGCAGCGTTTCATCTCCATTCCCTGAGTTGAATCGGGCACATTTCTGCCACATTTTGGCCTCATTTTTGGCCATTTCCTGCTGAGTTCGACGCGTTTCCTGCCTTTCACAACGGTGAAGAGAAGCCAACTCTAAGATGCAGCCACTGCGTAAGTCATTTTTTACAGGAGAATTAAAATGAGTGTTCTGTCCAAGTTAATGATGACAACTGCAAGTGTGATTGTGCTTTCCGGAGTACCTTCTGTCGCCGTGCTGTCTTTTGTGACGCCAAGTGCAGCTTACGCCCAAGACGGCGGCGGTGAAAGCGAAGGCGGAGGCGATAACGAAAGCGGCGGCGATAACGAAGGCGGCGGTGATAACGAAGGCGGCGGTGATAACGAAGGCGGCGGCGACAACGAAGGCGGCGGCGACAACGAAGGCGGCGGCGATAACGAAAGCGGCGGTGATAACGAAGGCGGCGGTGATAACGAAGGCGGCGGCGACAACGAAGGCGGCGGCGACAACGAAAGCGGCGGCGACAGCGAAAGCGAAGGTGCGGAAACCAACGCAGGAAACTCAGAAGTTGACGCTATGCAGGGTGAAAATCGCTGACCCACACAGAGCGTTCGTCCGAGCCTGGACACAATCTCAGGACCGGCTCTGACCAAGGTGCGGTCGCATAAGTCAAACACCCCAAAAACTGGAAAGGCCGGAGCGGTTCAGCTCCGGCCTTTCTGTACAACCGGGGCGATCAGTCCCGCAGCAATTCGTTGATGCCGGTTTTCGACCGGGTCTTTTCATCCACCCGCTTCACGATCACCGCGCAATACAGGCTTATGTTATTCTTTGACGGCATCGAACCCGCAACGACCACCGAATAGGGCGGGACTTCACCATATGTCACTTCGCCGGTTTCCCGATCCACGATCTTGGTGGATTTGCCGATGAACACGCCCATACCCAGAACCGAGCCTTCGCGGACGATGCAGCCCTCGACCACCTCGGAGCGCGCGCCGATAAAGCAGTTGTCCTCGATGATGGTCGGGCCGGCCTGCATCGGCTCCAGCACGCCGCCGATGCCTACACCGCCCGACAGGTGGACGTTTTTGCCGATCTGCGCGCATGAGCCGACGGTCGCCCAGGTGTCGACCATGGTGCCTTCATCCACATAGGCGCCAAGGTTGACGAAGGATGGCATCAGCACCACGCCCGGCGCGATATAGGCCGACTTGCGCACAACGCAGTTGGGAACCGCACGGAATCCAGCCGAGCGCCATTGATCTTCACCCCAACCTGCGAACTTGCTGTCCACCTTGTCCCACCAACCGCCGTCCTGCGGACCGCCAGTCTGAATTTCCATGTCCTTGATGCGAAAGCCCAGCAGAACCGCCTTTTTGGCCCACTGGTTCACGTGCCAGTCGCCGTTTTCCAGCTTTTCGGCAACACGCAGCGACCCACTGTCCAGCGCGTCCAGCGTGTCTTCGATCGCTTCGCGTTGTTCACCTGCCGTGGCGGGTGTGATCGTGTCGCGCGCCTCCCAGGCGGCTTCGATGGCGGCTTCCAATTGCGCGTTGGACATGGGGCGTCTCCCTACAGAATCTGTTCATGTTGGTTTGGCCTATACGCAAGCCGGGCCAATGGCGCAATGCGACGAACACGGGCCGTTTTGCGTCTGAAAGGCGCTATTCAGCTGGCGCGGCGTATATGTCGGGTCAGAATACCTTTTGCCGTGCTCAGGTCCTTCCGCCTGAGCGCCTGAACAAGTGCGGCGTGATCCTTGTCAGTTTGTTGCACCCATTTCGACCGCCAGTGCGCAAACAAGTGGCGTGCGCTTGCGATATGTAGATCGTCGATGGTGTGCAACAGACGGGGCAACCCGCAAGGTGTCAGGATGGCGCGATGGAATGCTCTGTTCAACGCTTCCCATTGGGGCATCGTCTGCGCCTCGTCACAGGCGATGCGTGCGCGATCGATCTTGTCCAATGCGACCGGAGACATGTTCTGCACCGATTGCTGCAACGCCAGTGTTTCCAGCGCCACGCGCATTTCGATGACCTCTCGCACCTCTGCCGGGTCCAGCGCCGTAACCCGCATGCCCCGGCGCGGCTCGTGCCGGGCCAATCCATGCGCCTCAAGCCGCAACAGGGCTTCACGCACCGGAACATGGCTGGTGTCAAAGGTGCGGGCAATATGATCCTGCCGCAGCTTTTCCCCGGCGCTCAGCTCTCCGGTGATGATTTGCTGGCTGAGGTTCTGGTAAATCGTGTCCGAGATCGTAGCGGTCATAAATTATAGATAAAATCTACGACAGCTATCCTCAACCAGATAATTCACCCCGCAAGCGGGTCCGGCGCGATATTCGCGCCGCACACCAGAACGGCCACGCGCTCGCCCGGTTCGGGCCGATACATGCCCGAGGTCAAGGCTGCCAACGCCGTAGCGCCCGCCGGTTCCACCAGAATACGATGCGCCTGCCACAACATCTTCTGAGCCGCCGCGATGGCATCATCCGACACCAGGACCGACGTCATCCCCTGTGCCAGGTCGAAACAGATCTGCCCGATCCGGCGCGCGCCCAGCGCATTTGCCGCGATGCCGGATACGGAAACATCCACCGGTTCACCGGCCTGCAACGCCGCATTCAATGCGCAGGAGGTCTGGGGTTCGACTGCCACGACCTTGCGCGCTCCGTCAAACCAGGCCAACGCGCCGGCGATCAGCCCACCCCCGCCGACAGCGACCAGAACCGTATCTGCCTGTAGCCCCTGCGCATCCCATTCCGCAAAGCAGGTCCCCTGCCCCGCCACGGTAGCCGGCGCATCATAGGCGTGAATCTGCATCGCTCCGGTTTCCGCTTCATGCGCCTGGGCCTGTGTCAGCGCATTGGCGTATTCGCCGGGCACAACGCTCAGATCCGCGCCGGTTTGCTGGATCAATGCGATCTTGGATGGCCCTGCCAGTTCGGGCACGAAAATCTTGGCCGGATAACCAAGCGCCTGCGCCGCAAAGGCCGCCGCTGCACCATGATTGCCGCCGGATGCAGCCACGACACCTGCATCGGGTACGTCGAGGCTCAGCAACGTATTGAACGCACCGCGCGCCTTGAAACTGCCCGTGTGCTGCATGTGCTCCAGCTTCAGCTCAATGGGATGGCCCGGAATTCGGCTCTCGATCACCGGCGTCACCTGCGTATGTCCGGCGATACGATCCCGCGCCGCTGATATTTCGCTCTTCCAATTCATTCTTGTCTTTCCGTGACTGGCACTCTGCCCGCGAACCCTATAGCTGTTTGGAAAACACGCAAGCAGGGATCGATCACCCATGAGAGAAGACCGCCACAATCCGTTTCGCGATGCGCAGACAGATCGCTCGACCGCGAGCGAAGTGCCGGACACGCCGCAAACGCGATCGTCCGCCTATCGCCTTGCCTTTGCCGATGACGAATTCCTGTGCCGGGACGAGCTGCGCCCGGTACGTCTGCAACTGGAATTGTTGAAACCCGAGATGATCATGAGCGAACGCGAGATCACCTCGACCATCGTGATGTTCGGCGGCGCGCGCATCCCTGAACCATCGCAGAAACACACCGCACGAACGGAAACGCTGGCTGGTCTGTCGGCCTATTACGACGAGGCGCGCGAGTTCGCGCGGCTGATGACCGTGAAATCGAACGAGACCGGCTGCCGTGAAAACGTGATCGTCACGGGCGGCGGCCCCGGTGTGATGGAGGCAGGCAACCGTGGGGCACAGGACGCGGGCGGATGCTCTATCGGGTTGAATATCGTTCTGCCGCACGAGCAGGCCCCGAACCTTTATGTGACGCCGGATCTCAGCTTCAACTTCCACTATTTCGCCATCCGCAAGATGCACTTCCTGATGCGCGCGCGCGCCATCACGATTTTCCCCGGCGGTTTCGGAACCATGGACGAGCTGTTCGAATCCCTGACCCTGATTCAGACCGGCCGGATGGACCGCGTGCCCTTCCTGCTGTTTGGTCGCGAATTCTGGGAAAAGGTCATCAACTGGAAAGCGCTGGCCGATGCCGGAACCATCTCGGACGAGGATCTTGATCTGTTCCGCTTTGTGGACACGGCGCAGGAGGCGGTCGAGATCATCGAAAACTGGGAGCCCGCCCCGCCCCGCGACGAAATTCCGGGGCGCTGAACCATGGCACCCAAGACCGGAGAGATGCTGCATCTGCGTGGAAATACCCTGAGCAAGGGCGAACCCGTAGCGCTGCCACTGACCCAAAGCAGCATGTACCACCTGCCGGGCACCCCGGACGGGCGGGCGAGTTACGGTCGGGTGGACAACCCGACCTGGGTGCATCTGGAACATGTTCTGTCGCATTTGGAGGACGCGCCCTGCCTCAGCTTTCCCTCGGGCATGGCGGCGATTTCCGCGGCACTGTTTGCCACCGCAAAGGCCGGATCACGCCTGCTGATCCCCTCCGACGGCTACTACGTGACGCGCCTTTTGGCCGATCGTTTCCTGTCGCGGCTGGGTGTGATCGTTGAAGAACGCCCCACCACCGCCTTTGCCGAAGGCGGTTTTGACGGGTTCGATGTTGTCTTTGCTGAAAGCCCCTCGAATCCGGGGTTGGACATGATCGATCTGACCGAGGTGGCGGATCGGGTGCGCGCTGTCGGGGGCATAACCATTGCCGACAATACGACGATGACTCCGCTGGGTCAGCGTCCTCTTGATCTAGGCATCGACATGGTTGTCTCGTCCGATACCAAGGCGATGGGCGGGCATTCCGACATGCTGATGGGCCATGTGGCCAGCCGCAACGGCGACATCATGGAACGGGTCGGGGAATGGCGGAAAGTCTCTGGCTCGATACCGGGGCCACATGAAGCATGGCTGCTGCATCGCGGCCTTGAAACGCTGGACGTTCGGTTCGACCGGATGTGCAGCTCGGCCGAAGTATTGGCCGAACGCCTGGCGGCACATCCCGCAGTGAAACAGGTGCGCTATCCCGGGCTGGCCAACGACCCGTCGCATAAACTGGCGCAAGAACAGACCACACGTTTCGGCTTTCTTCTGTCCCTGACGCTGAACAGCGAAGAACAGGCCGAAGCCTTCATCAACAATTGCCCGCTTCTGCGCCCGGCCACGTCATTCGGGGGCGTTCACAGCTCGGCCGAGCGGCGCGCGCGCTGGGGCGACGACGTTGATCCGGCCTTTATCCGCCTGTCCGTCGGGTGCGAACCCGTGGAAGAATTGTGGCAAGCTATCGAAGCCAGCCTGAACGCTGTGTGATTACTTTTTGGGCTCACGCAGTTCTTTGAACACGTAGATCGGCAGCACCACGCTGGCGATCAACGCCCCCAGCCAGACCAGCAATGTTGCCGCAAGCAGGTTCGAAACCCCGCCAACGGTCAGCCCGGCAGCAATCAGGTCGGTCACGAAAAGGCCCACGAAGGTCACGATCAGGGCGATCCCACCCTTCAGGGCGGGCGCTTTCCTTTCGCCAATTTTCAGGATCAGGGGTTCAGCGACAACCTGCACGACGGTGAAGACAATCACTACCACGATGAACGAGATCGGCTTGATCGCAAATCCCGACAATATCAGCGCGGCAAGCAACAACCCAATGGCATTCCCGGCCAGCAGGGCCAGGGCGGATTTTATTCTGCGTGACATGCGGTGGTCTCCGTCATTCGACAATTATAAATATGCAGATACTATCAGGTCTTCGGGATTTTACGAAACAATTCAATCGCCTCTTTCGTTTTACCCGTTGAAATCGCATGGTAGAACACCTTCATCCTGATCAGACTCGTCCTTGACCTGAGAGAGTGATATGAGCGACGACCCCTACACCGTTCTTGGTGTCTCGAAGGACGCCAGTACAGCCGATATCAAAAAAGCCTACCGGCGTATCGCCAAGAATTGCCATCCGGATCTGAAACCGGGCGATGACGCGGCTGAGGCCAAGTTCAAGGCCGCCGCGGCTGCTTATGATCTGTTGAAAGATCCTAAAACACGTGCGCGTTTTGACAACGGGGAAATAGACGCCTCGGGTCAGGAGCACCCGCAACAGCAGTATTACCGAGAGTATGCCGAGGCCGCTGGAAACCCCTATCGGGGGCGTCAGGCGGATCCCGACGACATGTCAGACATCTTCGCCGAGTTCATGCGTGGTCGCGGCGGTTTTGGGGGCCAGCGCGGCCACCAGTTTCACGCACCGGGTCACAATCTGAACTACTCGCTTCAAATCAGCTTCCTGGACTCCGTGTTCGGCGCCAGTCAGAAATTGACCCTGCCCGACGGCGACCGGATCGAAGTCAAAATCCCCGCAGGTATTACCGACGGCCAAACCATCCGCCTGCGGGGCAAAGGGGCCCCGGGATATGGTGAAGGCCCTCCGGGCGATGCTCTGGTAACTGTCTCGGTCGCCAGCCATCCGGTGTTTGATCGTCAGGGCGACGACATCCACATCACCCTGCCCATCAGCATTGATGAGGCGATTCTGGGCGGCAAAGTCCCCGCCCCTACGATTGATGGCGGCGTGAATGTCAGCGTACCAGCGGGCACCAGCAGTGGTAAAACCCTGCGATTGCGGGGCAAGGGTGTCAAAAAACGCGGCTCATCCGAGCGTGGGGATCAGTTGATCGAACTGACCGTCTCGATGCCCGACAAAATCGATGACGATCTGAAACAGTTCATGGAGACCTGGCGCAAAACACACAGCTACGACCCGCGGAAAGGAATGCCGTCATGACCCTGACCGAGAAGGAACTGATCGAAACCGTCGCCCGACTGACCTCGGATCGGCTGACCGAATATCTGGCGGCCGAGATTGTGATCCCCGAACAATCAGACCAAGGGCTGATCTATCACAGTATCGACGTCGCCCGTCTGGAACTTGCCTGCGAGTTGCACGAACAGTACGACATGGAGGCAGATGCACTGTCGATGATGATCTCGCTGATTGATCAGATGCATGGGCTGCGGGCCGAGTTGCGCGAGGTTTTGAACGCGGTCGAGGCTCAACCCGAACCAGTTCGTCAGCAACTGGTTGAAGTGATCGGCACAGCGCGATTCCGTCGCAGATAACGGGGTTTTGGACTCGAAACATTTGGATTAGAAGGCCGGCTTGATCCTTTTACAAGTGGCGCCATGACCCAGTCCAGATCCGAATTGCTGATGCCTGCGGGCAATCTGCGCAAACTGAAACTCGCTGTCCTTTACGGGGCGGATGCGGTGTATCTGGGCACGCCCGATATGTCGCTGCGCACGAAATCCGAGTTTTCGCTGGAAGAAGTGATCGAGGGCGTCGAGTTCTGCCACAGCCATGGCCGGCGCGCCTATCTGACGCTGAACCTGTTTTCGCACAACAAGGA
Source organism: Ruegeria sp. HKCCA4812 (assembly GCF_013034245.1). NCBI lineage: Bacteria > Pseudomonadati > Pseudomonadota > Alphaproteobacteria > Rhodobacterales > Roseobacteraceae > Ruegeria > Ruegeria sp. HKCCA4812. Next base: position 11,645 of record NZ_WQFQ01000010.1, on the reverse strand, counting down.
CATCCCGAAGCTGGACGAATATATCGACACGGTCCGCAAAGTGCGGCCCGACGGGTTGATCATCGCCGACCCCGGCGTGTTCCAGTACGTCCGCGACCGCGCGCCGGAACTGCCGCTGCATATCTCGACCCAGGCCAATATCTGTTCGTGGCTGTCGGTGAAGTTCTGGCAGGATCAGGGCGCGGAACTGGTGGTTCTGGCGCGCGAGGTTTCCTACCCCGAACTGGTGGAGATCCGTGAAAAATGCCCCGACATCAAGCTCGAGGCCTTCGTCCACGGTGCCATGTGCATGACCTATTCGGGCCGTTGCCTGCTGTCGAACTTCATGGCGGAACGCGGCGCGAACCAGGGCAACTGCGCCAATTCCTGCCGCTGGAACTATGCGCTGAAACTGCGCCTGAAGGACGGCACCCATCAGGAGTTGCGCATCACCGAAGAAAACGCCGACCTGTTCGAATTCCTGCTGGAAGAAGGCTGCCGCCCCGGTGATCTGATGCCGATCGAGGAAGACGATCGCGGTTCCTACATCCTCAATTCGCGCGATCTGTGCATCATGCCCAAGCTGGACGAATACCTGAAGATCGGGGTCGACAGCCTCAAGGTCGAGGGGCGCGGCAAGTCGGAATACTACGCCGCCATCGTCGCACGCGCCTATCGCATGGCCATCGACGATTACTATGCCGACCCCCAGAACTGGGACCCGAAACCCTATATGCGCGAGTTGGAGACCGTGGGAAACCGCGGCTATACGCTGGCCTTCCACGAAGGGCGTCTGACCAACTACGCCCATGATTACGAGCACACGGCGTCCATCGCGCAGTGGGAATATGCCGGGATCGTCACCGAAGTGACCGAGGATGCCTTTCTGGTCGAGGTAAAGAACAAGCTGGAACCGGGCGATGTGCTGGATTTCGTCTCGCCCATCTCGCGCGAGACGGTTCTGCTGCGGGTCTATGATTTCGAACGCGCATCCGATGGTGCGCAGATGGACGTGGTGCATGGCAGCACCAAAACAGTGATCCGCCTGCCCTTCACCCTGTTCGACCACGAGGATATCGACGATCTGCGCGCCCGGTTCCCCGCCTATTCCGTTCTGCGCAAGGAGCGCGCCCTGACCGACGAACACTGGAGCCGCATCCGCTTTGACAAGCTGGTGCAGGGTTTGGAAACCTCGGGCCGTGACAACCCTGGCGCCTACGCCCGCCGTCGCGACGCCCTGGTTGGAAAGATCGGCGAAGACGGCACCGAACGCCGTTTCAAAACCAACCGCATCGGCACCGAGGGTTGCTGTGGCAAAGGTTGCAACGGCTGCTTGATTTTCTGGCAGGACGACAAATACGCGCTGGCCCGTGAAGTTCTGTCAAAGCGCAAGCAGGGCGAACAACTCAGCCGCCGCGAGGCGACGGAACTGAAACTGCCGGGCGCACAACAAGCCTGAGCCTGCTCAGTCGCGTGTTCGATACTCTTCCGGCACGTAAAACGTGTAGTCCCGATCTGCCACCTGTTCGTGGCAGACATGGCAATAGGCCACGGCACCGGCGCGGTCGCCCATAGTGTCCCCAAAGACCGAGCCGTCCGGCAAGACCATGATGTAACGCCAATCCGCCGTGTCCGGGCTGGCATCTTCTGCCAGTTTCTCCATTACGAACATGGCACCGGGATGCACGTGACCTTCATCCGTCACGGTCATGCTGTCCTTGGCAAGAACCGACCCCATGGGAAGTTTTTCACCTTCCTGCAATGTCGCGTAGTTATGCGCCATGCGATTGGCATAGCTGTTCACATACCTTTGCCCGTGGGTTGCCGAAATATAGGGCGCATCGTTAAAAAGCGGCCAGCTTTGGTAGTTGAGGATCAGGTCCAGTTGCGCCACGGCGTAGCCACGCGCCATGCGGCGATTGAGGGATCGGTAGTGTTCCAAAGCCTCTTGTTTGCTCAGCTCGGCAGGGTTTTCGATTGCGATATGAGCGTCCTGGCCGTCAGCGAAGGCCAAGCCTGAACCCGAGACGATAGCAAGCGCGGCGGCACCAAAACGGATGATCGAAAAAGTACTTGCATTCATAATCGTGGCCCACCTGAAATTCAGTTCACCTGAGCGCTTTCTGCACCACTCGGAACAGTCTAGCGGAATCGCAAAAACTCGCCATCTCTGACCCGGACACCTCACCGGCTTGTGCATCGAATTGAAGAGGCAAATTCAGCGACGGGCACGAGAAATATAGCAAATTATGCATGTGGTTTCAGCATCTGAAACATTAAGTTTGAACAAAACAATTGTGACGTGCAGACAGAGCCTGAAAACACTTAAGGCGCGATCCGATCAAGCCTGGCCCAGATGGACCAAACCCTATCGGCTCAGACCCGTTTCGGCCTCGATTTGTTTGCGTGATTTGCGCGCCCGTTCGGTCGCCGACTTCAACTGACCGCAAGCCGCCATGATGTCCTCACCGCGTGTCTTGCGGATGGGCGAGGCATAGCCGGCCTGATAGATGATGTTGGCGAAGGCGCGGATGCGGTTGTTCGAGCTGCGCTTGTACGGTGCGCCGGGCCATTCGTTGAACGGGATCAGGTTGATCTTGGCCGGAATGTTGTGTCGCTTGATGTGATCGATCAGACGATGCGCATCTTCGTCACTGTCATTCACACCGTCCAGCATCACATATTCAAACGTGATCCGTTCGGAATTCGAAGCATTGGGATAGCTGGCCAAAGCGGTCAGCAGTTCCTCGATATTCCAACGTTTGTTGATGGGCACCAGAACGTCGCGGGTTTCATCGGTGGTGGCGTGGAACGAGATCGCCAGCAGGCACCCGATTTCCTCGGCCGTGCGCGCGATCTCGGGCACCACGCCCGAGGTCGACAGGGTAATCCGCCGGCGCGACAGAGAAATGCCCTCGGGGTCCATGGCGATCTTCATCGCATCGCGCACGTTTTCGAAATTGTAAAGCGGCTCGCCCATGCCCATCAGAACGATGTTCGACAGCAGGCGAGTTTCGTCCTTGGGTGCGCCGGGGGTTGGCCATTCTTCAAGATCGTCGCGCGCCATCATGATCTGGCCGACGATTTCTGCGGATGTCAGGTTTCGTACAAGTTTTTGGGTTCCGGTGTGACAGAACGAACAGGTCAGCGTACAGCCCACCTGAGACGAGATGCACAGGGTTCCGCGATCTTCTTCGGGGATATAGACCACCTCGACCTCATGCCCGCCGGCGATGCGGCACAGATACTTGCGGGTACCATCCTCGGACACCTGACGCGTGACCACTTCGGGGATTTCTATCACGAAATGCTCGGCCAGTTGTGCGCGATAGGCTTTGGCGAGATTGGTCATCTGGGCAAAATCGCGCACACCCCATTGATAGATCCATTGCCAGATCTGGCCGGTGCGCATCCTGGCCTGTTTCTCGGGCGTGCCGTGTTCAATCAAGGTGTCGCGCAACCTGTCGCGCGTAAGACCGACAAGGTTGATCTTCCCGTCGGGCAATTTGCGCGGGATGGTCATGACGTCTTGGGTGATCGGCGCTTTGGGCGACATTGGCGTATCTCAAAGGAATCGGGCTTGGGATGCGCCTCTATATAGGAACCTGTGCAAAGATCAAAAGGTTTCCTAAGCTGGCAGGCCCGGCACGATACACATGCCGGGCCTTTTTGATCAGTTTACCGGCGGCGGTGTGTAGCAATCACTGGCGTCCAGGGTCTGAACCGGATCTTCCGGGCCACATTGCTCGCCCGATATCGGATAGGAATCAGCGTTCTTCTCGCAAGCGCTCAGTACGGCGACGGATGCGGCAAGAACCAGAGTGATCCAAGTTTTCTGTTTCATCACGATGTCCTCTCTAGGTGGCTGAACCACTTAGTTCACATTGCCGAGCGCGAAACTTTGATACGGATCAAAACTGGCAGATGACCAGACGTCAAAAGCCCCGCTACGAGGCGGGGCCTTTTCAACACTCGACGCGACAAGATCAGTTGGTGCAGCGCTTCTCAGCGTCTTCAATCGCTGCGGTAAAGCCCAGCAGCGAGAAGGTGTCTTTCGTCTGCGTACCGCGCTCGGACCGGGCGGTCAGAACAGCCTCGGTTCCGCGCTTCAGGGCGGTGATGATCTTGGCATCATCCGCATCCGATGCGGCCCAGGCCCATTCGCCTTCTGTGAACAGTTCGAACTCGGTCCCGTCCACATTCAGGTTCACCGTCGAACCCGCGGCAAACGGGTAGCCGCCGGTAAAGGTCAATTGGCCTTTCACCTCGGCATTCGGGCGATAGAACACAAACAGCAGGATATCGCTGCGCCGTACGGAAACCACACGTCCACCGCGGGTGTTTACGGTTTCCTTGGGTGCCGAGACGCTCCAGCATTCGGTGGGATCGTCTTCGACAAAAACGCTCCAATCCGTTTTTGCAGCAACGCGGTTGGTGCTTGTCGCCTGTTGGGCGATTGCAGATGTTGCTGCGATGCCTGCCACACACAGGCCCGCTATTGTGCGAACGAGCATTGATCCCATTTGTCCAGCCTCCTAGCTCGACCCTTACCTCATACCCATCGGACACGTCTGCGAACCCTGCCAGTTCGTCTATTCGTTTGCGTCTTCCGATGATTGCCGACATACACACACTAACGCAGATTTCGCCACAGGCGAAAGGGCGATTGGCAGAATTTTGCGCATAAATTTCGGAGGTCCAGATGACGCAGCCCGTACCCATGACAGAACTTTGGCGCGGCCCTCTGCTGGAAAGTCTGCATCTGGGTCATGCGGTTATTTGCGATGACACGGGCCAGATCGTGCGCAGTTGGGGCGACCCGCAATCCGTCATATATCCGCGGTCATCCGCCAAGATGATTCAAGCGCTTCCGCTGGTCACATCAGGGGCGGCGGCGAAATACGGGCTGACCAGCGAACACCTCGCGTTGGCCTGCGCCTCGCATAACGGGGCGGCGATCCATACAGATCGCGTGACGGCGTGGCTGGACCATCTGGGGTTGAACGAGCACGATCTGCGGTGCGGCCCACAGGAGCCCGCCGACACCGCCGCGCGCGACCGGCTGATTTTGGCGGACGACACGCCTTGCCAGATCCACAACAACTGTTCCGGCAAGCATTGCGGCTTTCTGACTCTGGCACAGCATATGGGCGCCGGGCCGGAATACCTTGAAATTGATCATCCGGTGCAACAAGCCTGCCTGTCCGCCGTCGAAGAAACAACGGCTGAGAACAGCCCGGCATACGGCATCGATGGCTGCTCCGCCCCGAATTTCGCCACATCTCTTTTCGGTTTGGCACGTTCGATGGCTTGGTTTGCTTCAGCCGCAGACCGGTCCGACCGTTCCAGCGATGCAGCGATGCAGCTGGTGGCCGCGATGGTGAAACACCCGGAACTTGTCGCCGGTGAGACCCGGGCCTGCACCGAGCTGATGCGCGCGATGAACGGACGTGTGGCCATCAAAACCGGGGCCGAGGCCGTGTTCGTGGCCATCATCCCGGAAAAACGCATGGGCGTTGCGCTGAAGATCACCGATGGCACCACCCGCGCCAGTGAATGCGCGATTGCCGCGATACTGGTAAGCCTTGGCGTGCTGGAGGCCGAACACCCGGCCACCCGCAAATTCATGAACGCCACGCAATACAGCCGTCGCGGGCTGGAATGCGGCGTGATCAAGCCTGCGACGGGTTTCCCCGACTAAGGCCCTCACATCTCGATTTCGTGGATTTCGGCCACTTCAACCGAGCCTGTGCCGTTGACGACCATCGGGCAGCCCTTGGCCATCTCGGTCGCAGCGTCGATATTGTCAGCTTTGATCACCGTGAAGCCCGAGGCCGGGTTTGCGCCGCCGTTATCGGCCACTCCGTTGTTGCTGACGGTGTAAGACTGCCCCACCGGGTTTCCGGGGATATCGAGGGCGTCTCCCATATCCTGAAACCAGGCGCCCCAGGCGGCCATTGTCGCCTCGATCTCGGCGGGGTCGGTCGGGGTGTGACCCCCGTGATAGACAAACAGAAACTTGGGCATATCGCTCCTCCGTAACAAAAAACTAAGTGCAAAGTGCTTCGAGTTTGCGCAGCGAAGACGTCCAACCCTGAGTGTGGTTCGCAGCTGCTTCGGCATCGGCCAGTTCACGGTGGTCCAGCACAAGGCGGGCACCGTTTCCGGTTGCGGAAACGGAAAGGGTCACGTGGCTTTCGGCACCGCGTTGATCCTGATCGTCATGCCAACCCCATGTAAAACCCACCGATTTAGGCGGGTCGACATGCGTCACGTGGCCCGAAACCTTGTATTGCTGGCCCTCGCCGTTCTCCATCACCGAGTACCAAGGACCGGTGCGCGAGAAATCCAGGTTGTGGTCCGGCACGTGCATCCCTTCGGGCCCCCACCATTGCAACAGCTTGGCACCATCGCTGATCCATGCAAACAGTTCTTCGGGACTGACGGGGAATTCCCGTTCCAGTTTCAGGTCGGCCATGAATTCTCCCTTTCAATTATTTCACTCAGACGATCCAGGCTGCCTTCCCAGAATTGCCGCTTGGAAATCGTCCAGTCGGCAATCGCCCGCAATCCTTCGGATCGGATGGAATACATGCGCTGGGTTCCCTGCACGCGTTGCTGCACCAACCCGGCCTCGCGCAACACCTTGAGGTGGCGCGAAATCGCGGCGCCGGACATGCCGCGCCCGTCGATCAGATCACCGGCAGGCAGTTCGCCCTGCTCCATCAGTTGCTCGACAATCGAGAACCGGGTGGCATCGGACAAAGCGGAAAACGTGGTCAGAAGTGTGTTCATACCCCTTATTTAACACAAATGTTAAATAAAAGATAGCCCTGATCAGCCGCCTACGAAATCGGCGCGGCAATAGCCTTGCAGGTAAAGCAGCGCCGTCAGGTCGCCGTGATTCACCCGCACATCACATTGTGCGGCCACCGACGGTTTGGCATGAAGGGCAACCCCAGTCCCGGCCCGGCCAAGCATTCCAAGGTCATTGGCCCCGTCACCCACGGCGATCACGTCACTTTCCGACAGACCCCGACGCGTTGAAATCTGCGCCAGCGCTTCGACCTTGGCCTGACGCCCCAGAATAGGACGCGCGACGTCTCCGGTCAGCTTGCCATCTTCCGCCAGCAAAGTGTTGGCCCGGTTTTCATCAAACCCCAAAAGCTCTGCCACCCGCGCGGTAAAGGCCGTAAAGCCACCGGATACCAATGCTGTATAGGCCCCGTTGGCCCGCATCGTCGCCAGCAATTCCCTGCCTCCGGGCATCAGGGTGATCCGTTCCTGCAGAACTTTGCCGATGACGCGTTCATCCAGATTTTTCAGCAAACCAACCCGCTCGATCAGGGCGCCTTCGAAATCAAGCTCTCCGTTCATGGCGCGGGCCGTTATGTCCTTGACCCGGTCGCCGACGCCGGCCTCATCCGCCAGTTCATCGATACATTCCTGCTGAATCATCGTGCTGTCCATATCGGCCAGCAGCATCTGTTTGCGCCGTCCTTGCGCAGGTTGCACGATCAGGTCCACCCCCATCCCTTGCAGGTCTGCCCAAACGTCCCAGCGATTGTCGGGGATGGCGTTCAACTCGAACTCTGCCGCCTCATCCGGGTTGAGCCAGAGGATGTCCCCGCCACCCCACGCATTGCGCAATGACTCGGGCAATGCGCTGTCCAGCGAAGGCGCTGCCGGATTGGTCAGCAAAGTGGCCACATACATATTCAATCTCCAAATTTCTTGGCCGGGCGAGGTGATCTAGGGGGTCAACGGCAAACGGCCCTGATCGGTCAATTCCCAGCAGGTCTGCCCTTCGAACACCGCGACACCCACCGGGCGCCCATATCCGGCACCTGTGTCCAGATTGACGCGATTTCCATAATGCGTTGCCCGGTCTACCGGAGTATGGCCATGCACGATCAGCTTGGGATGCGGACCCCGATGAGCATGAAAATCCTGCCTGATCCAGACCAGGTCATTGCCCCGCTGCGCGTTGAGCGGTACGCCCGGGCGAATGCCTGCGTGAACAAAGGCAAGCTCGGGCGTCTGATGCATCAGAACCAGATCTCGCAAAAAGGTCAGGTGCGATTTCGGCACCGCCGCCTGCGCCATCTGATGCAGATCTTCCAGACGCATCTGGCCTTCGAACTCCAAGCCGTAACTGCGCAGGGTCTCGACACCACCCAGCCTTTCATGCAGCCAATGATAGCCGACAAGCAAATGCGGATCGTGGCGCGGCGTATCCTCCATGAACCAGGCGAACATGCGATCATGGTTGCCCAGCAGAGTGATCCAGTTCAGGCCCGCATCGCGCCCGACAATCAGACGCTCGATCAGCCCGCGGCTGTCCGGGCCGCGATCCACGTAGTCACCCAGAAACACGATCTGGGCGTCCGGGCCGCCATCGCCCCGGATCAGAGACAGCGCGCGTTCCAGCTCGGCCACCTGCCCGTGCAGATCACCAACAACGTAGACTGGCTGTGTCATAGATCCTCCGACGGTAAGGTTCAGCTCGCTTGTGCCGCAGATTGCAGCCCGAGAAAACAAAGGACCCGGGCCTTCGGTCAACCGGGTCCTGAACTGTTTCTCAAACTCAACAGGCCACGTCAGGTGACATCAAATTCCAGCGGCTTGATCTGCGTGAACAGACCCGTTTCCGCCAGCCTGGCGCGTGCCTCAGCCGGAACGGGTTCGTCGACATAAAGCAACGCAATCGCTTCTCCGCCAGCCTCGGATCGACCAAGGGTAAAGTTCGCGATGTTGACGTTGTTTTCGCCCATGGTCTGCCCCAAAGCACCGATGATGCCCGGCACGTCTTCGTTGGTGGTGTAGAGCATATGGGCACCGACCTCGGCGTCGATATTGATGCCCTTGATCTGGATGAACCGCGGTTTGCCGTCGCTGAACACGGTGCCACCTATGGAACGCTCGCGCTTGTCGGTCACAACGGTAACTTTGATATAGCCTTCGAAGGCACCCGATTTGTCCTGGTTGGTGGTAGAGATCTTGATCCCACGTTCCTTGGCGACAACCGGGGCCGACACCATGTTCACCTCGGGGTTGAACTTCTTCATGATCCCGGCGACCACCGAGCAGTTCAACGCCGCCAGATTCATTTCAGCGGCCACACCATCATACAGGATATTGATCGCCTTGACCGGCTCATCCGTCATCTGGCCGATGAAGCTGCCCAGATGGCCGGCCAGCTTGATCCACGGCCCCATCACCTTGGCTTCTTCCGCCGTCACACTGGGCATGTTCAAAGCGTTCTCGACCGCACCTGTCAGCAGATAATTCGAGATCTGCTCGGCCACTTGCAGCGCCACATTCTCCTGCGCTTCAGTCGTTGCCGCACCAAGATGCGGCGTGCAGACCACGTTGGGCAGGTTGAACAGGGGGTTGTCCTTGGCGGGTTCTTCACTGAACACGTCAAACGCGGCGCCCGCAACGTGACCGGATTGCAGCGCCTCGGCCAAGGCATCCTCATCGACCAGACCGCCCCGAGCGCAGTTGATGATGCGCACGCCTTTCTTGGTTTTGGCAAGGTTTTCACGGCTCAGAATACTGCGGGTCTGATCCGTCAGCGGCACGTGCAGGGTGATGAAGTCGGCGCGGGACAGCAACTCGTCCAGCTCTACCTTTTCCACGCCCATCTTGGCGGCTTTCTCTTCGCCCAAATAGGGATCATAGGCGATGACTTTCATCTTCAGGCCAAGCGCGCGCTCGCACACGATGCCACCGATGTTCCCCGCACCAATGACGCCGAGCGTCTTGTTCGTCAGCTCGATCCCCATGAATTTGGACTTTTCCCACTTGCCCGCATGGGTCGAAGTCGAGGCCTCGGGGATCTGTCGCGCCACGGCAAACATCATCGCAATGGCGTGTTCGGCAGTGGTGATCATGTTGCCGAATGGCGTGTTCATCACGATCACACCTTTTTTCGACGCTGCTTCCTTGTCGATATTGTCAGTGCCAATTCCGGCGCGGCCGATCACTTTCAGCTTGTCAGCTTTTTCCAGAATGGTCGGCGTGACCTTGGTGGCCGAGCGGATGGCAAGACCGTCATACTGGCCGATCACCTCGGCCAACTTGTCCTTGTCCTTGCCCAGATCAGGCATGAAATCCACGTCGATGCCGCGATCACGGAAAATCTGAACGGCGGTTTCGCTGAGTTTGTCGGAAACGAGTACTTTGGGAGCCATGTTTGTGGTCCTTGAATGTATTGAAAGGTCCGGGCCGATGCGGCCCGGTGAAGATGGGATGCGATCAGGCGGCTTCTGTTTGCGCCGCGATTTCGGCCTCAAAGGCCCATGCTAGCCAAGGCAGCATCGCTTCGATATCCGAGGTCTCGACCGTACCGCCGCACCAGATCCGCAAGCCCGCAGGCGCGTCACGATAGGCACCGATGTCCAGCGCGATATTCTCGGACTCCAGCCGTTTGGCCACGGCCTTGGCAAAGCTTGCGCCGTCCTGAATTCGGGCGTCGGTGAATTTCAGACAGACGGATGTGTTCGACCGCGTCGCAGCGTCTTCGGCCAGGTTTTCGATCCAGTCGTTCCGATCGCAGAACGCATGCACGGCATCGGCATTGGCGTTCGCGCGGGCAATAAGGCCCTTCAGACCGCCCACCGAACGGGCCCAATCCAGTGCAAACAGATAATCCTCAACCGCCAGCATTGACGGCGTGTTGATCGTCGCCCCCGTGAAGATGCCTTCGATCAGCTTGCCACCCTTGGTCAGGCGGAAAATCTTCGGCAGCGGCCATGCCGGCGTGTAGCTCTCCAGGCGCTCAACAGCACGGGGCGACAGGATCAGCATCCCATGCGCGGCCTCACCGCCCAGAACCTTCTGCCAGCTGAAGGTGGTCACATCCAGCTTGTCCCAAGGCAGGTCCATCGCAAAGGCGGCCGAGGTTGCGTCGCAGATCGTCAGACCCTGACGATCATCGGCGATCCAATCGCCATTCGGTACGCGCACGCCCGAAGTCGTGCCATTCCAGGTAAATACGACGTCATTGGCGAAATCGACCGATGCCAGATCCACGATCTGTCCGTAATCGGCGGTCTTCACCTCGGCGTCGATCTTAAGCTGCTTGACCACATCGGTCACCCAACCGGACCCAAAGCTTTCCCACGCCAGCATCTCGACCTTGCGTTCGCCCAATAGCGACCAAAGAGCCATCTCAACCGCGCCCGTGTCCGAGGCGGGAACAATGCCGATCCTGTAATCCGCCGGAATGCCAAGCACCTCGCGCGTACCTTCGATGGCCGCTTTCAGCTTGTCCTTGCCAACGGCGGCACGGTGCGAGCGTCCCAAGGCCGCATCGGCCAGTTTGGTCAGATCAAATGTGGGGGGTTTGGCGCAAGGGCCCGAGGAAAAACGCGGATTGGCCGGCCGCGTCGCCGGTTTTTGAGTACTCATCTGTATTACCCTTCCAGATACACGCCCCTCGTTGGGGAGGGGTGTCCCACGCAAAGAGCTATGGGCCCTTCGCACCCGCAGCAAGCGAAAAAGACGCTTCGCTGGGTAAAAACGACATCCAAAAAGGGCACAAATCAGAACATGAGTTTCCTATTGGCGAAAAACCCCGCCGAAACTCGGCGGGGTTTTTTGATGTTATTCCGCGGCGTCTGCGTATGCGTCCATTGGGGGGCATGTGCAGACGAGGTTTC